>CAZRKQ010000114.1:0-34082 GCA_964600755.1 uncultured Thiotrichaceae bacterium
GAGCGCAACAATCTCTTCGTCATTCATTGCCATGTTACCGAACGTGGTACGAATATCCTTCGCTGCAGAGATCGGGTCGTGATTGCCGTTTGGCCCTTCCGGATTCACGTAGATCAGGCCCATCTGAACGGCGGCGAGCGGGTTTTCCAGCTTTCTGTCGCCGCTATAACGCTTATCGCCTGCCAGCATCTCGCTCTCAGGCCCCCAATAGACCAGATCAGGCTCCCAGTCGTCCTCACGACCGCCGGCAAAACCGAAGGTCTCGAAGCCCATGGATTCCATCGCGACATTGCCCGTAAGCACGATCAAATCGGCCCATGAGACATTGCGACCGTATTTCTGCTTGATTGGCCAGAGTAATCGTCGTGCTTTATCCAGGTTGGCATTGTCAGGCCAGCTGTTGAGCGGTTCGAACCGCTGTTGACCGCCGCCGGCGCCGCCGCGGCCGTCAGCCACACGGTACGTACCCGCGCTGTGCCAGGCCATACGAATGAAGAACGGGCCATAGTGGCCAAAGTCTGCGGGCCACCAGTCCTGTGACGTCTTCATCAAGGTCTCGATGTCCTTCTTCAGGGCTTTGAGATCGACACTTTTGAACGCCTCAGCGTAGTTGAAATCTTCGCCATAAGGATTGGACGCGGCATCGTGGTCGCGAAGCGGACTGAGGTCCAGCTGTTCAGGCCACCAGAACTGGTTCGACTTTGGTTCGCCCTGAGCGAAAGCAGGGCTTGATGGCATTAGCGTTGATATAGCTAGCGCTACAGCGGCAAGTAAAGGTATCGTTTGTTTGAACATTGAAGTCACCCCCTTTGGATGAAAAATAAAGCGTATGGTATAGGAAGAATAAATAATCTGTTATGCGTTGGCCGCGAAGCTCGGGTAGTGGCGGTTTGCCTGTGACTCGCCGGCCAACACATCTTTGAGATTCTGTTGTGTTTGACGGCCTTTCAATGACATCTGTTTTCTCCTCTCAAGTTGCATCGGGTCAAAATTCTTTAGCAGAAACACTTGAAAGTAACACTAGTGTCGATGCGATACATACTCAATTAATATTTAGCTATGAGCATGATTGGTTTTCTTAATCAGCTTTAGCAAGAGTGACAGGTCTTTTATCTTATAAATCGTTGTCTGTCCACGATGATTTTTTAACGTATTGCTTATTAACAGACTCTCGAGAGTGGCAACAACCAGCGACAATGCACAACAGGCCTGTTTGCACTACCTGAACAACTGGACAAAGTGGAATCATCTGCGGACTGTTAATTCGCTGCTTATCCGTGCACTTTGTATCTGGCCATTAACTAACCAATAGATTCGTATTGTTATACATGGCAATAATCTGGCTGAGAGCAATAACTGGTGTGAGGAATTATTCAAGGGGTCTGAGCCCTTGAATGCCATTAAAAACAGTACGCTTGAGCTCGGCTCTCAAACACTTGCAAGCCCTCATGGTGTCTGCCCGGGGCGCATTGGGTTACAGCCGGGCGAGCAATCATCGTTTACCTGAAACTGTAAAGAAATCAATAAAACTGACGAATAATCTTACAGAATTACTTAAAAATAATATTAGAAAAAATATATAACTCATTGAAATATATAAGCTCGTAAATAGTTTGTACGTTACTTGCATGTAGTATTTAAGGAAGTCACGTGTTGTCGGGGCTGTAACTAAGCAACACAGCAGGTGACCCCAAAGGATTCGACAACGTGCCCACGCCAACAGGGGTGGACGTCGTTTAAATTGAGCAAAAAGTGAACCGCTATGCAAGACAAAATTGAGATTCAAAAGATGGAGCTCGAGCGGCTGTATCTGCGACTTGCAGATATAGATGCTGAGCGTGACAGTATTCGAAAAGAGGTGAAGACCCTCAGGTCATTAATGACCAGGGAAACCTCGACAGACCTGTGGAGCTGGGCAACTGTAACCGCTGTATGCTTTGTGGCTGTCGTATCCCATCTCTCCACCGGCGTTTTCCACAACGCACAGAGCAATGTGAAAAAGCAAGGCCAGCTTGAGGCCTTTGAAATGAGTGCACTGCAGACCGGGCAGATCATGCGCAGTGAACACCAGTCCACAAGCAGCGAGAAGCCGCCATCACAATCCGGCGAAAAGAAAACCCTTTACTCCAGGGCAAAAGTAGCGAGTCAGCTGCAATGGGGTCCGTCGTTAGTGATGCCGGAGCCAGGCGCCAACAAACCCCCTTCAGGCTTTGACCCGCTGATAAAGCAGCAACAGGAAAATCTGCTGACACTTGGCTTTGATCTGGGCGTGGCGGATGGTTTCAAGGGGCCGAGTACCCGGCATGCTATCGCAGAGTTCCGCGCCCTGTACCTGCCGGATACCGCCAATCAGCTAGAGGATGCCGACCTTGCTGTCATCATGGAGAGCTATGCGAAGCTTGCCCGCAGTGATGCCGCCAGATACGGCATTGATCATGGTATCGTTGCTGCCATCCGTCTCAGTAGTGTGCATACCGGCGTAGACTTCTCGTACCTGATGAAGCTGGCCGCCGCTGAAAGCGATTTCGAACCCGCGATTGAGGCAGCGACCTCGTCAGCGACTGGCCTGTACCAGTTTACCCACGACACATGGCTGAAAACCCTCAAGACACACGGTGCAAAATATGGCCTTGTCGCCGACTACGCAGCAAACATCGAGTACTACGTGACCTGGAGCGGGTACCAGCGCCCCATGGTGCGTGACGAAACCATGTACCAGCACCTGCTTGAGCTGCGCAAGAATCCCCGCCTGTCGTCAATGATGGCCGCGGAAATGGTGCGTGATAGTCAGCAAAAACTGGTGCACTCGCTCGATCGAGTACCCACGGAAACCGATCTCTACCTGACCCACTTCCTGGGTAACGACGACGCTATCACTTTTTTGCAATCGCTGGAACAAAGTCCCGGCACGCACGCCGTGGAAATATTTCCCGAGGCAGCGAGCAGTAACCATGAGATCTTCCACCCCAAGACGTGTGCACCGCGCACCGTTGACGAAGTTTATGCACTCTTCGGGGAGAAATTCAGTACCCACCGCTACGGACAACCGGACACTCATAAACTGAATGTCCAATCCGTAAGCCTGCAGGCATATCAGACCAGCGCCGCATTGAAAAAGCCGGCCGCATCGTATCAGTGGGAACAGGGCCGGGCCTTATAATTACGTAAAATCCAAGGCCCGGCCCCGAAGTGCCGAAGTGCGGACCACGAAATGTGACCCCGAAGTGCAACTTACCTCCGCTGTCCCACTGATTCGTCATTCCCGCGAAACAACGTCACCCTCGAATGTTTTTATCGGGGGCGGGACAAATCTGCAGGGGCAGATTTGAACAGCCTTCGGCTGGCCCGCAGGGCGAAATACATGGATGTATTTCGTAATCCAGTGTCTTTGTTAAGGTTCAGTGTTGGATAGCAGTGCGAGTTACCCTTTTGCTGCTCACCGTAATGCAAGGTTTTTGCCCTTAAAAAGTGCTGTATGCGCGTTTATTTTCGGCTTGCATTATCTCTATACAATTTACATTCAAGAAGTTGCACTGGTCTGACACAATTAGTCTTATCTGACCTAATTAGTCATTATAATAACCGCGTAAATCGATAAACACGGGAACTGCTCCCCGCAATCAACGAGGACAAATGGGTAAAGCATTACAAACTGCCGTGGCGCGCCAGCGCATGCTGCTAAGCAGCCGGCTCTCGGGCCCAATGCGGCGGCTGGCCGTTGACTGTGCCGCTGTGTGGCCCGAGCGCGATGCACTGGAACACGTTCTCGAGCAGGGGCTCGTGTTGCTGCCTGCCTGCAAATACCTGTATATCCTCGATGACAGGGCCAGGCAGATCACCTCGAACATTTCCCATAATGGTCTGCTGCCGGATAACTTTGATCGCGACCGCAGTGAGCGGCCCTACCTGGCCGATGCGATCGCGGGAGAGAAGTTCTCGCTGTCGGACGCCTATATCAGCCGCAATGCCAGACGGCCCTCGCTAACCGCCGCGCGTCATATCCTTGATCAGGATGGCCGCTTGCTCGGCTACCTCGGCGTGGACTTCGACCTGCGGGAACTGCCACTCACGCGGGAGGTCTATCGCCAGCCGGAACAGTGGATGCAGATCAAGGGTGACCCGGCCATACGCGGTGGCCTGTTCATGCAACAGCGCATCGATAGTGCCATGGACGAGCGCATCGATGAAGTCCTCGACCTGATCGTAGAGCTGGTAGAAGTATACGGTGTGTTTCACGCCAAGCTGCACTTCTCCAGCTCGCGCGCCACCTTATGGTTGCTCGATGATCCGCTGCGTTTCCGCATACTCGACATCGAGGACCTGACTGACCCGGGCATCTGCCTGGCCTGGAAACAGCACAACTATCCTGATGATGCGGATATCCCGATCGAACGTGTCAAGGATGTTTTCCATACCCTGCGCGACCTGCGCTTCATGGATGAAACGCTTTATCTGCGCGCAGGCTCACTGAACATCTTTAACGGCATCGTCGGCCTGAACTTCTCCTGCGACGGTTCGCATTACATGCACTGGACAGAATTCCTCAATAAAAATATCGGATTCTGGATTGGGACAAGCAACCCGGAACTGGACAACGAAAGCGCAGATTAAAGTAAAGCAGACTGGCTAACAGCGATTCAATGCACCAGTAGTGAAAGGGTCTGACTCCATTAATTGATAAAGAGCCAATTAAGACTTAATAACGCAGGATGATTGGAGTCAGAGTAATAATTATTGTTAAGTTCTTCCTATTCCCTGGATATATGATACTCAGTTTGAGTACCGGAATAAGACTGGTCATCAAATATTCTATATTCGTAAGTACCAAATCGAATGTAGTCTCCATGTTCGATTTTCTGTTCTTTCACAGAATTGCTATTCACATAAGTGCCATTGGTACTACTCAGATCCCTGATAGTGATATCGAACATTTCCGGGATACAAGAGTCGGCCACAATCGTAATCACTGCATGCTTACCACTCACCCCGCCTTCATCTAACTGTAAACTGTTCCCGGGGTTGCGGCCAATGGTGAAATCTCCCTCGGTCATTTCAATTTCAGAAACCACGGCGCCATGAACGATATGTTTCAGTTTAATCAAGATTCATTCCTTATAAATGAGCAGTAATATAGGTGTTTTAGGTCATGAGACATACAATTTCAAGTGTACTGACACCGTTGGGTGACTATGATATGCGGGGTGCTTCAGGTTGACACCTTTAATTACATTCGCAACTATTAGTTTAATAAATCCCCGCAACTTCGCGGGGACTTACTCAGTGAAAATATCAGGCAGTTTTTCTCTGCATCAATGGATCCCAGACACCCGATGCTACCGCCTTTTGTACATAGCTGCTGAAGTCTGTCGCCGGTCGGCCCAGTGCCTGTTCAACACCGGGCATTACCTTGCTGTTTCTGCCGTCAAACACCACGGTGAACAGTTCACGCAATAACCATTGCATATCCTCCGGCATGCCCTGTTCCTGTAGCGCATCGATATAGGCATCGACCGGCACCTGGGTGTATTTCAGGGGCCGGCCAATGGCCGCTGCAATCTCCTGTATACATTCAGCAAAGCTCAGCGCGCGTGGCCCGGAGACTTCAAACAGTTTGTTGCGATGGCCGGCTTTGGTTAGTGCCGCTACCGCGACGTCGGCAATGTCATCCGCGTCGATGAAAGGTTCAATGGTATCGCCCGCAGGCAGGATCAGTTCACCGGCAAGAATCCCGTCCAGCATAAAACTTTCGCTGAAATTCTGCGCGAACCAGCTCGCCCTGACGACATTCCATGCAATGCCGCTGTGCATCAGTATCTGCTCTGCGCGCTCGGCGCCGGCCTCACCGCGACCCGAAAGCAGCACGATGTGTTCCAGGCCGGCATCAGCGGCGACGCGCACAAACGCTTTAATCGTCGCTTCGGCGCCCGGCACCGCAAGGTCCGGCTGATAGGTGACATAGGCGGAACGCGTGCCGGCGATGGCCGAGCGCCATGTCGCAGGCTGCTCCCAGTCAAATGCCGGGATTGTCGAGCGTGAAACCGGGCGCGTGGCATAGCCCAGTGCCTGCAGGCGCTGGTTGACCCGGGCGCCGGTTTTGCCGTTTTTACCGATGATGAGTATGGGTGACTGTTTCATGATTGCTATTCTCCGCTGGTTAAGGGTTAATCCGGACGATTGCTGATCTCGTCATGGCTTAAGTATGCGCCGGTAAACCCGGATGAAAAATCACGAATCGTCCATATGTTTTAACTCTTCGTCCAAACCACATGGACATTCAGTCAATTGGCATGACACACTATGACCATGACAGGCAACCATAGAGCAATCCCCGCCTACACCGACCCGCTCGGTGAAACCCTGCACAGGCTGCGGCTCAACGGTACCCTGTATTGCAAGTCCGAGCTCACCGCACCGTGGGGCATCGACCTGCCCGCCTTTGACGGCTATATGATGTTTCATGTCGTCACCTCCGGTCACTGCTGGCTCGAAGTCGCAGGTGAACAACCCCGGCTGTTGCAACAAGGCAGCCTGACACTGGTCCCGCACGGCAACGGCCACTGTATCCGCAGCAGTGCCGATGCCAGTGCCGAGCCGCTGTTCGACATACCGGTTGAACAGGTCAGTGATCGCTACGAAATCATGCGCTACGGTGGCGATGGTGAACTGACCCACCTGACCTGCGGTGTGGTCAGCTTTGACCAGGTAGCCGGGCAGCAGCTGATCGCGCAACTGCCCAAAGTGCTGCAGATCGACGCCTTGGATGATGAGGAAGACAGCTGGCTGCAAAGCACGCTGCGCTTCATCGCGCGTGAAGCCAGGGAACTGCGCCCTGGTGGTGAGACGGTGATCACGCACCTGGCCGATATCCTCATCATCCAGGCACTGCGCACCTGGATTGACACGGCACCCGAAGCCAACCAGGGCTGGCTAGCGGCCCTGCGTGACAAGCACGTAGGCCGGGCACTTGCGGCCATCCACCGGGCGCCGGAAAGGAACTGGAGCGTGGAATCGTTAGCCAGGGAGGTGGGCATGTCCCGCTCGGGATTCTCGGCCAGGTTCACACAGCTGGTCGGTGAATCGGCCAAGCGTTACCTCACCCAGTGGCGCATGCAACTGGCCCGGGCTCAACTCCAGCAGACCGCGGATCCGCTCGCGGTACTTGCCAATCGCCTGGGCTATCAATCCGAAGCCGCTTTTTGCCGCGCATTCAAACGTGAGTTCGGTGTGCCGCCCGGAAGTGTTCGCCAGAATCCCTCATTGCATTAATCAGTAACAGTGAGTTCACATGTATGGCAACGCTGGGCATGTGCCATACATGGCCGGGAAAAAATAACGAATCAAGGGAACAGAATTATTTTTAAAGAAGAGAATATAAATAAATCTGTAGCCTTTTAATCGCTCATTTGTCACCGCCCCCTTGTATTCTTGAACGTTGCAAGTCCTGACCTCATTCCTTTCGATTATGTTAAATGTAAGGCCTAAGCCTCTGTTTCCATTTAATTTCTATTCCCGATTTACCCGCTAGATATACCATTATTGGTCTAAACTCCATCAAACTAACTTAGTTATTTGGGGACTGGGCAACAACTCTTATCAATGATCTTTTACTGGGGCCCTGTTTGAGCTTATGGAACTACCTGGCTACGAAATCGAAGAAATAATCGGTGAAGGCGGCATGGCGCGTGTTTACCTTGCTCTTCATAAAGCTTTAAATCGAAAAGTGGCGATCAAAGTCATGAATCGTCAACATGGGGCTGATTCGGAATCCAGCAATCGATTTTTACGAGAAGCACGCATTGTTGCTAATCTCTCACATCCAAATATCGTAACAATTTATGACGTTGGCGAACATGATGGCCACAACTACCTTGTTATGGAGCTCTTGCCTAGCGGCGAAACATTAAGCGATAAAATTAAAGCGGGCGTCGACAGCCAATATGCGTTATCGATTGTCAGGCAGGTTGCCACAGCCCTTAAAGCCGCACACGATAAAAGTATTGTTCATCGCGATATTAAACCCGACAACATCATGTTTCGAGCAGACGGCTCTGTCGTGCTCATGGACTTTGGCGTCGCGCGCTCTGTAGATTCTGCGGCAACTCAAGTGACTCAAGCGGGCATGATCATAGGTACGCCGCAGTACATAAGTCCGGAACAAGCTAAAGGCAAAAACGTTGGTGCTTACTCAGATATATACAGCCTGGGTATTGTTTTCTATCAAATGTTGATGGGCAAAGCGCCTTACACCGCAGATACACCTATTGCCCTCGTGTTTAAACATGTCTCTGAACCTGTTCCTGATTTAACCGAAGAGTTCGCTGTGTATCAGCCATTGCTTGATTGCATGACGGCAAAAGTACGCGAAGAGCGTTATTCAAATTGTGAACATATCGTTGCAGACATCGATAGTATCGAAGCAGGAAAGCCTGCGTACCATGCACTAAAAATCTTAAGTAAAGCTGCTGTCAATAGAGGCAAAGCGACTGCTGTAAACTTAAGTGTTGATGCAGGCACCGATAGTACAGGCGCAGGACAGCCTGCGCACCAGAAAACAGAAGTCTTAAGTCCAGCCGCTGTTATTAAAGGCAAAGTGGATGCTGAGAATTTAACTATTGTTGAAGACGTCGATAGTACAGGCGCAGAAGAGCCTGCGCTCCAAAAAACAGAAATATTAAGTCCAGCTGCTGTTAATAAAGGCAATGCAACTGCTGAAAACTCAAGTACTGTTGCCAACAAAAACACTGATAAAGATAAAGGCGAAGAAAAAGTCCTAACACTCGCCGAGAAAAATAAAACTCATCCAGTTGGCAGATCAAAAAAAAGCGGAGCAAAAATTTATTCACTTTTGTGGATTGCCCTGGGATTATTGATAGCGGCCGGTGTTTATCTACTTGCTGATGTCGATATGGGCAAGTTAAAGACATTGGTTGGGCTTGATCCCGGGCCGGTCTACTCCAGGGTGGGAAGATTAATTTCGATACCAGATGGCCCTTATAAAATGGGCAATGCTAGCGGCGATTCTACTGAAAACCCTGTACATACTGTTCGCATTAATGGTTTCAGGCTTGGTGAAACCGAAGTCACACAAAAACAATGGCAGCTGGTGATGGGTCGTGCTCCATCCTACTTTAAAGCTTGTGACAACTGTCCGGTAGACAGTGTTAGCTGGAATGATGTTCAAGATTTCTTCAAAAAACTAAATCAACAAACGGGTTTACGCTTCAGGTTACCCAGTGAAGTTGAATGGGAATATGCTTGCCGTAGTGCAGGCAAGGATGAAAAATATTGCGGTGGCGACGACGAAAGTAAGTTAGCCTGGTATGGGAGCAACAGCAATGAAAAAACACATTCTGTGGCACAAAAACAAGCCAATGGTTTAGGGCTTTATGATATGAGTGGAAATGTTTGGGAATGGACGCAGGATTGTTGGCACGATAGTTATGATGGTGCATCGTCTAATGGTCAAGCGCGGGAAAGTGGTAGTTGCGCGCAGCGCATATTGCGCGGTGGTTCATGGATCGGTGTAGCAGGTAGTTTGAGTTCGACTGGTCGCTTTGGGTCTTCTGCGGCTAAAGGTAGCCGAAATTTCGGTTTTCGAGTGGCACAGGATATATAGATCGTATTAGCAAATTGATCATAGTTTAATCCCTCCGTCCCCTTTTATTTCGCATCGATAAAATGAGGTGTTTAAGTCTCATGAGCGGTGTTATATCGATTGATTGTTTTTATTATTAATAAGTTGTGTTGGTCCGACCCGGAGATAGGTCCGAAAAGACGGCGGAGGACTACCCCAGACCCGGATGGGACTTGATCCTGCAGCGGGTACTGAAGATCCGCTCATCTCCCAAGCGCATGGCCGTGAACTTTCCCCTGTTTGAACAACCCGTATCCAGCGGGTAGACACCGGTGGTTTTGGTCTTTTTCTTGTCCAGCGAGGCCCAGTGGCCGAAGATGATCTTCATGTCTTTATGGGATCGCTTGGGTACCTGAAACCAGGGTATGGAACGCTTCTTTTTGGAAGCGGTACGCCGCAGGCTGGACAGGTCCAAGCGGCCCTTGCGGTCGCAATAGCGTAACTGAGTGAAACAGTTCACGATAAATCGAAGTCTTGCCAGACCCTTCAGGTCTTCGCTCCATCGGTCGGGCTTCTCCTCATATAAAGCCCCGAGAAATTCTTGGTAGCCCGCGTTCTGCAAAACGGTTTCCAGCTCCTGGGCGCGTGCCAATGCGGCAACCAGGTCCCATTGGGGCGGCAGGCCGGCGTGGACCATGGTGTAACCGAGGACTTCGTCGTGGTGCAGCACAGGCTGGTGTCGGAGCCAGAACAACAGTTCCTCACAGTCGTGGGCGGCCAGAATAGCGGCTATGGTGTCGCTCTTCTTGTCCTTTACTGCTCCCGCCGCTGCCGCCAGGAGGTAGAGGTCATGGTTGCCCAGCACAGTAATGGCGGAGTCCCTCAGTCCCTTGACGAAGCGCAGAATGTTCAGGGAGTCAGGTCCCTTGTTGACCAGATCGCCGGTGAACCAGAGCCGGTCTTTCGCGGGATCGAAGTCGATCTTGTCGAGTAGCCTGAGGAGATCGTCGAAGCACCCCTGAACATCGCCAATCGCATAGGTGTAGCGCGGAGTTTCAAGTTGTTCGTTTCCACGTAAGAGGCGATCCAGTGCCCGCTCCAAAGAATCTAACGCGTCATCTAATTCAAGTGTGTCTTCGCTGCTCATCTGTGTTCACCCCGGCACCTGTCCCGCGTACCCGGTGCCTGTGACTTTTCCCCGTGCACAAGCTTAACAAAGTCATACTTCTTGATGAGCAATGAAAGGCCTGACCTCATTCTTTTTTCAGGGTTTCCTGCCAACCACCTGTTCTTCGGGAATCCGGTCTGCGATAGCACCACCCAACTGCTCCAAATCGGTATAGCCCTCCAGGCGTATACCCCGTTTATTCCCCAATTTCAGTTGAATATGCTCAACCTGTCCTTTCCTGCGATAAAAAGTCAGTGCAACAATATCTTTAGTATCCAGTACGGTTTTATCGGTTCCGGTGATAAAGGAGACTTTATTGCCGTCAATTTCAATCCGATGATCTTCGACTAGACGCAGGTAACGGCGATAACGGTAGTAATTGACAAGATTAGCAACGACCACCACGATAATAACGGACCAAAACAACATATCATTGTAAGTTTCTGGGTATTGAAAGTGTCCAACGGTGATAACGGCAGCCAATGCCAGACTGAGCAGTGCGCCCAGGAGAATGTTTTTTTTGCGGGTTTGAAGTGACGTTTCGCTGATGGAGTAGTGCATAGAATATTTCGGCGGTTTCATTAACTAATTGCCAGGCGAAAATCGAAAACAGTATAGGAAGCATAACCCATGCATCTCCAGAGAATCCATCCGGATAATGGCAATCGCGCACGCATTCCCCCACGGCTGCATTTGAGTGCCGGGGTCGGACCACGGTTAATATTAAAAAACTAGAATAAAACGTGGTCTGTCCCCTATTATTTCGTAATGATTTCACTGGAGAGCTGTAAAACGTGATTTTCTCCTTTTATTTAATACTTTCTTATATTAGAAAGAATTGCTCTCTGACCCCTATTTTTTTCTTCTAATTATGGATTGTCAGGATCTGCAGGACCAGCCGGTATCCAGATACCATAATCACATTTCAGTACAGATGTCCCGCTTTTTACAAAGGCACCTGTTGCATAACTTTTGTTATTGAAAAAACAAACAGGTTCGCCGGGTACTTCCTGACGTAACACTTCTGTTTCTTCATCGCCCTCTTCTGCAATGGGTGATGTGTTTAATTCGGGATCAGCAGCACCGACGTCTACAACATGTTCGAATTCATTCATTATTATCTCTCCCGCTTAAAAATCATCTTTGTGTATAACGTAATAAATTGTAGTAACACTGCAGTAATAGACTACGCTAATTAATCATACTCTTCAGCTGTAAATTGTTATTTTTCCTATTCAGGATCAATAATATCGATTAATAGAAACAGAAGTCTGTTCTCTCTGCCTCAATCATCATTGCTGAAGTGGCCGTGACGTACACCACTTAGCAAGTGTTTAAAGTCATCGCCACTGACATGAACGAGATGCTCATGGTCACCGGATTCACAATAGACGTTGGCAAGACTGGTCAAGCCTTCATCCAGGTAAGTTTCGATATTATAAGCAGGGCCCAGTGGTGGTATAGCACCAGGCTCACAGTCGGCAAACAGTTTGGCGAATTCGTCCTCTTCTACGAGCTCGAATTCACGATCGAGTTCCTTGCGTACATGCTTCATCTCAACGTAGTAGCTAGCTGGTACCACCACCATGGTATAGCCGGCGGCATCCTTGACAATCACTGCCTTGGCGATATGGTCCTCGCTTACATGAGAGGCCTCTGCGGTCTCGTGACTGGAGCCTGTGTGCGGGTGGGCTACCAGGTCATAGTCAACTGACTTTTCAGCCAGAAAGTTTTTAACGGTGTCTGCAATAGCCATACAGTTCTCCTTGCGGTAGGTTGGATCAATATTCGGAGCTTTTGTGAGTTTAACGCATAAACAATTATAGGGCTCAACGACAAATCGCAATAATTCTAATTATTCACCGATCCCATGATTTCTTTCCCCGTAGGAGCGGCTTTAGCCGCGAATTGTAAAAAAACACCGGATTGCAGAATAACCCTGCCTCGGTTATTTTATTAACCGGTTAGCAGGTCAGGTGCAGTGCAGCAACAATGCGTGCATATTCTTTCTGCAACTGATTAAACTCAGTAACAGCATCGCGTGTTTTTGCTTGAAGAACCTTGATGCCCCGCTCTTCCAGGTATTTTTTTGTTTCATCCGGAACTTGCATACGACCATAATAACCGGTGCCAATAATCAACATGTCAGGTTTTGCATTTACAATATCATCGAGATCTTCAATCTGCAGATTATGACCTTCCTTGCGCCACCATGAGTCAATGACCTGCTCAGGTGCAACTATCACGTCGGAAGTGTAAATCTTGTCCGCAATGGCTATTCTGCCAAATTCATACTCTGAGATTCGTATGGCTGTCATTACTTTCGGCCTACAGGCATCAACAGCAAAGGTTGTAAATCGGCGGGTAATCGCAACACCCTCACGACCTCATCATCATTAAAGGCACCGACAACGACCGTAGCCAACCCAAGGGATTCTGACTGCAGAAAAAGGTTCTGTGCGGCATGGCCTGCTTCGATGTGCACATAACGCTGGCCTCTTTTGCCGTATTTCCTCGACGTGCGATCATAGTCGGCAGTAATTACAATTACTGCCGGGGCATGTTTCATCCAGTCTTGTGACAACGCTGCTCGAGTCAATGCATCGCGTAGATCACCATCACTCGTTTTCATGAGTTGATGATGCCTGGGCTCATAGTGGTACACACCTTGCGCCAGGCCTTCAATATGACCTGTGACAACATAAAGTTCAAGTGGATACAAAGCCCCCGCCGAAGGTGCGGCGCGTAAGCCCTGCAAGTGGGTAATACCCTGTGCTGCCCATAACAATTGGCCGATTTCGGCTAGATCCACTGCGGTAGTTTGATAGTCTCTTATCGAACGGCGTTGTGCTATTAGTTGTTCGAGGGGAGTTGAGCCAGTAACAGAAGGTTCAGGCAGTGCTACGTTTTCACCGGGTTGCGCCATAACACCTCCTGGTAAGAGACAGAATAACAGGAGCAATATATATGACCGTAGGAACATCCAAATTAACCCTGGAAAATCAAATTACTCCGACCCTGTTTATTGTACATTACAAAAGCCCGCGCACCTGTTCACTGTCCTTTGCCATACAGACATGTTGAGCAAGTTCTTCTGCCTGAGGCAGGCGGGCCTCGCTTGCGATTTTCGCGAGATAAGGGATCATCACGGGTGCTACTGAGAATACACGAAAACCCATACCGAGCAACACGGGCAGCACAGCAGACAGCTGAGGCAACAGCCCGCAAAGTTGAACTCTATCAATATTGTTACCTGCAGCTTCGGCTGCCTGCTTGAGAAATCGAAACAGCTCGGGTGAATATGGATCAAGCTGGCGACGTACCTCGGCAAGATCACGGTCGGCAGCAAACATACACTGCATAAGGTCATTGCAGCCGATGACAACGAAATCAGCGACTTCAAACCAGTGTTGCATGGCCAGTACAGCAGCTGGCGATTCAGCCATGGTGCCGATGGGCAGGTCTTTGTGCAGCTGTTGCTCAATTCTGCTGCGCCAGTAGCTGAACTCTGCGAGATTGGTCACATAAGGAAGCAGCAGCTTGAGTTCGTAATCTTCAGCGACCTTGTTGATTGCATCCAGTAGTGCACGCAACACAGCCTTTACCGGCTCTACATCGTAGAGTCGAACGCCTTGCATACCAAGGGGCCCGCTCATGCCGACAAGCGGTTCCAGCCATGGTACTTGCTTGTCTGGAGCGATATCGGGCAGCCGTAAGGTAACCGGCAGCGGCCGAGCACTATCACATAGCTCTCGTAATGTGCTTTCATAGAAAGCAGCATCGGGCAGTCCGTCCCCTTCCGGTACCAGGTACTCGGTACGAACAAGGCCGATCGCCGCTGCACCCTGTTTAACTGCCAGGGCCGCGTCATCGATGCTGAAGATGCTGGCACGCAATGAAACATGGCTGCCATCATCCAAAGTGACCGCCTCACCAGCCGGTGGCGGTTCAGGTGCAGGCATTGTCTCCAGTCCAGGTCCAGGCGATTTGATAATCGTGCCGCGAAAGCCGTCGATAACAACTTCCTCGCCCTCTTCAAGCTTGTTGACCGTATCACCGGAAATCAGGATGGTGGGAATACCCAGGGTAAGTAAGCGAATCATCCGATGAGAAAACGGCGCGCTATCGATCACCATGATACCGGCAGGCCGGCCATCCAATTCGCCCAGTTCCTGCTGTGTGAGTATAAGAATGCTATCTGATGACACACTGATACAACCACGACGCAGAATACCGCGGACGTTGCCCGGAACAAATGGTGTGGCCTGCAACATAGACATTGAGTATAAAGGGGACGGAGGTATTATTATTTAACCATTTAGATCTATTGGTCAATATTAATTCCTTCGTCCCCTTTTATCGTTCATCAGGAAGCACGTCATCGTAAATCTTTGTGTACGATGAAAGAACTGACCCCATTTCCCTATAAGTAAAAATACAAAGCACGGCATTTATTTAACAAAATTTAACATTTAAAAGCGTTGAATCTTTATACATTAGCAATGTCTTATATAATAATTAACTGTAGAAGATAACATGAGGTAAAACGATGATAGTTGATGCTTTCACCATTTCGGCTGCGGTCATAGCGCTGATTGTTATAGTAACTGTTATATCTCTTATGCGTTCACGTAAATCCGCAAAAAAATAGGACGAATAACTTTAAACGTTAGACGGGTGCCCATACAAAGTATTGGCACCCGTTTTTGTTTTTAGTGTTCCCTTTTTTAATTTTATTAAAACGTCATTGCGAGCGACTTAATCGTTTGGAACGATAAAGAACAGCTGAAGGCTGGCCCAAAGGGCGGAACCCATGGATGGGTAAAGTAACCGAAGCAATCTCCTGAAGCTTGCACAGTAGCATGGAGATTGCCACGCCGCTGTCGCGACTCGCAATGACGTGTAAGTGGGACAGCAATGACTCCGAGCCTTTAATTCCGGTCAAACAAACGGGCCCCGAATTAAATATCTGGTAATCTAAAATGATGATATGCCAATCAAGCTGGTTAGTGCGAGTTACCCTCATTGCGACACTGCTGTTCGCGCCACTATTAACGGCGGCGAGCGAAGACAAAGCCGCGAGCATAACAACCCCGCACCTGACCGCCAGCCTGGTCAGTGAACACCAGGGTGTCGTCGCGGGACAGCCCTTCTGGGTTGCGCTGCATTTCGATATCATTCCTGACTGGCATACCTACTGGCAAAATGCGGGAGATTCCGGCAATCCGCCAGTCATTGACTGGGCACTACCGCAGGGGTTCAGTGCGAGCGCAATACACTGGCCCTACCCGCAGCGGCTACCGGTTGGCCCGTTGATGAACTATGGCTATAGCCACCAGGCCATGCTCCTGGTCAAGATCATCCCGCCTGACACCCTGCCACCAGCACAGGCCATTGAACTGCAGGCCGACGCAGAGTGGCTGGTGTGCAAGGTCGAATGTATTCCCGAGGAAGGCAGCTTCAGCCTGTCATTGCCGGTGATCGACGCGAGCCGGCAAACAGCTTCGGCCTGGGCCGATGCGTTTAGCGATGCCCGCCAACGATTACCTCAGACCCTACCCTGGTCAGCGACAATGGAAGTCGATGCAGCGCAACTGACGGTTAACATCGAAATGACCGACGTCGATGCAAGTCAATTGCACGAGGTTTATTTTTATCCTGCCGAGTACGGCATCGTCGAGCATGCGGCCAGCCAGGCTTACAGCGTGAACGCTAACAGCTTGACCATCACCCTCACCCGTGGCGATCTGCGTGGCCAGGCACTCAAGCAACTGGACGGGGTATTATTAATCAGCGAACGCGCGGCGGATGGCATGCTGAAGCGGGCATTCACGCTCACCATCCCCGCTGCGGTGATGCCATCATCCAGCAGTCTCGGCTTGATACTGTTGTTTGCCCTCGGCGGTGGACTGCTGCTGAACATCATGCCCTGTGTCTTTCCGATCCTGTCAGTGAAAGCCCTGCAGATTGTCCAGAGTGCCGCACAAACACCGGCAGCGGTACGCAGTAATGGTGTTGTCTTTACCCTGGGCGTGTTGATCAGCTTTGCCATGATTGCGGCCTTACTGCTGATATTGCGTGCCAGTGGCGAAGCGATTGGCTGGGGCTTCCAGTTACAGTCACCCGCGTTTGTGCTGATCCTCACATGGTTACTGTTTGCCATGGGGCTGATGTTTTCAGGTCTGTGGTCTTTTGGCGAAAGCTTTATGGGACTGGGACAGCAGCTAACCACACGGCGCGGCAAAGCCGGCGCGTTCTTTACCGGCGTGCTTGCCGTGATTGTCGCCACCCCTTGCACGGCACCTTTCATGGGCACCGCACTCGGATACGCCTTGAGCCAGTCGAATGCGACTGCACTGTTGATCTTTATCGTGTTGGGTTTCGGCATGGCACTGCCCTGGTTATTGATCAGCTTCTGGCCCGGCTTATCCAGCTGGCTGCCGCAACCCGGTGCCTGGATGGAGCTCACCAAACAAATTCTCGCCTTTCCGTTGTATGCTACCGCGGCCTGGTTACTGTGGGTACTGAGCCAGCAGGTGGACCAGGCCAGCCTGTTAGTGGCCTTCATGTCGATGGTGCTACTGAGCTTTTTATTATGGTGTTGGCAACAGCTGCGCACGAGCACACGCTGGATCTATAAAGCCGGCCTGGTGCTGCTGCTCATCCTCAGTCTCGCCGCCACCTTAAGCCAACAACACGCCCCTGCCAGCGCCAGCCATCAAGCCCGGGCTGACTGGCAAACCTATGATCCTGTTCGCTTGAGCGAATTACAGCGTAACGGGCAAGCCGTCCTGGTCAACTTCACGTCGGCCTGGTGCATCACCTGCCTGGTCAACGAAAAGGTGGCCATCAGCCGGCCGACGGTACAGGCGCAACTTCGGCAACAGGGCGTGGTCTACATGAAAGCTGACTGGACCAACAGGGACCCGCGCATCACCGACATGCTAAGCCAGTATGGTCGCAGTGGCGTTCCCCTGTATCTGCTGTTTCCGGGAAACGGACAAGAGGCCGTGGTGTTACCCAATATTCTGACCGTGGGGATATTGACCGACGCACTGCAACAGGTCACAGCACGCAAATAATGTAACAGGACAATAACTAACTATCAGGAGGCACCATCGTGACAGCCACAACCTTTAAACTTGCGCAATTCATACTGCTGAGCCTGCTCACCGCGTTCAGCCTGTCTGCCTATGCCGGCGTCGAAGTCGGCAAACCGGCACCGGATTTCACCGGCGTCGACAGTAACGGCATCAAACACAGCTTGAGCCAATATAAAGGCAAAACCGTGGTACTGGAATGGACCAACCATGACTGCCCTTATGTCAAAAAACACTATAACAGTGGCAACATGCAAACATTGCAAAACAACGCAACCGCCAATGGCATTGTCTGGTTATCCATCATCTCATCCAAACCAGGCAAACAGGGGCATGTCAGTGGCAAGCAAGCCAATCAACTGAGCCAGTCACGCAACGCCGCACCAACGGCGGTGATACTGGACGTAACCAGCGAGATCGGCCTGTTGTATGGCGCCAAGACCACACCACACATGTATATCATCGATAAAACAGGTCAACTCGTTTACATGGGCGGGATTGATAATATTCCCAGTAAAGATGAAGATGATATTGCCGGCGCGAAAAATTATGTGCGTGCTGCACTCGATGCAATGGCTGCCGGCAACACCATTGAAGACAACATAACGCGGCCTTATGGTTGCTCGGTGAAATACTAGTCTGCTTGTAGTTAAAGGGGGCGAAGGGATTAGTTATTAACCTAACGACATTGATCCAAATTAAATCCCTCCGTCCCTTTTTATTCTTCTTTTCTATGCAGATTTACTTTGCACCCGGTTCGGTTCCCAGGCGCGTTCGGCAAACATATCATCTAACGGTGTTTGCGCTATATGGTTAAAATAATTACTTATTGTTTTCTGAGCGATGATAGTCAGTACTTCAAGTGCCTGGCTTTCGTTATAGCCGGCCTGGGCAAATTCATCAAGGTCGGCTTCCGGTACCCAGCCACGGTGCTCCATGACCGACAATGTAAAGTTATGCAATGCATTCAGTTTTGCATCGGTTAATGCTGTTTGATTGCGCAGTTCTTCAACCATCACAGCTGGCATTTTCGACATATCGGCAAGCACCGAGTGTGCACCAACACAGTAAGTACAGCCATTTTCGGCGCTGACAGTCAAATAAACTACCTGCTGTTCGATCGGTG
Source organism: uncultured Thiotrichaceae bacterium (assembly GCA_964600755.1). Taxonomy (GTDB): domain Bacteria; phylum Pseudomonadota; class Gammaproteobacteria; order SZUA-229; family SZUA-229; genus JABDQW01. The sequence continues at coordinate 18,969 of CAZRKQ010000114.1, forward strand.
ACAAGGTACCGTGCTGTTGTAACTGTTCATTGAAGGCAAGGTATATTTTTAATGTGGCTGGATTGGTGGCAAAACCTCGGTATAGATTGGGCACAGCACCGTAGGCTTTTTTTGCAGCTTCCAGGTCGGGTTTCACGGATTCAGGTGCAGATTCGATCGTATGGAATTCGAATTTCATGGTATTCACTCCTCTAATGTTCTGTCTACAGTTCAGGCTGCAGCAATAGATTCAAGCTGGTTGAGTAATTCGTCAGTGGTAAGCGGTATCGAAAACATCGGCCAGTTATTGGCTATCGATGCCTGCTGTTGCACATCAGCAACCGTGGCGCAGCAGTCGGTGAGTGCGTACACCTTGTAACCTTTGTCATAGGCTGTGCGCATCGTGGTTTCGATACAGATATTGGTGAGTAAACCACCCAGTACAATATTAGTGATGCCGGTCTGCTTGAGAACCTTGTCGAGATCAGTGCTGGCAAATGCACAGGTACCGCATTTGTTATCGATAATGATGTCGTTTACATCCACATCCAGGTTATCGGCAACTTTTGCACCCCAGCTGCCACGTTGAAAGGCGCCGGTATCTTTGACCACTTTAAAAATCCCGTAGGGGTCGTCGCCCATTTCCCTATAATCAGGTGAAAACACGATCGGCACATGTATGATTTGCGCGCCGACACTTCTTGCGCCGTTGATCAGTTTGTTGATATTGGCAACAACCTGGTTGGCATCGAGCACTTCTTTAATGGCGCCATTCAGTTTGCCATCTTCACTCAGAAAATCATTGTCGACATCAATTAATACAACCGCTGTATTGGTAACATTCATTGAATTTCTCCTGTTGATTATTCAACTCGTCAAATAACGCGCTATTGTTCCTGTGCAGCCATTTGCCTCAGGTCATCATCGGTAACCGCTTCACCAGCAACACCCCAGGCACCCGGCTCAACGTCTTCAATCGTGACCCAGGTGACCGGCCGCAGGCCTTCGCCTTCAACAGACAGCACGGCGTCGGTAACTTTGCGGATCATTTCCTGTTTTTGTTCCATGCTGAGGTAACCCCCAACACCCTTGATTTGTACTAGTGGCATAACGTTTTCTCCTCTGTGGTTTATGCTCAATATGGACTAATCAGTCCATAATATGGCAAATAAAAAGAGGCCGGTAACAATCGGCCTCTAACGATTCAATCCAGTGCCGACAACACAATATCGGCAGTCTGTTTAATACTTTTGCTATCGGCGCCGGCCTTGACCATGTTTTTTAAACCACTCATGCTGCTAACCAGGTAATTCGCCAGTTCATGTTTGTTTTTATTCGCTGGAATATCACCCTGTTGCTGCCCCTGTTCGATGGCCTTCTCGAATACCTGGGTGAGATTTTTAATACTGCTGCTGACCAGCTCAGCAATTTCAGGATCAGTCTGGGCGAACTCGCTGGCGGTATTCATTAACAAGCAGCCACGGCGGCTATCAGTGCCGCTGGTTTCGTTGGCAACATCACGGAACAAGGTCTGGATAAAGGCTATTCCGGATTCTGTTTTACTCAATTTGCCCTGCAATTCATTGACCAGACCCTGCCGGTAGAACTGGATACAGCGCTTGAACAACGCCTGTTTACTCTCGAACGCCTGGTAGAAACTGCTCTTGGACAGGCCCATGGCACCGATCAGATCCTGCAATGAGCTGGCCTCATAACCCTGGCGCCAGAACACGTGCATGGCAGACTCGAGTGCCATGTTGGGATCAAATTCAAGCGGTCTTCCGATAGACATGTAGCCTAGAATAGGACTGATCAGTCCAGAAGTCAATCACAATCTCAATTAAACATGCTTTGGGAGTAAAAGGGACGTAGAGAATAAAATGGGGACAGACCACGGTTGTCATAAGATTTACAATAAATCGTGGTCTCACCCCTATGAATTCCACTTCAATTGACAGAACTATTTACATACCAGAAACCAGGTACCTTCAGCATTTGGCCATCAGTTGCGTAGGTGGAGATAATATTCAGAAGCCGTCTGTATTCCTGAATACCATAATCGAACTGAACACCAACGCCCTTATCGGCTGACCGGACAACCGTGGCCTTCAAACACAGGGGGTTTTGTTCGTTATCGTGCGCATGTATACGCAGATCCAGCATATCATTCGGACAAAGCCCCCCGGAGCAACTTTCGATGAAGGCGCCGTCGAGACTGATATCTCTGGTCTGGGAACGACCCAGGTGTTCGTCGAAACGGTAAACATCGACGTAGAGATCAAGTGGTTTGCGGATACAGCTTCGCTTGTTATTTTTCATTGTATGTACCCTTACATACTTTATAGTCTATTTTTATGCCGCTCGCATTTTGTTCTTATTGTAAATGCATCTCATATGTCACAGACCCCATTTATCTCGGATAGTTTCAGTCCCACTCAGTAGCGTTGTATCTCAAGAACGACTACGCTGGTACTGATCGACTTATGATAGCTGGAAGCTAAGCTTCAAAACCGTACAACAATGGCAGCAAGGCGGTCAACACAAGCCACATTAACAATGTCAGTGGCACACCGACTTTTACAAAGTCCCAGAATCGGTAGTTGCCAGCATTCATCACCAGCATATTGGTCTGATACGCCATCGGGGTAGCAAAGCTCATGTTCGCACCAAACAATACCGCGAGTACAAAAGCCTCCGCGTTTAATCCCAATTGAGCGGCAATGCTGACGGCTATTGGCGTGCCAATGACCGCCGCTGCATTGTTTGAAACCACATTGGTCAGAATCGCCATTAATAACATCAGCCCGCTTAATACGGCGGTCGCAGACCAGCCGTAGGTCAAATCGACATAACGTTGTGCAAGAAAGTCAGCACCACCGGTTTGTAATAATGCATTACCCATCGCAAGGCTGGTCACGATAATCAAAATCACCGGGGCACTTAATGCGCGCCTGACATCCCGCCAGCGCAGACAACCGGACACAAGCATCATAAATACCCCGGCCAGTGCGCTGATTTCTATCGGCAGCATACCGCTGGCGGCAGTTATAATGATAAACAACATGATCGCCAGCGCTACGGGTGCTTTGCTGGAGCGTTGCAGATCGGTACTGGCATCCAGCACCAGTATATTGCGGCTCGCTTTCAAGCGTTTGATACTGTCTCTTGAACCCTGTACCAGTATCACATCGCCGGATTTCAGTTTGACATCCTCAGCATGTGAGCTGCCTGGTAGATTTCGCCAGCGATGTGCCCGGTGCAGGGCAAGCACACGCAAAAGATATCGATCGCTAAAACGCGCATCTTTGAGTGTTCTGCCATCGAGCGTTGAACCCGGAACTACCACCACTTCGGCGATCTGCTGGTTGTTATCTTTCAGGGGATGATCATCATCCACCGGTTCATCGCGGGCAAATAAATGTGCGCCGATGAGGGATTCAAATTCTTTAAGATTATCCGGTGTATCACGGGCGATGATACGGTCTGATGACATCCGGCAGTGGACTCAGCCTGGTACCCTCTTCACCTCTCAGGATTTCCTCGACTCGAAGTCTCCCTTCGGTTTTAGCGATGATTACCGACAGTGAAGCACCATCCGCAAAGCCTCCACCTGCAATGCGTAACTGTGCACTGAATATACGTGCAGAAGTCGAAGGCATCAGGGGCTCACGCCTGGGTAGTATGCGTGGGGCCACGAGCCATAAATAAACAATACCGACACTGCCTGCTATCAGGGCCGGCACAAAAAAATCAAACATGTTGAACCGCCTGACACCCAGTTCGGCGGCAAATGTTACAACCAGCAGATTGGTTGATGTGCCGATGGTTGTCGCCATACCACCCATCAGTGTGGCGAAGCCGATTGGCATCAGCAATGAGGATGCCGAAGTCCCTGTTTTGATCGACACGCTGATCAGGATTGGCAGCAAGAGGATAACAATCGGCGTGTTATTGACAAATGCACTTAATAAAGCGCCGATAACCAGGGTCAATAAAAAAACCAGTAGCGGACTCCGCGACCAGTACCTGGCCAGTATTCGTCCGATCGGTTCCAGCGCACCGGTTCTTATTAGTCCCTGACCCGCGATCATCAAAGCACACACGGCAATTAAAGCGCGATGACCAAAGCCGGTTAGAAACTCAGCGCTATGATATGGCCCGGTTGCAGTCTGGTAGGGATACCATTCAAATACCAGCGTTAACAGCACCAGTATGAACAGGCTGGAGCTTGCCAGTGGAAGCTTCTCATTTGCAAACAAGACCAGCGCGAGCACGATGAGCCCTATCACAAACCAGGCGTGAAAACCTATTTCAATTTCGGGCATGAAAGCTTCATCTGGATAAAAGACATTATTCTAAACCCGATCAAGCAGAACTGCAGAGTTAATAAATTATTTAGGCCTGGCCTAGGAATATTCATTGTTGGTCGGTTCAAACAGCAGTATAGAGAAAAAGGTAGAGAAAAGGTGTCGGAGGGAATATTTATTAACCATTTTGATTCTGTCTGATCTGTCTCCCTCTCGCAGACTGTCCGAACCTGTTTCCGTAACGCTGTTCGATCTGATGTTTAAACCTGTCATCGCCTACAGGATGACAATAGTGACACGCTAGTTCAATGAGATGGATATCCTCATCAGAGAGCTCATATATGAACAATTCCCGATATGCATGACACCGGCACCTTTAATTGCTCCCTTTTATACTTTCAGCATTTGCTGCTGACGTTTATTCGCAGTACCAATTCGCGCTACTTTATTTTTCTTCATAAGTAAAAATTCGAATGAAGATTTTTCTCCAGTACGTTCATAATCTGCTCTCATCGTTTCAAGCAACAGACTCACATCTACAGCTTCCATATTATTAAGTTTTTCATATAGCAATACAAACAAGCGCCGCAATGAAATATTCCACGTACTACCGACTGCTTGATAAAGGCAATCACTAAGCTGCATAAAGTTATTAAAGGGTTCGTCACGCAAAATCAACGGCAGGGTATTATTAAATCTTCCAGAATTTGCAATCATATCCCAGTAACGTGCAAAGCGATTGACACGCTGCATTGTTTCGAAATCAATATCTCTGGTGCATAAAATATTATAGGGTGGTTCCGGATTGTATCGCAGCTGGTATTCTTCATTATGACGATTCAGTGGTACGCCGCGCAATCGTTTTAAAATGCCGAGCTGAATTTCGTGCGGCCTCAAACTGACCAGTTGATCAAAACTTTTCGCGAAGTTAGCCAAGGTGTCGGACGGCAAGCCGAATATTAGATCAGCATGGATATAAGCGTGAGTATTCTCTCTTAACCAGCGTAAGTTTTCACAGGTTTTTGCATTATCCTGTTTCCTGTTGATCAGGCCCTGAATCTTTTCGTCAAATGATTGCACGCCAATTTCAAACTGCAAAGCATGCTCCGGAAATCTTTTAATGACTGCTTTTAAAGCGTCCGGTAACATATCAGGCACTACTTCAAAATGAAGGTATAAATCATCACTCATACGTTGAAGAAAAAAATCTAAAATGGCAATAGTGCTACTCACTTTTAGATTAAAAGTGCGATCAATAAATTTAAAGTTGCGCACACCACGCTGATGCAACTTATCCATTTCACCAAGAAACCGGCCCAGCTCAAATGGTTTCGATGTTTTATCAAGCGAGGACAAGCAGAACTCGCATTTAAACGGGCAGCCGCGAGAAGCCTCAACATAAATCAAACGATTTTTTATGTCTTCATCCGTGTAATAATGATATGGCATCTGTAACTGATCAAGCGGCAGCTCGTCACTTTGAATTTCGCGCTGTAATGGTTTATTGCCGAATAATATTAACTGGCATAAATCCCGAAAGCTTTTCTCGGCTGCACCCATAACAATATAGTCGGCAATATCAACAACAGCAGGTTTATCGGGCAAGTGGCTGACTTCAGGACCACCAAGTACAATAACAGTGTCTGGCGAGATTTGTGTTAACAGCTCAACGGTTTTTGTTACTTCAGTTACATTCCAGATATAAACGCCGAAGCCTATAATCCTGGGGCGAAGCTTTAATAACTGCTCTGCGATATCAATGGGGCGTTGTTGAATACTGAACTCTTCTATACGTGCAAACGACTGGAGCTCACCTAGATTGGCATATAGGTAGCGCAAACCAAATGCTGAATGTATATAACGCGCATTTAGCGTGGTGAGTATAATCTGGTTTTCAGTTGTGCAGCGCATAGTCGAGCATTATAACAGCGACAGACCATGGCGAAAAAATGGAGACGGAGGCACTGCTGTTCCACCTAATTCAGAACCGGGTAAAATATAATTCAATTTAATGGGGCGCTTGCATGATGACGTCTCACTGGCTCGTCATTCCGGCATGTTTTTAGCCGGACTAAATCTGCCTGGAGCAGATTTGAACAGCCGAAGGCTGGTCCGCAAGGATGGAATACATGGATGTATTTCATAATCCAGTGACTTAAGACGCCGAATTATGATGTCAGACCCCAGATTCGTTTCGCAGGCCTGTTACCCTGGATAATAGTTTTCAGTGTAATCAATACTAATGCGGTCACCGGCTATTGGCCTGAACAGCTTATCTGCAAACGCAACATGATCAGGATGATTACGATAACTATCAATCACGTTTTTATGCACAAACTCAATCAGCCAGCTGAATTTGTACCTGGCATCCTGCTGAACAGCATTGGCGGTAATCACACGACGCACGCCGGGTATTTGACTTAACACTTTTTCCCCTGCGCGCATCATGTTGCTGACTTGATCAGCATCATCAACTTCAAGGTTATAAATAATGACATGATGCACCGGTTGCCAGGCTTCAGCAGCTGCCAGCACGGCATCGGCCTGTCCGGCTGACCCCCAGTTCACCATGCAACGCTCAATCTCGGCACGCATCGCATCCTGGATACCATTAACAATACCGGTATAACCGCAGCGCTCATCGGCTGCCACGTTGCCACGCATTTTTTTACCCGCGGCATCTGCCAGCGCCGTGTAGTAATTTATCTTGGCTACCCCGTTGTTGATCAAACGCTTGAATTGTTCATCAGATAAACCGGTGCCACCATGAATTACCAACGGAATGCTCAGCGCCTGGTTAATCTGTTGCAGGCGTTCAAAACCCAGTACCGGCTCGCCTTTCATGCGCCCGTGCACGGTACCAATGGATACCGCCAATAGATCAACCCCGGTTTGCTCAACATACGCTTTCGCTTCATCGACCGAGGTATAAACCACTTCACCCGGGTGCTTGTCGGCATCTTCACCTTCCACCCCGGCGACATAACCCAGTTCACCTTCAACCGGCACACCACAGGCATGCGACATATCAACAATTTTTTTCGTCATGGCCACGTTGCCCTCAAAGGCCTGGTGTGACGCATCCACCATTACACCATTGCAACCCAGGTTGATGGCTTTAACAGCGGACTCCAGAGAAGCACCATGATCAAGGTGAATGGCGACAGGAATGGATGACCGCTTGGCAGCCTGTTCGGCGGCAGCCATGGCCAGTTCAAAATCGTAGTATTCAAAGTGAGATTCGGCGAGCGATAAAATCAGCGGCGAACGCTGGGCCTCCCCTGCCGCCATAATCGCTTCAAGAAAGTCGAGACTCACCAGGTCGAAACCACCCACGGCATAACCATTTTGGTAAGCATGCTGCAGCATGTCTCGCATATTAACCAGAGGCATTATCTAACTCCTGCACTATCCGCAACGCATTATTGTGGGTGGAGCATAAGACGATTGTTACTTATAAGTAAATACATATTTTATTATTGTTATTATAAATAAATACTTATGCATCAGGTTTTTGGTTTTTATTCCCCGTAAACCTGCACATTTACTTTACGGTGACGGGGGCCATCGAGTTCATACAGCATGACCGACTGGTACTGTCCTAACACCAGTTCCCCTGCTGCCAGGGCAATGACTTCGGAACTCCCCAGCAGCATCGCTGCCAGGTGAGAGTGTGCATTTTCCGGTTCATCGGGCGGGCAATCCCTTATAGCGATATCGTTATGCAGATACTTGTCGCCGGCTGGGATAAGGCGGCTCAAAAACGCTTTAACATCTTCCACCAGGCGTTCTTCATTTTCATTAATGGCAATCGCAGTCGTTGTGTGCTGTGAGGTAACCGTTACAAAGCCGTTTTTAATCCCCGACTTCGCCACCGCGTTGTTAATGTCTGGCATCAGGTCATGCAAGGCAATGCCATCGTTGGTTTCGAGTTCAATAAATAATGAAATGATCTTCAAAATATTTTCTCTATGTGCAATTCGTTATTGAATTGGAAAAGGAGTCAAAATTAAATCACTCCGGCCTCTTTAAATCATTTTCCATGTTATGGGTTATCCAAGCAGCTTTGGAACCATAATCGAGAGCAGGATCAGGATTATTATCATGAGTACAATACCTCCCACATCCATACGTCCTCCAATCGAATAAAGCATAAGATATAGAACGCCCATAGCAACAATGAAGAGAGCGTCGTACAGGACTAACTGAAACGGCATGAATATGAAAGATACAACAGACGCAAGCAGCATCACAATGGCAGCGGTAACCGCTACAAATAGCCTGTTTTGTTTTGCTTCTATGGCATCGTGATAAGCAACATTCCGGATGTAATCAATAATGTATTCGCCCTGAACAACAAAGAAAACAAGCGAAGCATCTTTTTCAAGCTCTGTTTCGCAGAAAGCCTTCGCTTCTTCGACGGTTGAAAAAGTATTATCCAGGAAATAACCTGCTCCCTGGTTCAGTATGCGACTGACAGAACGGCCATTTTCAATGCGCGATTCACAGAATGTGCCTTTGCCCTGGCGAAATACCTTAATATGAGTCAACGAGATTTACTCCTTGAGTTCTATCTGCGATAACCAAATGAATACAATATAGGAATATTAATATAGCGGACGCTACCCTTTCAATAGAATCAAAAAACGGTCAGAGTCGATTGAAAATATAGTACTTATCAGATATCAAACGACTCCGACCCTTTTGTTCTTAACCGAAACCGCACGTGCCTGGCTGATTGGGTAAAGGGGGTTGACACCTTTCATTTGCGCACTGGTAGAATAAACCGTCGACTATTGAAATGAAGCCCGTGTGACTCCTTATTCGTGAACATTCCGCTAAAGAAGCACACGATCTTGTCCGGGACCGGTCTGGTCGTCGCCGATATGATCGGTGTGGGCGTACTTGTGAGTACCGGTTACATGGCGCAGGACATGTCCGCCAAACCGATACTCATTGCATGGTTACTGGGCACCATCATCGCCATTTGCGGCGTCATGGCTTACTCGGGTGTCGTTGCAGCGATCCGCCAGTCCGGCGGCGAATACCGGTTTCTATCTGACCTCGTGCATCCGTTCCTGGGTTATGTTGCGGGATGGGGATCGCTCGTCCTCGGATTCTCGGCCGCAATCGCGGTAGACGCGCACGCCATTGGAAGTTTCCTGAATACGCTGCTGCCCGGCCCCGACTCTCGCCTTGTCGGCGCCATCGTGATCGTCACAATCACGCTCCTCCAGGGCTATGATACAAACCTGTCCCACAGAAGCCAGAACCTGTTCGTCAGCTTCAAACTAAGTTTCCTGCTGTTATTTGTGCTGCTGGCGCTGATAATGGGCAGTAATGCTATGCCCACCTGGACACCACCCAACAAAACGGAAGGCTTCCCCTGGATAAAGGTGATCGAAAACCAGTTCTGGATCGCCTTTGCATTCAGCGGATGGAACGCAGCCGTCTATGCTGCCGGTGAATTTCGTAACCCGGGCCGTGATGTTCCACGTTCGATGGTGATCGGTCTCGTCGTTGTTGGCATTCTCTATCTGGCCATTAACTGGGTGTTTGTGGCCAATCTGACGCCTGCTGATGCTGTCGCTGTGTTCACCTACGAGGAAACACGGATTACGCTTGCACACCTGATTGCAAACGATATCTTCGGACAACACGGGGGACAACTTGTATCTGTTCTGGTGATTATCGTTTTTGTTTCCGCCATCAGCGCGATGATGATGATAGGCCCGCGGGTTTATGCTGCGATGGCCAACGATGGCTACCTGCCTGAAATCTTCAAGCTGCGCGATGGCAAACCACCCTTGAACGCCACGCTGTTACAGGCAGCGGTATCACTGCTGCTATTGTTCTCGCATAGCTTGAGAGAAGCGGTGCTGGCCGCTTCCGCTTTTCTGCTCCTGTTTACTGCACTAACCGCTGCATCGCTGTTCAGATTACGCCATTACAACCGACAGCCCTATCCGTCACGGTATCAACTGATCGCATCAGCGCTCTACATACTGGCGGTCACGGTCATTCTGATAACCGGGCTTCAAACAGCGACCGTGCAATGGTATGCCTTCGGGGTTGTGTTAGTTTTAGCCATATTTACATACCTGGCCACGCTATATGCCAAGCGTTTCAGGGGACGTTGAATGTGAGTGCGTCGAAGATGATCTGTTGGCTGTTGCCGGTGTGATAGATCCGGGTTAAGCGTTCGGCCCTTGACCCCGGCGTGCACAATGACAGCAGACCTTGAATAAGAAAAAGGTCTGCCCGCCACGCGAAAGATACGATGTCTCTCGTATAGCGGTGACTTTGACCACGACTAATTCTGTTTTCTCGCCCACTTGATATAAGTTCTTACAGTATCGTTTGCTTTTATTTTATCGAGGCTATTGAGTTCCCGACCAAGAAACTTCTCGGAAAACTTTTTATGGATAAAGGAATGGCATCGTCTGCAGATATCAATACCTCGCTCTCTCATGTCCGTTTTATCGAATTACTTTCTGAACCACTTGTTACGATGACAGCTTCTGGGAATCAGATGATGGAAGGTAATTGATCCTTCGCTGCCGCAAAGCACACATTTTCTCTGCATTACCATTCAACCTGCTGTGGTTATCCTGATTACGACTTGCCTGAGTAAATGATGACATCCGTAGACCACTCGGATTCGTCAGAATAGAGAAATCACCCTGATCTTGTCGAGAGGCTCGTCCACGGAACTAACAACACTGAAATCGGGTCAATGGATAGAAATGCATTCCACAAATAGCATCGACAGGCCATTTATGATTGATTACAACAGACGCAAACTCATGCTCGCCATGACAGGCTTGCTCGCTGCAGGTGCCAGTGGCACGACCGCTGCGCTAATACCCACGCCGCGACAGTCGGCCGGGCCGTTCTACCCGCAAACCTTACCCCTGGATGATGACAACAACCTCACTGAAGTGGCCGGCAAGACCGGGAAAGCGACAGGTGTTATCAGCGACCTCAGTGGCAGGATTGTGGATATCAATGGCACGCCGCTGAGCAATATGCGCATTGAGATCTGGCAGTGTGATGCCAACGGCCGTTACCGCCATCCGCGAGACAATGGCTCTGGCCCGCTTGACGAAAACTTCCAGGGGCATGGATTCACAATAACCAATACAGAGGGTTTGTATCGATTTCGAACCATCCGCCCAATGCCTTACCCGGGGCGTACACCGCATATACATGTAGCCGCTTTCCCGGCGGGTGAACGTCCCTTCACAACCCAGCTCTATATCGCTGGCGAAGCACGCAATGCAACGGATTTTCTGTATAAATACATCCCGTCAGACAAGCGTCATCTAGTGACTGCGAAATTTGAAACATCCACCACACCCGGTGCCGAACAACAGGCGAGTTTCGATATTATCCTCAACCGCACGGATGGCACACCGCAGGATAGTTGAATTTCAGAACCGACCCTTTAATATTCAAGAATTCCCGGATTTCGTAAAGATCATGTAATGCTGGGTAGGTAGAAAATCCCTGGTCTCTACCCACTCCAGTCCTACCGCTTTCATTTCCTTGATCACTTGCTGCTGCGTCATCTTGTGCAAGCGTTTGATGGGTATGCCAGGATCCTCTCCCCGGTACTCAATCAAGAACACCCTGCCACCCGGCCGTAATGCATGGACGATCCCCCGCATCATTTCATAAGGGTGAGAAAACTCATGGTAGGCATCTACAAAAAGCGCAGCGTCGATGCTGTTTCGCGGCAGCATGGGATTATCCACCTGCCCTTGCACCGGCACGACGTTATCGACCGAACCTTGCTCCATGCGCTTGCGGATTATGGTCAGCATCTCGGCTTGTATATCCACTGCGTATACCCGTCCCTGCGGCACAAGTGCGGCCATGCGAAACGTGAAATAGCCGGTGCCTGCGCCAATATCCGCAACAACCGAATCGGGCAACAACCCCATTGCCTGCACTGCCAGGTCAGGCAATTCCTCACGAACCCGCGACTGCCTCTCCAGCCAGGCGGTCCCGCGATGCCCCATCACATGCGAAATCTCACGCCCGAGATAAACCTTGCCAATTCCGTCACGGGAGGGTGTTTTATTCGTATAAATGGAATCGGCAGATGGGGTGATATCTGCAATGACAACACCCGGAAACGGGAATGCGAGTAAGCCGGCGAAAATTAAGTAGTAAATGAACTGCATTATGATGAGCGCCTCATCCCGAAAAATACATACCTGTCATGCTTCAATCAAGCACAGACACCATAACAACTGAATTGTTCGCTCACCGGTGAAAGGTACCTGTGATTATTCGATGACGGTATTCAACCATCCTCCAGGTACATTGCATCACCAATATTCAAAGTAGTGCATTCAGCTCCCACAAAAAGGGGCCGGCCTGGTCGATAAATCTCAGGTGACAGGCAGGGATATTTCGGGTTTTGTATTGTCTATAATGGTCACACCCAAGGAGGCGATATGAAACGTATTACCCTGCTGCTCTGCCTGCTCGCATTACTTCCGCTACATGGCTATACCGCTTCAACCCGGGTTATACAAAGCGAAAAAGTCACTTTCGCGCTTGAAGAAGTCATCAATGGCCTGGGTATCCCCTGGGGATTAGCGTTTATCTCCAATACACAAATCCTGATCACTGAGCGTGAAGGCAGCGTCAAACTACTCGATACCCGGAGTAAAACCCTTACCCCGGTGCAAGGCGCATCTGCTGTGCTGGCCCAAGGCCAGGGTGGTCTGCTGGACGTTGCCGTGCCACTCGATTTCACTGTCGGTGACTGGATTTACTTTACCTTCGTGCGCGATAAAGATGATGAAGGTATCACCGTGCTGGCGCGTGCAAAATTAAAGTCAAATAAACTGGTGCAATGGCAGGATCTACTTGAAACCCGATCGGCAACCGACACTGGTCGTCACTTCGGTAGTCGTATTGCCTTTGATGAAAAAGGATATGTCTACTTTGGTGTGGGCGATCGCGGTGAGCGACCCAATTCGCAAGACCTCACGAATCATGCCGGCAGTGTCATGCGCTTATACCGTGATGGCCGCGTCCCGCAGGACAATCCCTTCAACCAGCGCACGGATGTACCACCCGAAATCTGGAGCTACGGTCACCGCAACCCGCAGGGTATGGCCTATGATGACACCCGCAAACGCCTGTGGTTAATTGAACACGGCCCTCGCGGTGGTGATGAAATCAACCTGGTTCTGCCGGGCCGCAACTACGGCTGGCCGGTGATTTCCTATGGCAAAGAATACTGGGGCCCACTGGCAGTCGGTGAAGGCACGCATCGTGAAGGCATGGAACAACCCATCAAACAATACACCCCGTCCATCGCCCCGGGAAGTTTACTGCTTTATACCGGCAACGCCTTCCCTGCCTGGCGCGGCAACCTGTTTTCCGGCGCACTCAAACTGCGCCACCTTAACCGGGTCACCTTGAGTGAGGATGGCAAGGCTATCGGTGAAGAACGTCTACTGATAAAGCTGGATGAACGTATCCGTGCACTGGTACAAGGCCCCGAGGGCTGGCTGTATTTTTCAACCGACAGCGGCAAAATCTATGTGATGAAACCTGTTGCCAGGCAATAACTGACAGGCGGAGAATATTTGATGGGACAAAGGAATATTCTCTAATCAAGACACGATGCCCCGGCTGCTGATAATAATCATGTTCGCCGCCGCGGCGATTTGCTCCGGTCTAACCACTGCGCAGGAGTCCGACGAAAACACACCGTTGGAGGTTCTTATTACAGCACCATTGATAGAAATCCGTTGGCAGGATGCGCCGAGCGGGGTCACGCTGATCGACGATGACGATATCGGAGGCGGTCGTGCACCCATACAACCCACCGATGCGTTGAGCCTGTCGCCCGGCGTGCTGGTGCAAAACCGCAATAACTTTGCGCAAAACCCGCGCGTATCGATCCGTGGATTTGGTGCCCGTGCGCCGTTTGGCATCCGCGGTGTGCGAGTACGCCTGGATGGCATTCCCCTCACCACGGTGGATGGCCAGGCACAGATCGATGCCATCGATCCCAGCTCCATCAAAATCGTCGAGGTGCTGCGCGTCGCCAACGCCGTACTGCATGGTAATGGCAGTGGCGGCCTGCTCGATTACCACAGTTATTTACCGCGCCGTACCCCGTTCGCCAGGGTCGAGACACAGCTGGGTGGCTTTGGCCTGGTCCGTGTACACGGCGCACTCAGCAACCAATACGATCCAGTGATTATTCTTCATGGGCTTACCGCGGCGCTGTCACCCATCTTGAACAAGACGGCTATCGCGAGCAAAGCGCGGTGGAACGGCGCAATGTCGGTCTCTGGCTAGATCACCAACGGGGCAATCGCGACTGGTTTGGGATCATCAACCACCTCGACAATCCGCTGGCCGAAGATCCTGGCGCACTGACTTATGCGGAATGGCAAAGCGATCCTTCCCAGGCCGCCCCGCTCGCCAGCGCTATGAATGCCGGCAAAAGGGTCGGTCAGAACATTGCCTCGTTGGGTATGGTGCAACGCTTCGGCGCTGCCAATCATCAGCTTCGCGCGCAAACCTGGCTGACTCAACGGGACTTTCATCAGCAGCTGCCATTTCCTGGCGACAGCCTGGTCCGCTACGATCGGCAGATCATCGGCGGCGCCCTGCATTACCAGCGTCCACTGGACAAATTCATCCTGCACACCCAACTCAGCCTGGAAAACCAGCAGGATGATCGACAACGCTTTTGCCGTAATATCAACCTCGAACCGTTCATTTGTCGCAGTGGCATCAGCGATGACCTGGCACTGGATCAACGCGAAACGGCGCGCAATGCAGGCCTGGG
>CAZRKQ010000115.1:0-48444 GCA_964600755.1 uncultured Thiotrichaceae bacterium
CTCGGCAAGCTTCGTGGGGAGGAATCGCACTTTCCAGTCAAACAACGTGTAGGGTGCAATAGCGAAGCGTATTGCACCGACTGCATCCGGCGGATTACGGCTAGCGCCTAATCCGCCCTACGGCCATGCGAAGCACGAGCGCCCGGGACGCATTTTTTGGGTTACGTTTTTTGTGCGAGCAAAAAAGATAACTCGCCCCTCAGGGCGAAACTAAATGTGAATAAATGCGATTAACTTATACTTGACTGAAAAAAGCAGGATATATAGCAAGCAACATAACCTCCGTGTGCTCTGTGCCCTCTGTGGCAATACAACAAATAAACTTTGCGCCCTTGGCGTCTCCGCGCCTTTGCGTTGAAAATCATTTTTACAAAAACGAAAGAATCTCCTGTTCGATATCTTCCTTTTCTATAACGCTTTTCTGCACGATTTCTTTTTTGAACAGTTCGCTGATCATTGCAGGTATTTCAATCCCGGCTTCGTTTGCAATGGATTTGAGTGCATCGATATCATGGGTATCGACTTCGCCGGTGAGTGCATTGGCGATTACCGGTGAAAACTTGGTCCATTCCGCGGTTGAATAGACAATGGTTTTAAGTTGCTTTTCGCGGCATGTCTCGTATGCCTTGAAGCAAGTCGCGGTGTGAGGATCCATCAGGTAGCCTTTTGCGAAAGTGTTCTTGATATAGGCTTTACCTTCATGATCGTCACAATAGTCGGCGGCAAAAATTGACTGTATCTGTTCATGCTCTTTTGCGGTCAGTTCATAGCATTTTTCAGTATCTAGCAGATGCATTAATATCTTGGTACGTTCAGCGCCGAACAGGTCAAACAAAATGCGTTCGATATTGGATGATATGAGGATATCCATTGCAGGTGATGTTGTAGGCACGACATCTAAAGTTCTCAGGTCATATATGCCCTTATTGATCAGCTGAGTCAGGATATTATTTGTGTTAGATGCAATAAGTATTTTTTCAACGGGTAGTCCCATCTTCATTGCATAATAACCGCCGAGTGCGTTGCCGAAGTTGCCACTCGGTACATCAAGGTAAACTTTTTCACCCATGGTGATTGCATTCTGGCGTACCAGTTCCAGGTAAGAGTGCACATGATAAATAGTCTGGAAAATGATGCGTCCAAAATTGACTGAATTGGCGGCAGACAGGTGTATATTTTTTTGTTTCAGCGTTTTCTTGAAGCTGTCGGAGACGAGTAGGCGTTTCAATGTGTTTTGTGTGTCATCAAAATCACCCTTAACACCAATTACCTTCAGATTGCTCGCATCTTCCGTAACCATTTGCAGGCGTTGTACATCCGAGGTGCCACCGACAGGATACATGCAGGCCACCTGAACATTTGCCTTGTTTTTAAAGGTTTCAAGAGCTGCCGGACCGGTGTCACCCGAAGTGGCTGCCAGGATCAGGTAATTCTCATCGCGGTTTTGTGCAATAGCAGACAACACGATACCGAATGGCTGCAGGGCCATATCCTTAAAGGCCCTGGTGGGCCCATGATAGAGTTCGCTGACATACAGATCATCTAAAACCTTGACGACGGGAACGGGATTAGAGGGATCATCAAAATTATCGTATAGCTCAAGCGCCCGATCGATGATCGTCGTGTCTATGTCGATCCCGAAAGCCGCCAGAATATTTCGTGCAAGTGTTTTGTAGTCAGAATCCAGCTGCGAAATAAAGAACGATTCATCCAGTTCAGGTAGCGACTCCGGTGAATACAGCCCGCCAAAAGATGAAATGGGCATAAGTATGGCCTCGGAAAAGCTTACTTTTTCAGGGTGATTGCCGTCATTGCCGCGTGTTTCTATAAAATTCATTACGGGTCCAGTTTGATTTTGCCGAAATTATAGCGAATTAGGGATTTTATATGTAGTTAAAAGCAAGTGGCGAGCGACGCAAGTTCACCGTACCACCTGATACGCGGATAGCTAATCAGCATATCGAGAGAGATACAAGGAGCGGCTTTAGCCGCGAATAAATCTTGCGGTAACAACGCGTGGCTTGCGATGTAGGTATTCTCATAAATAATGAATAATTTATTTGTGAACCTATGTTCAAGCAGTAGCATTTGCCTTTCCTCGCCACTCGAATCTCGTCCCTCGCCACTGTTTTCGGAGACGGAGCTAAGCGGGTGAAACCCTCGGTATATTTGAGACCAATAGCCCAGCCGCATTCAAACAGTCCGGCGATTATCAGGTAAATCCAGGCCATCGTGATCTCCCATTTATAGTAAGCTGATAGTACTGCTGTCCAGGTGAGCTGATACTACCCTGGTAACGCATACCTGGCTATAAACCCGGTCAACAAGGCAATGAAGCGGTATGGATAATATTATATTTGAACTTGTGTTGATCTTTGCAGGTGCTGCAATACTCGCAACCCTGTTTCTTTACCTGAGACAACCGATTATCCTCGCTTATATCGCCCTGGGAGTGGCTATTGGGCCATCGGGTATCGGACTGATCAATAATCCGGATCATATCGAACAGCTATCTCATATAGGCATCATACTCCTGCTGTTTTTAATCGGCCTGAATTTGAGGCCTGATAGAATGGTTGGGCTGTTTGGCAAGCTCAGTGTCCTGACACTAGTCACTTCTGTCATCTTCATGTCGCTGACAATGCTGGCAGCATTATCGATGGGATTTCCTTTTCTACAAAGTATGGTGATCGGTGCCGCCTTGATGTTCTCAAGCACTATTGTTGGCTTGAAGCTTATTCCTACAACAACATTACATCATAAGCATCGTGGCGAAATGATGGTGAGCGTGTTATTGCTGCAGGATATACTCGCTATCATCATTATTCTGCTGATCACCGGCGGACAAGAGAGTAATATTCCGCTCACAGTGTCATTGCTATTATTAAAGCTGATGCTGTTAACGGTTATTTCTTTTTATTTTGTTAAGTATGTGATCACGGCTTTGTATGTCAAATTCGATACCATCCATGAGCACACCTTCCTGATGTCCCTTGGCTGGGGCTTGATGGTAGCGGGAACAGCTGAATATATAGGTCTGTCATTTGAAATGGGTGCCTTCGTCGCCGGTGTATCCATTGCCACTCTGCCAATTGCAATGGTGATTGCGGAAGAGCTGAAACCGCTCAGGGACTTTTTCCTGATTCTGTTCTTCTTTTCGATTGGCGCACAATTTGATTTGCTGGTGATGAGGGACGTTATTCTTCCGGGAATTGTTATTGCATTGGTCATAGTGCTGGCCAAGCCGCTCATCTATCGATGGAGTTTTAATATTACCGGTGAAAAAGACTATGTTTCAAAAGAGCTGGGTATACGTCTGGGGCAGGCCAGTGAGTTTTCACTGCTGGTTGCTTACAGTGCCCTGTTGTCCGGCTTGATCGATCAAAGATCGACTTATCTTATTCAGACAGTTGTAGTGCTGACCTTTGTTATATCGACGTACTGGGTTATCAATAAATACCCCACGCCTATCTCCAGTGAAGCAAGCCAGCGTCGAGACTAGAAACGAGCTGCCTCTGCCTGAACATTATTTATTACTCTTTATACAGGCCAGGCAATGGTTCGAAAGGTCCAAGATAGCGGCTTTTCCACCAGTTGCCAGAAATTTCATGCTCATCAAAATTTGTAAACCTGTATTCGAAGGCCTGGACCCTTACAGCAACCGGCGGTGTCTGTGAGAAAGGATTGTGTTCCAGTAATGCGGTAACGCTGGGTGAATTGTCGAGCAGGGCGCCAAGGAAATTTTCGAACCAGAATTCGAACTCCGGGTGAAGTGGTACAAACCAGACCATCCAGTCAAGGCGAGGTTGATGGGGAATCACAACATATAGCGGTTTGTTCAATTCGCCAGGTTTGTACTTGAACTTGTAGGGCAGCCAGGTTTGGCCGTCAACTGTACCTTCAATTATCAGCTCGATGCGTTGCTGGTTTACAGTAGGAAAAACATGGTACTTGTTAGCCAGTGACCAGCGTTCAATGTAGTTGAGCACCTGGCCTGATTGACCGGTGACACGAACGCCGGACGCCATTTCCCATATCTGGATACTGCTGGTTAGCAGGATAATAGATGCAAACAGATACGACGGGATTCTCAGGAAAACCGAGACAGTGGATACCTGCTTCTGCTCGAGTAACCAGTTGCTTACACTGTCTGGCAGTACTCTTCTGATGGCTTTATCGTCGAACAGGAACAGGCAGAGTATGATGGTGAGTATGTTGAACCAGTTGTGGTTGCTGGTGAGTATGATCAGTACCTGCAGTAAAATTGTAAGCCAGGCAGCAATGAAACGGTATTTTCGAGACATGAACATCATGAAAGGAACTGCCAGTTCGATAACCAATGTCGCAGCCGTAGCCAGTATCAGTATCCAGTCAGGTAGTTGATGTGCGTACCAGGCACCAATATGTGGAAGCGGCTGTGTTTCAAAGTAGAACGTAAGGGCTGACAGCCCGGCCCAGCCAGGATCGTTGCTTACTAGCTTTGACAGTCCTGACATAAACCTGAGTCTGAACAGCAGCCAGCGATACAGGAAAATAATGATGCGTGACTTCGGCGTCAAAAAGATGGCGAGAAAACCCGCTTCAATCAGCAGGTAGTCCCACTGGAAATTCAGGAATGTCTGGCTTGCGTGGTAAAGCGACAGGTAGAGCAGGTACAGGACTATCAGCGAGAATCGTGTTTTATAGTTGAGGAAAAGCAACACGGAGAATGCGCAACCCAGCCACGTGGCAGCGGTAAGCGCAGTATCCCCGGCATTTATCCAGAATATTGTCGGGTAGGCCAGAAAGCGTTTCCAGCCGAATTGATTAGATGCGTATTCGAGTAAATCGGTGACTGGAAGAATGCTATCCTGGCCTACAAGGGCAACAATTTGGCCTGATAGAGAAGCAAAGGCGATGAAATAAACCAATGCCAGCAGCTTGATAAACAGTGCCGAGATCAGCTCGTAGGTATTTTCCTGTTGCATGCGACTGTTCGCCGTGTTTTATTTCGATCACTATACCAGCTGGTTAATGTTTACCCAAATGTAACCATAGAAAATCGTCGTTAATGTGGTTTTATGAAATATTTTTCCTAACATTAAGATCAGATTAAAAAAATATTCATGGGGAAAACAATGTCTTTTATCAGTTGCCGCAAGCTGTCTTCAATGACGCTGGTGCTATCTTTACTGCCATTATCTGCAAATGCGGGCGGTTACAAGTTCAGTGATGGCGACAAGTATCTTGAAATCGGTGCCCGCATACAATTGCAATATAAAGTCGACAAGCCTGACGCAGGTCCAACAACGGATGATATTTTCTTCAGGCGTCTACGAGTACGTGTGGCCGGAACGGTGCATAAAGACTGGTTGGGAAAAGTTGAATGGGACATGGGTAAAGCAACGGGAGACAACGAGGTTTCGATAAAGGAAACCTGGATGCAATATAGCGGCTGGGAGAACATGAAATTGAGAATAGGCAACAGCAGTTTTCCGTTCTCGCGTGAATTCATGACGCCGTTTACAAAACAGCAGCTGGTAGAGCGTACATTTGTGGGTGATCTGAACTATGGTACACCTGACAAGAATGTTGGCCTGCATCTCCTGGGCAATAATAACAGCAAGAAAATTACTTATCGTGCCTCAGCTGCCTTTGGCTCGGTTCAATCTGACAGCAGTAAACTCAGATTCAATACGCCGGTAAATGAAACCAGTGGCTATGTGGACGGTTACATAATCGGCGGGCGCATAGATTATCATCCGCTTGGGTTTGTTAAATTTCAGCAGGGTGATTTCTCGGGGAAAACAAGGTACACGCTGGGTGTGGCTGCTTATGCCTGGAGTAATGATGGCGATTTGATCGTGAATAATGAAGATGTGGATTCAATCGCGGCGATTGAACTAAGCGGCGGTTTCAGATCACACGGTTTTTCAGTTGATGTGGAATATAATAATTTCGATGCTGAAACCGTGGATACAACGCTCACCAGCGGATTATACAGAAACGGTAAAACAACATTGAATAACGCTGCCATCGAAGGCGGTTATATGTTCAATAACAAGGTCGAACTTGTTGCTGGCTACCAGGCACAGGATGCGGATAATTATGCTACCAGCTGGAATCGTTCATCACTTGGTGCTAACTGGTTTATCAAGGGCAATGATATAAAAGTGCAGCTGACTTACAGGATGGGTGAAAACCTGGATGGAGTGTCGGGCAATGACAAAGATGAAATCTTCCTGCAGACGCAGTTTGATTTTTAATAATTTAATTAATAATTAACCGCAGAGGCGCTGAGGCGCAGAGAAATTATTTTATTGTGGAGGAGGAAATGTGATTATCTGCAATTTCATACAGAGAAAGCGGCATAGACATTGTCTACCATGCATCTTCTAAGAAGATGTCCTATCTTTTATATTTTATCGTAAATATTGGTATCTGAAAGTTGGGTTAGTGCTGTGCAAACTGACAATATTCCACGTTTAATTTATGCTATGTGATGAAAAACGCCTAAGCAGTATGTAAATACATTATTAAAATAAAAAATTATTGGTTTTCTCTGCGTCTCAGTGCCTCTGCGGTGAAACATATTCTTCAGTCACAAAACTTGTCCAGGTATTCAATAAATTCAGTTCGCGGTATCATTTCGGCGCCAAGGCGTTGCATGTGTTCTGAATGGATCTGTACGTCAATCAGTTTTGGCTTTATGGTATTGCATAAATACTCGAGCGCAACTTTCGATGCATCGGGCATATCGCTGAACATTGACTCACCGAAAAACATTTTTCCCAGTGATATGCCGTATAAACCGCCAACGAGATTATCGTCGTGCCAGCATTCGATTGAATGTGCATAACCCAGTTCGTGCATATGTGAATAAGCTTCCAGCATGTTGCTTGTAATCCATGTGCCGGCTTCATCTTTGCGTGGTTTCGCGCAGTTAAGCATGACGTCGCGAAACGCTGTATCCTGTTTGATAACAAACAGGTCCTTGTTCAAGGTCTTTCTGAGGCTGCGTGATATCTTCAATTTTTCGGGAAAGAGAACACAGCGTGGATCAGGTGACCACCACAGAACCGGTTGTCCCAGTGAGTACCAGGGAAAGATACCGTGCCGGTATGCTTTGAGCAGTATCTCGGGTGAAAGCGAACCGCCGGCAGCAAGCAGGCCATCTGGCTCTGCCAATGCTTGTTCAATCGGCGGAAATTCGTAATTGTTATCCTCAAGCCATACTATTGAAGACATTGATGTATTTAAAAGTTATATCTGAATACGTTAGTCTTCGGTCTGGCCAGCTCTCCTTCATTCATGAAAATATTGTCAAGAGTACGGTCTCTATCATGATAATAATCCCATCTTGGAAGTACTTCCTTGCGCCGCTGTCCCTGATGAATAAGATCACCATCGCCTCTGCGCCAGCCATTATCATCTTCCGGTGTGGCACGCCAGGTGGTATGTTCTTCGTAGACGATGTCGGACAGCGGCATGCGGTAATGCTCGGGAAGTTCAAGCAAGCCATCACTGCCGGCAATAGCGGCAGCACTCAGCAGCAAAAGGGAGAACAGCCAGACGTGGGGCTGGTTGTTTACATGGACAGTATTAACCTGGGAAGTCATGATTTATTTACTAACCGCTTATTCGCTAACCTTGCGTCGCCACGTCAATGACTTGAACCAGTATGAATGGGTGCTTTTTAGCCAGGAATCAGCCTGGTGTGCTGTAATCCAGGAATTCAGATAGGCCAGCATTTCCGGGTTGTGTTTGTTGATGGCAAATCCTTCCTTGGTGATAAGTAATGGTTTCTCCAGTGGCAGGTCAACTTCGTCTGGATATCTTAATGCGACGAAGCGTGGCGTAGGTGCGGATGCAATATAGGCATGAACTGTGCCGTTAACCACGGCATCCGTTGCCTCTTTATTGTCTTTAAAGGTATCTATTTTTGCCCTCGGAAACACCTTGGGTGCCAGGCTTTCCGAGACTGTGCCTTTTACCACGCCAATAAAAACTTTACTGTCATTCAGATCCTTGATGCTGGTGAAATCCTTTGTCAGCTTGAGGTTGGATACCAGGTTATAGCCTGAACTTGAATAAGGATTGCTGAATCTAACTTTAAGGCCGCGTTTTGGTGTAATCGATATACCGGATGCAATGATGTCGATTTCCTTTTTCACCAGCGCCGGTATCAGCTCGTCCCATTTGTATTGCTTGAATACAAGCTTCACGCCCATGTCTTTGGCCAGCTGTTTGGCAATATCTATTTCAAAGCCAACGTATTTGTCCTTTTTGTCTTTCATGGCCCATGGCGCCATGATCGAGATGCCGACACGGATTTCACCCTGTTTTATGATCTGGTCAAAAACGTCCTGCGATGCAGCGAGAGACGTACTGGCGATGCCAGGCAGGAGCAGCAGTGAGATAAATAAACGCGAGAAGAATTTCATGTAAGTATCCAGTGGTTCAGAATGTCGGTGTGTAAAGAAGGCAATCCTATGTAAGCTCAGTGAGCAATTCAAGTGCAGCAGTCATTTATTTAAGTAGTATTTTATCTGGTGTCAGCAATGTTCTAGAGTTTATCGCCTTTATAAGGCTGACTCGCTATAAGTTGTTGATAATAGTCTTCCATGGCGCTTGCTTCATGCTTCAGGTGCTGGCGTATGGCCTGGCGAAAACCATCGTGAGCTATCCAGTGTGCCGAGAAAGTTGGAGTTGGCATAAAGCCCCGGGCAATTTTATGTTCACCCTGGGCGCCGGGCTCGAATCGCTTCAGTCCTTGCCTGATGCAGTATTCGATACCTGCGTAATAGCATACTTCAAAGTGCAGGCTGTCGTAATCCTCATAACAGCCCCAGTGCCTGCCATACAGGGTATCGTTACCCTCAAAGCAGATGGCGCCAGCGACAATTCTTGATTCATGCCGGGCAAATATCACGCGTAGCCGATGAGACATGGCCTGAAAGAATTCGAGTGTCAGCGTCGGTGTGCCCGACTTCCTCAGAAATGTTATTCGATAGAAGTCATACAATATGTTCCATTGCTCTTCATTGAGATCATTTCCATTGATGATTTCTGTTGTTATGTTCGCTGCAGTTACTTTTCTGCGCTCACGACGAATGTTTTTACGTTTTTTGCTGCTTAGGTGAGACAGAAAATGATCAAAATTCTCGTAGTTGTTGTTAGACCAGTGATACTGGAAATCACTGCGCAGCAACATGTCTGCCTGCTGCAGTTGTTCACGGTCATCATCGTTGCAAAACAACCAGTGTGCGCTGGATAAATTGTTAGTATCCACTGCTGCAACCGCAGCCTGTATCAGCCCTTGCTTGATAAAGGCTTTATTGTCCTGTGCCAACAGACGCGGACCGGGTGCCGGTGTATAAGGTGCTGCGATGACGAGTTTTGGATAATACTCAAGCCCGTTTCTTCGGTAAGCGTCAGCCCATGCCCAGTCGAAAACAAACTCGCCATAGGAATTGTGTTTTATATAGGCAGGACAGGTGCCGGCAAGCATGCTGCCATCGTAAGCGACTATATACTGTGGTTCCCAACCCCATGGTTCCAGGCAGTCATGCTTTTCCAGTGCGAGCAGAAAGTCATACTGTATAAACGGGTTTTCTGCAGTGGCCAGAGCATTCCATGCCTGCTGATCGATTTCAGCAAGCGATGAAACCGTGGTCAGTTTCATTTACGCTGCTTATTTACATTTTTCAGCAGCTTTCTCACACTCGAGATCATCAAGGTACTTTTCCGCATCCAGTGCAGCCATACAGCCGGTGCCGGCAGAGGTGACAGCCTGGCGGTAGACGTGGTCCATAACGTCGCCGGCGGCAAATACGCCGGCTATGCTGGTAGCCGTGGCATTGCCATCAGTTCCGCTCTGAACCTTGAGGTAGCCATTATTCATTTCAAGCTGACCTTCAAAAATCGCGGTATTGGGTTTATGCCCAATTGCAATGAATACGCCGGAGACATCGATATCAGTTGTCGATCCGTCTTTAACGTTCTTGATACGGATACCGGTTACACCGCTGTCATCACCAAGCACTTCCTCGAGTACGCTGTCCCAGGCCATGTTGACATTGCCGTGTTCTACCCTCTCCATTAGATGGTCCTGCAGGATTTTCTCGGAGCGCAGTGCATCGCGACGATGTACGACAGTGACGTCCGATGCAATATGGGATAAGTAGAGCGCTTCTTCTACCGCGGTATTACCACCGCCAATAACGGCGACTTTCTGTTCCTTGTAGAAGAATCCGTCACAAGTTGCGCAGGCAGAAACCCCTTTACCCATAAAGGCTTTTTCTGATTCCAGTCCGAGATACATGGCGCTGGCACCTGTACAAATAATCAGGGCATCGCAGGTAAATTCATTCGAGTCACCAATTATTTTGAAGGGGCGTTCATCCAGTTTGACCGTGTTGATGTGATCGAAGATGATTTCAGTGCCAAAGCGTTCTGCATGTTTTTGCATACGCTCCATCAGTTCAGGCCCTTGAACGCCTTCATTGTCACCTGGCCAGTTGTCAACATCGGTTGTGGTCGTAAGCTGGCCGCCCATTTCCATACCTGTAACAAGCACGGGTGTAAGATTTGCACGCGCGGCATAGACAGCAGCGGTGTAGCCTGCTGGTCCCGAACCGAGAATAAGTAGTTGACAGTGTTTGGCTTCGCTCATGTAATGTCTCCGGTAAGCGGTCAGATTCTTAAGGCAACATATATTAGCAAAAGTTTATGAATCTCGTGAGAAACCGCATGTCATAAATGAAAATATACTGGAGGCAGCATGAATACGGGAATTCCACTGGAAATTATGTATGGCGAGGGGCGTGTTGCACTGGTGCCGGCGGCATGTACCAGATTGACCTCGGCAGGGCACAAGGTATACCTGGAAGCAGGCGCCGGTGTTGGTAGTGGCTATACAGACGAGGATTATCGTAATGCAGGTGTAGAAATTGTCGATGATAAAGGAAACCTGTTCGAAGCTGCCGAATTAATCGTCAAGGTCAAACAGCCATTGGAAGAAGGGCTGAAATATTTGCAGCAGAAGCACATTGTTTTTAGCTTTCTGCATCTGGCGGCACAGCCTGTGCTCACACGGCAGTTATGCGATATCGGCTTAACCGCCATTGCGTTTGAGTCGGTTGTAGATGAAGAAGGGGCCAGGCCACTGCTTGCACCCATGAGCAAGATTGCAGGGCGCCTGGCCGTGATCGGTGGTGCTGGATATCTGTTTCAAAACAACGGCGGCAAGGGAATCCTGCTCGGCGGTATTGATAGCACCGACCGCGGCAAGGTCGTTGTAATGGGTGCCGGTGTTGCTGGTGAACACGCAGTCGAAGCCGCTACGTCGATCGGTGCCAATGTCACCGTGTTTGATCTTGAGCAGGGCCGGCTGGAACAGATTGAATCACGCTATAAAAACTGCACAGGCGTGTTGTCTACTGAACAGGCAATTGCTGAACAGGTCAGCGCTGCTGACCTGGTGGTCAGTGCGGTCATGGTTGCGGGCAGGCGAGCGCCTGTTGTAATCAGGCAAGGCATGATTGAGGCAATGGCAAAAGGCAGCGTAATTGTAGATATTGCTATCGATCAGGGCGGAAGTGTGGAAAACATCCACACCACCAGCTATGAACAGCCGGTATATAAGCGCCATGGCGTGCTGCATCACGCTGTACCAAACATGCCCGGGGCTGTACCAAGAACGGCATCACAGGCCCTCTCATCCGCTGTTTTACCGTATGTCATTGAATTACTTGAGAAGGGTGTTGATGGCAGTCAATTGAAAGCGGCCACTGCAGTGCAAAATGGTCATGTGGTTGACGCTGTATTGAAGGAGGAACTGGGTTTATAATGCTCCGAGTGCCGTATTGGTCGTTACTGAAAATTCAGGACAGTTTGTTTGGCTCAAGCACGCCCTAAAAAAATAATAACAACAGGTAGTTCTTCGGGCCTGACCTCGCATATCCAGCATGGGTTGCGTGAAGGCGCTATGCTTGTGCTCGTCGCTATCGCGTTGTTCTTCCTCACGGCATTGATTACCTATAATCCTGTTGATCCCGGCTGGTCCTATACCGGTCCTCGAAATGGAATTGATAATGCCGCCGGTGTTGTCGGTGCCTGGTTCTCGGATGTGCTGTTCAGCCTGTTCGGCTACCTTGCTTACCTGCTTCCACTGATGATCGCCTACAGTGGCTGGCTGGTGATGCGCGGAGTGCGCAGCGATGCTAATGGCGATGATATCGATTATCGTGTCCTCGGCGTGCGCTGGGCCGGCTTCTTTGTCACCCTGGCATCCGGATGTGCCCTCACCAGTCTGCATTTTGTCATTTCTGCTGAAGCATTGCCGATCGATGGCGGCGGCATTCTCGGGCAGTGGCTGGGTGATGATCTTGCCGGGGTGCTTGGTTTGCTTGGCTCGACCCTGATTCTGCTGGCAGTACTGCTCGCCGGCATTACCCTGTTCAGTGGATTGTCATGGTTCAAGGTGATCGACCTGGTCGGTGCCTTTGGTCTTGCTGTTTATGAGTGGGTGACTCAAAAGGTGATGGTATTTATCGAGTACCTGCAGGAGCGCAAGGCAGGCGTGGAAGCCAAACAGCACCGCCAGGAAGTGTTTGATGCTGACAAGCAGAAAACTGCAGAACGCAAGGCCAAGGGCAGCAGCAAGGTGCGCATCGAGCCGGTTATGAAGAAAGTCGAGATCTCCGAGCGGCTTGATCGGGAAAAACAGATCGCCCTGTTCGACACACATACCGATACCGAGCTGCCGCCTTTGCGCTTGCTCGATAAGCCACAACCGTCGGAAAAAGGATTCTCCAAGGATGCACTGGAAGCTCTGTCGCGACTGGTTGAAATCAAACTGGCTGATTTTGGTGTCGAGGTAGAAGTCGTCGCTGTCCATCCGGGCCCCGTTGTTACCCGATTTGAATTGCAACCTGCACCCGGTGTGAAAGCAAGCAAGATTACCGCTTTATCAAGAGACCTGGCACGTTCGTTATCAGTCGTCAGTGTGCTGGTTGTTGAAGTGATACCTGGCAAAACAGTTGTTGGTCTGGAAATACCCAATGAACAGCGTGAACTGGTCTCGCTTAGCGAAATTCTGATGTCCAGGGAATATGACAAGTCGACATCGCCATTAACGCTTGGGCTGGGCAAGGATATTTCAGGCAAGCCGGTGGTGGCAGACCTGTCGCGCATGCCTCACCTGCTGGTGGCAGGTACTACCGGTTCCGGTAAATCGGTGTGTGTGAATGCGTTACTGATGAGCATGCTCTACAAGAGCAAGCCCAGTGAAGTGCGTATGATCCTGATCGACCCGAAGATGCTCGAGTTAAACGTGTATGAGGGCATTCCGCATCTGCTGGCTCCGGTTGTAACAGACATGAAAGAGGCCGCCAATGCCTTGCGCTGGTGTGTCGCCGAAATGGAAACACGCTATGAATTAATGGCGGCGCTCGGTGTGCGCAATATTTCGGGATATAACCGCAAGGTAAATGAAGCAGCTGATGCCGGCAAGCCACTGCAAGATCCATTGTTTGATCCTGATCATGCCGCGCCCGGTGCACAACCGGCTGAATTAAAACCACTACCGTATATTGTGGTGGTTGTCGATGAGTTCGCCGATCTGTTCATGGTGGTGGGCAAGAAAATCGAAGAGCTGATCGCAAGGCTTGCACAAAAAGCCCGTGCCTCAGGGATTCATTTGATACTGGCAACGCAAAGGCCTTCGGTTGATGTCATCACCGGCCTGATCAAATCCAATATACCCAGTCGAATTGCATTCCAGGTTTCATCGCGCGTTGACTCGCGCACCATTCTTGACCAGATGGGTGCAGAACAGCTGCTCGGCCATGGTGACATGTTGTTTATGGAGGTTGGCAGCAACCTGCCAACGCGCATACACGGTGCTTTTGTGGCTGACCATGAAGTACACAATGTGTCTGAACACCTGAAGCGGTCCAGTGAACCAGATTACGTAGAAGATGTCCTAAAGGAGAATACCTCAACCGTGCTGCCAGGTGAGAAGCCCAAGAATGGCTCGGGCGATGATGCAGATGCGCTCTATGATGAAGCCGTGATGATCGTGACAGAAACTCGCAAGGCCTCGATATCCTATGTACAAAGGCGTTTGAAGATTGGCTATAACCGCGCTGCGCGAATGATTGAAGAAATGGAAGCAGCCGGCGTTGTGAGTGCGATGCAGTCGAATGGTAGTCGGGAAGTGCTCGCACCACCACCGCCTGATGCGTAGAGTTTGTTTAACGCAGAGGCGCAAAGACGCAAAGGACGCAGAGATATATTGATGTATCACTAAAGAAGTAGGGCGCAATAGCGAAGCGTATTGCGCCATAAAGAATTAACAAAAGGAATTGTATATGCCTAATTATCGCAGGATGTATCAGGCCGGTGGTTGCTACTTTTTCACCGTTAATTTATTGAATCGGCAAGCCAATGATCTGCTTGTGCAGCATATAGATGATTTGCGTAATGCTATACGGTATGTGCAGCAAAAATGGCCATTTAGAATACATGGATGGGTCGTTTTGCCAGATCATTTTCATTGCCTGATTCAGTTGCCCGAAAGCGATTCAGATTATTCGCTAAGACTACGATTGATTAAGGCGCGTTTCTCGGTTGCTCTACCTAAAGTTGAAAACAGGTCAGATATTCGTCAAAAGCGTGGTGAGAGAGGTATTTGGCAAAGACGCTTCTGGGAGCATTTAATACGGGATGATTATGATTACAGAATTCATATGGATTATATTCACATTAATCCAGTAAAGCACGGGCTGGTAAAAAGTGTTCAAGACTGGCCATATTCTAAATTTCACAAATATGTTTCATTGGGTATATATCCACATGATTGGGCAGGTACTGAAGAGGTGGTAACACTTGATATTGAATGAATTCTGGCGCAATACGCTTCGCTATTGCGCCCTACTATTAGCCGTTATTTGTTCATTTCTATGTGGTAATGCATATGCTGGCGAGGGCAGGGTTTTGCTCGACAAGTTTCTGACAGAAACGCAGACTATGTCGGCGAATTTCAAGCAGACATTGAAATCCAGTGACGGCAGGTTGCTGCAGGAATCCGCGGGTGAGTTCTATCTGCAGCGCCCGGGAAAGTTTCGCTGGAATTATACGCAGCCTTATCCGCAGGAGATCGTTTCAGACGGTGAACAGGTATGGGTATTCGATGTGGATCTTGAACAGGTGACGGTGCAGAAGCAGGGAGCAGGTGGAAACAATACACCGATGGCCCTGCTGCAAAACAAACAAAATCTTGAGGATGCATTTGAGATACACGAACGAGGTTCAGATGCGGGCCTGTATCGTATCGAACTGTTGAACAAAAAAGATGATGTTGATTTCGATCGTCTAATGCTTGGTCTGGATGATAAAGGTTTACGTTTTTTACAACTGCATGACCAGTTCGAACAGACCACCTATATCTTCTTCACCGAACTACAGACCAATCCCGAGCTGGAACCTGCAATCTTTGAATTCATACCGCCGGAGGGTGTTGACGTTTTCGGGGGCTCATGATGTCCGCTGAAACACCAGGTACAGTAAGCCCTGTATATTCCCCCCTGGCCGATCGCATGCGTCCTAGATGTCTGGGCGATTTTATCGGCCAGCACCACGTACTTGGTCACGAACACGATAAGGGTAGTGCTTTACGCCAGGCCATAGAGTCAGGCACGCTGCATTCCATGGTGTTCTGGGGCCCACCTGGTACGGGCAAAACCACGCTGGCGCGCATTATCGCCAACAGCGCAGATGCCCAGTTCCTGAGTATTTCCGCAGTGCTTTCCGGTGTAAAGGATATTCGCGCCGCGGTTGAGAAGGCCAAGCAGGAGCAGGCCTACGGCAAGGCGACAATTCTGTTTGTTGATGAAGTGCATCGCTTTAACAAGTCGCAGCAGGATGCATTTCTACCTTATGTTGAGGACGGCACCATCTTTTTTATTGGTGCGACCACAGAAAACCCGTCATTTGAGTTGAATAATGCGCTGTTGTCACGGGTAAAAACATACGTATTAAAAAGTCTCGAAGAAAGTGATATTGCGTGTTTACTGAAAAGAACAGTAACCGACAAGGAGGTCGGACTGGGTGATCGAGACATTCAGGTGGATGATGATCAGATCGATCAGATTGCCGCGATCGCAGACGGCGATGCCCGTCGTGCACTTAACATGCTGGAAATCGCTGCCGATCTTGCTGCAGATGACAGCGTAATTACTGAAAGAATAATCCAGGATGTTACTTCACAAAGTTTCCGCCGCTTCGATAAAGGCGGAGATCTTTTCTATGACCAGATTTCAGCATTACATAAATCAGTGCGGGGCAGTAATCCTGATGCAGCGCTTTACTGGTTCGCGCGAATGCTTGATGGTGGCTGTGATCCAGCATATATCGCACG
This sequence comes from uncultured Thiotrichaceae bacterium, assembly GCA_964600755.1. Lineage (GTDB taxonomy): Bacteria > Pseudomonadota > Gammaproteobacteria > SZUA-229 > SZUA-229 > JABDQW01. Next base: position 16,403 of record CAZRKQ010000115.1, read on the forward strand.
CCGTGTTGTGCGCATGGCGTCTGAAGATATCGGCAATGCCGATCCCCGGGGACTGGAAATTTCGCTCAATGCATGGAACACGTACGAGCGTCTGGGAAGTCCCGAAGGTGAACTGGCAATCGCGCAGGCCGTCGTCTATCTTGCATCAACGGCTAAAAGCAACGCGGTGTACACCGCGTTTGGATTGGCGATGAAGGATGCTCGTGAACTCGGCACTATGGAAGTGCCAATGCATATCAGAAATGCACCGACCCGATTGATGAAAGACCTTGGGCACGGAAAAAATTACCGCTATGCTCACGATGAAGAAGATGCGTTCGCGGCAGGTGAGACCTACTTCCCGGATGACATGGGTGAGAAGATTTACTATCAACCAGTGGCAAGAGGGCTTGAGATCAAGATCGGTGAAAAGCTGACTGCCTTGAGGCAGTTAAACAGTAAAAACAGAAGCATAAAAAAGTGACATAGCATGTGCATATAGCAAATAAAATACTTTAATAAACAATTATAAGTATCTGTAATAAAAGAAAAAAATAAGCCTGTATCAGGCAAGAATTTACTTAAGGTGATTGATCTTGCCGAGTCGTCATCATGAATGAAACAGTGGTGCTCATTACAAAAATATTATTGCTTTGCACAGGCTGTGCAGTTGTTGCAGCAGCCATTATTTATGTGCTTAAAGAGTGGCTGGGGTGGCTGTAAATTACTGACATAATCTCTGGAAAATGCTGGAGGAGAGTTTGTATTTGTAATGGAAGAGCATATCTCAAAGAGGACGTTGCCCTGGCAGTAAAACAGGCTTTGCTTGACGCAAGCAAAACACCTGCGGGCATAAAGATGCTTGAAGAGATGAATATCGAATACTTTGAGGATGCGGATGCTGAATTATATGCAGGTTACGCGGACCTGCTTCAAGGTGTTTTTGGTTACTAATATATAATTATATTTCTATACTGAAGATGTGTAGAATAGATTGAAAATATCAAAGAGGTAAGTTGTAAGTTGGAAAAGGGAATGGACGCTAGTTCGCGTAAACACATAAGACAACCATGTAAAGCCTGCCGTTGCGAGATACTTTTAGTCAATGGTGAGAAACCTGAACAATCACAGCAATTCGAAGGCGACATCGAAAATATCAGCAAGGGTGGATTTCGTTTCGTTACTTCAAAGCGGTTCGAGCTCGAAGACCGCCTCAAGGCCAGGATAACTTTTACCGATGGCCGGTCGCAGGAATCAACGGGCAGAATCTGCTACTGTAATGAAGATACAACGAAAGGAGCTTATGCTTACGGCTTCAGTGTCATAAACGGGTTTATTCACTGATTGCTTTTTTCTGGTCGTGTTTGAGTAAGTCGATCAGTCCATTACCGGAGATAGGACGGTAGTAATAATAGCCCTGCATCGCGTATATATTCTTGCCAATAAAGTAATCAGCGTCGTCTTTTGTTTCTACACCTTCTATAACGCAGTGTAAATCCATACGGCCGGCCATTGCAATGATGGCATCGACAATAGCCTTGTTTGCATAGCTTTTATATTTAAAACCGGTCACAAATGACTGGTCGATCTTGATCGTGCGTATGGGCAGTTTATGTAAGTAAGATAATGATGAGTAACCGGTACCGAAGTCATCGAGAATAAATTTGATACCTGATGACAGCAGCTCTTCCATTTTTAAAATGGTGTTATCGATATTATCAATCAGGATATTTTCAGTAAACTCAAGCCGAATATCGCTTGGAAACAAGCCATAGGTTTTTAAAACATCAAGCAGGCCGGGAACAAAGTTCTGTTGTTTGAATTGTTTTGGACTGATATTGATAGTGACGTATTTAAACGTTTCGTTATTTCCAATCTCGATTTTTAGTTTTTTGGTAAATGCGCATGCGGAATCCAGTATCCAGGCGCTGACTTCCAGCATCAAATTGCTTTCCTCGGCTATGCCGATGAAATCCACCGGAGAAACATTACCCAATGCCGGGTTGTGCCAGCGTATTAATGATTCGGCTGCGATTATTTCTTCTTTGCTGTTTACGATAGGCTGATATTCCAGGCGCAATTCATTATTGTAGATGGCCTTTCTGAGATAGTCTTCGAGTATCAGGCGTTTGCTTGCTGTTACCTGCATCTCCGGGTCGTAGAAAGCATAGGTGTTTCTGCCTTCGGACTTCGCCTTGTACATTGCCGTGTCGGCATGTTTGAGTACGTTTTCACTGTCATTTTCTTCCGTGTTTTTATCAGGAAAGATAGTGACGCCGATACTGGGTGTGACATGTAACGTGTATTGGCCTACCTGTAAGGGCTCAGCCATGGAGTCGAGCAGCCTGCGTGCAACCGATTGTGAGGTGCTCATTGCAGATGCTTCTGTGTCGCCAACATTTCTCAGTATATAAACAAACTCATCACCGCCGAGGCGGTAAACATCGTCACCCGCACGTGCATCATGCGTAAGTCGGTCTGCTACCGTGGTCAGCAGCATGTCACCAACTGAATGTCCGAGTGAGTCGTTGATGTTTTTAAAGTGGTCGAGATCGATATACAACACGGCACCATAGTGGTTGTAGCGCCTGGTATTGGCGATCTCCTGGTACAGGTTGTATCTGAAGGCACGACGGTTTGGTAATTTGGTCAGCGGATCCTGCTTGGCCTGTTCCTCGTAGGTTTTCTCCAGTTGTTTATTCAGGTGAATTTCGTTTTTTAGTTTACTGATAGTCAGGCAGGTTGAGCAGGCCAGGGCCAGTCGAAGCATTACCGGGGTCAGTTGGCTGGCCATGATCACCGGAAAATCCCTGTGCTTGAATTCAAGCACTATGGCGCCAATGTTATTCAGGCAATAAATGACATATTGCAAGCCATCAACTTCAACGATATCCAGGGCTTTCTCGTTACACGGGTATATGTTCTTGAGTGATGATGTAACTGTGTCGTGAAGATGGGGGAGATGGTTTAGGCTGTCAGCATAGCTTAGATAGAAATGAAAACCGGAAGTGTCACTGGTGCTCACTGAACCTGCATTGATCGTATCGAGTAAATACACATAGACGTTGTTCAGATTGAGCTGAGCCACGGCTGCAATCATGAATGACTGCAGCATTTCTTCGAGATCCTTGCTTGTTCCAGTTGCAAGCAATAATGCATTCTGGATTCCGGCGAACTCGACAGTATTAAACTGGTTATTCTCCACGGTTAGGATAAGACCTTAAATTTGTTATGATTATCCTCCAAGTATAGTCGTTAAATAGCGCCCTGTTAGCCAGGGCGGCAGCCTTGTTTGACTCAGTCTAGATGGCGTCAGGCCAGTTTTTTGTACTTGATACGGTGTGGGTTGTCAGCCTCATCACCCAGCCTGCGTTTGCGATCTTCTTCGTATTCTGAATAGTTGCCTTCGTGCCAGACAGCCACGCTGTCACCTTCAAAAGCGAGAATATGGGTGGCTATGCGGTCGAGGAACCACCTGTCGTGGGAGATAACGACGACACAACCGGGGAATTCAAGAATGGCTTCCTCCAGTGCGCGCAGGGTCTCCACGTCAAGGTCATTGGTGGGCTCATCGAGCAACAGCAGGTTGCCGCCGCTTCTCAGTAACCTGGCGAGGTGAACACGGTTGCGTTCACCGCCGGAAAGGTCCTTGATGTATTTCTGCTGATCTTCGCCCTTGAAATTAAAGCGGCTGACGTAGCCACGCGAGGCTACCGTGTAGTTTCCAATGGTGATGTTATCGAGACCATCCGAGATTTCATCCCACACTGTTTTACTGCCATCGAGACTGTCGCGGGACTGGTCGACATAGGCAATCTTCACTGTATCGCCAACTGAAAACCTGCCTGTGTCAGGTTGTTCTGCGCCTGTGATCATGCGAAAAAGAGTGGTTTTACCGGCACCATTCGGCCCGATGATGCCGACTATACCGCCGCGCGGCAGCTTGAAATTCATCTCCTCGTAAAGCAGCTTGTCGCCGTATTGCTTGCGCACATGATCGGCTTCAACCACCTTGTCGCCAAGCCTGGGGCCTGGCGGGATATAAAGCGAATTGGTCTCACTGCGCTGTTGATGTTCTGCCGATGACAGCTCCTCGAAGCGTTGCATACGTGCCTTGCTTTTGGCCTGGCGTGCTTTTGGATTCGAGCGCACCCAGTCAAGTTCGGCCTTGATGGTTTTTTGCCGGGTGGCTTCCTTTCTCTCTTCAACAGCCAGGCGCTTCTCCTTCTGTTCCAGCCAGGAGGAGTAATTGCCTTCCCAGGGAATGCCCTGACCGCGATCAAGCTCGAGAATCCAGCCGGCAACATTATCGAGAAAATAGCGGTCGTGGGTAACGGCGACAACGGTTCCCGGGTAATCTTTGAGGAAGCGCTCCAGCCAGGCTACCGACTCGGCATCAAGATGGTTAGTAGGCTCATCCAGGATCAGCATGTCGGGTGAAGACAGCAGCAATCGACACAGTGCAACTCGACGGCGCTCTCCGCCTGACAGGTTGTTGACGTCCGCGTCCCATGGTGGCAGGCGCAGCGCATCCGCGGCCACTTCCAGCTTGCGTTCGAGGTTGTGGGCATCGGCGGCCTGGATGATGTTTTCAAGCCTTGCCTGTTCAGTCGCTAGGGCGTCAAAGTCCGCATCCGGCTCGGCATAGGCAGCATAAACGGCCTCAAGTTGTTCGTGGGCCTGCTTGATATCGCTCAAGCCTTCTTCGACATTGCCACGCACGTCCTTGTCCGGGTCAAGAACAGGTTCCTGTGGCAGGTAACCGACACGGATTCCACTGGCAGCACGGGCTTCGCCGATAAAATCGGTATCGACACCGGCCATAATCCGCAGCAGGGTTGATTTGCCCGCACCGTTATAGCCGAGTACGCCTATTTTTGCACCCGGAAAGAAGTTGAGGTTGATGTCCTTGAGGATCTCTTTTTTCGGCGGTACCACTTTGCCGAGAGCGTTCATGGTGAAAATATATTGTGCCATTTGTATTTCAGTCAGTTGCAGTAATGGCGCGATTATACGGTCTTTTCAACAGCTTCAAAAACTGACCGCATAAATCCTGGCCAAACATGCGGTAGCGGGGCATATTTGGTATGATAAGCCACTTTTTTCCGGCCTCATCCCATTATCCAGGCCATGCAAGTAATGAGGATTTCAATGTTTTCCAAAGATATGACTATCGAAGGCTACGATGAAGCATTGTGGGCCGCCATGCAGCACGAGGTGCGCAGGCAGGAAGAACACATCGAACTCATCGCTTCGGAGAATTATGCCAGCCCGCGCGTGATGGCAGCGCAGGGTTCAGTGCTAACCAACAAGTATGCTGAAGGCTACCCGGCGCGTCGCTACTACGGTGGCTGTGAAAACGTTGATGTTGCCGAACAGCTGGCCATCGATCGAATCAAGCAGCTGTTTGGTGCTGATTATGCAAACGTACAGCCGCATTCAGGTTCGCAGGCCAATGCCGCTGTTTACATGACATTGTGTGAACCCGGCGATACCGTACTTGGCATGTCCCTGGCTGATGGCGGTCATCTCACGCACGGTTCAAAAGTGAGTTTTTCCGGAAAGATATACCATGCAGTCCAGTACGGGCTTAATAATGAAACCGGTGAAGTCGATTACGACCAGGTTCAGCGGTTGGCCGATGAGCATAAACCGAAAATGATTGTCGCCGGTTTTTCGGCGTATTCGCGGGTGATGGACTGGCAGCGTTTCCGTGATATCGCAGATTCAGTGGGTGCCTACCTGATGATTGATATGGCGCACGTCGCCGGATTGATTGCTGCAGATTTATATCCAAGCCCGGTACAGATTGCTGATGTGACAACGTCCACTACCCATAAAACGCTGCGTGGTCCACGCGGCGGCATCATCCTGGCCAAATCTAATCCAGATCTTGAGAAAAAACTGAATTCGGCCATCTTCCCCGGCACCCAGGGCGGCCCGTTGATGCACGTGATTGCAGCCAAGGCGGTGGCGTTTCTTGAAGCACAGGAAGATGGCTTCAAGGATTACCAGCAGCAGGTTATTACCAACGCGCGCGCAATGGCGAATGTCGTTATAGAGCGCGGCTATAAAGTTGTTTCCGGTGGTACCGATAACCATCTGTTTTTGTGGGACCTTATCGACAAGGGCTTGACCGGCAAGGATGTGGAAAACGCATTGGGTGAGGCAAATATTACAGTCAACAAAAATGCTGTACCGAATGATCCCCAGTCTCCATTTGTTACCAGCGGTATTCGCATAGGTACACCGGCAATGACGACACGCGGTTTCAATGAAGAAGACGCGAGAGCCCTGGCAAACTGGATGTGCGATATTGTCGATAGCATGGAAGGTTCTACAGCTGACGAAACCGTTATTACAAGGGTGCGCGAACAGGTCCGTGATGTTTGTGCGCGCTTGCCGGTATACGAATAAGTATTAACGACATTTTCACACAGCCACAACAACATAAATGATAAAAAATGCATTGCCCGTTTTGTTCAGCGCCTGATACGCGCGTAGTTGATTCACGTTTATCCAACGAAGGTGACCAGGTCCGCAGAAGACGTGAATGTCTTGAATGCGGTGAGCGTTTTACTACTTATGAAAACGCAGAATTGAACATGCCCCGTATTGTCAAACACGACGGTAGCAGGGTGCCATTCAAGGAAGAAAAACTTCGTGGCGGTGTTATGCGCGCCCTGGAAAAACGACCTGTTGCCATCGAACAGATTGACGAGGCGCTCAATCGTATCAAGCATAACCTGCTGGCAGCAGGAGAGCGTGAAGTTGAAACTGAAAAAATAGGTGATTGGGTCATGGACGAATTACTGGCCATGGACCATGTTGCCTATATACGTTTTGCATCTGTTTATCTCGATTTTGGTGATGTCAACGCGTTTCGCGAAGCTGTTGAACGTCTTGAACAAAAAGCGCCAAAGAAAAAAATCAAATAAAGCTTTATGGACCGGCGCGATACAGAATACATGCAACGTGCGTTGCGGTTGGCTGAGCGTGGTTTATATACGACCGATCCCAACCCGCGTGTGGGTTGTGTCATTGTAAAGGATGATAAGGTCATTGCTGAGGGCTGGCACCGGCGTGCAGGTGAGCCGCATGCGGAAATACTGGCGCTGCAGCAGGCGGGTGATGAGGCTGCAGGTGCGACAGTCTATGTCAGCCTGGAACCATGCAGTCATCATGGCAAAACACCGCCATGTGCAGACGCACTGGTGAGGGCCGGTGTTTCACGTGTTGTTGCTGCCATGCAGGACCCAAATCCTGAAGTAGCAGGCAATGGCTTTGAGCAACTGCGCAAGCAGGGCATCGCTGTAGAGAGTGGTTTGCTCGAGCAGGCGGCCAGGTCTGTCAATCCGGGTTTTATCAAACGCATGCAAAGCGGGCGTCCGTTCGTGCGCATCAAGATGGCGATGAGTCTGGATGGCCGTACCGCAATGGCCTCCGGTGAAAGCCAATGGATCAGCGGTGAGGCGGCGCGGGCTGATGTGCAACGCCTGCGTGCCAGGAGCTCGGTCATACTGACCGGTGTCGATACAGTCATATATGACGATCCTTCGCTCAATGTGCGCTTGTCGGCACAGCAGCTGGGAATAGAAGGTGATGTCAGGCAGCCGCACCGGGTGGTGCTGGACAGTCAATTGCGTTTTCCACCTGGCGCGAAAATGCTGACGCTGCAAGGGACAACGACTGTGCTGACGACGAAACAGGAAACAGCAGACCTTGCCTGTGAGGTTGTCAGCCTGGATGAAGCTGGCGGCCGAGTTGATCTGGCTGCTGTGATGAACTGGCTGTCGGCATTACAGGCGAACGAGGTGCACGTAGAAGCAGGCGCAAGCCTGTGTGGTGCATTGCTGCAAAGCAAACTTGTTGATGAAATCGTTGTCTATATGGCGCCGCACATTATGGGCAGTAATGCCAGGGGCATGTTCAATATTCCGGGTCTGGAGACCATGGCGGACAGAATCAGGCTGGATATTATCGATGTCCGGCAGTTTGGCAAGGATATGCGTATTACTGCAGTTCCTGCCTATAGTTAACAACACACTAATTCGGAGTAAGCATGTCTACGGTTGTAGTCGTTAAAAAAGGCGGTCAAGTTTGTATAGCAGCAGACAGCCTCACCAGTTTCGGCGATTTGCGCATGCACGCAGATTATGAAGCCGGTCATGACAAGATACTTGTTCATGATGACAGTTATCTTGGTATTGTCGGCAGTGCCGCGCACCAGCTGGTTCTGGAAAGCATTCTCAAGCAGGATGAGATCAAGGTGGATTTTTCCTCACGTCTTGCTGTATTTGAGACATTTCGTTCTCTTCATCCGATACTGAAGGACAAGTACTTCCTTAATGCCAAGGATGAGGACGACGATCCATACGAGTCAACGCAGATCGACGCCCTGATTGCATGCCCACACGGCATCTTTGGCGTGCATTCGTTGCGTGAAGTATGTGAATACAAGAAATTCTGGGCGATTGGTTCCGGTTCCGAGTATGCACTGGGTGCCATGCATGCCGTGTATGACATATATGACTCGGCGGAAGAAATTTCCACTGCAGGCGTCATGGCGGGCGCGGAATTCAATAATGCTTCGGCCATGCCAATGAGCAGCTACACAGTTGACCTGGTAAAACTTAAATCAGTCTCGGGTTAGCCATTAGCCATGTTTACCGGAATAATCGAAGCTGCAGGTGCTGTAAAACGACTCGAACCCATGGGTGGTGATCTGCGTTTCGTCATCGATAGCGGCAGTCTCGACATGAGTGATGTGCAGGTTGGCGACAGTATCGCTGTAAATGGTGTCTGTCTTACTGTTATAGAGTTCGACTCAGGCACGTTCTCAGCAGATGTTTCCAATGAAACTATCTCATTAACATCATTGAATGCACTCAAAGCCGGCAGTGCAGTGAACCTGGAAAAGGCCATGTTGCCGACTACGCGGATGGGTGGTCACCTGGTAAGTGGACATGTTGATGGACTGGGCACGGTAGTGAACAAGTCCGGGGATGCGCGCTCAATCCGGCTGGAAATCGAAGTACCTGTAGAGCTGAAAAAGTACATTGCGGTTAAAGGTTCTATCTGTATCGATGGTACCAGCCTGACGGTCAATTCAGTCGATAATCGCATTATTGGTTTGAACATCGTGCCGCATACCCAGGAACGCACTGTAATACAGCATTACTCCAAAGGAACAAAAGTGAATCTCGAAGTCGATCTTGTCGCGCGTTATCTCGAAACGCTGTTGCTGAATATGGACGATAAGGATAAGAGCAAGGTAAACATGGAATTGTTAACACGAGCAGGTTTCGTGAAATAGACCCGGGTTATAACATATGAAGTTGAATTCCATAGAAGAGATTATTGAAGATTTTCACCAGGGAAAAATGGTGATAATCATGGACGATGAGGATCGTGAAAACGAAGGCGATCTCGTGATGGCAGCAAGCCTGGCCGGCGCTGATGATATCAACTTCATGGCACGCTACGGTCGTGGACTTATTTGCCTTACCCTGACACAGGAGCGCTGCCAGCAATTAAAATTACCGTTGATGGTTGGTTCTACCGGTGATTTGCACGGTACCAACTTCACCGTATCCATCGAAGCAGCCGACGGTGTAACAACCGGCATATCGGCAGCGGACCGTGCCACGACCATCAAGGCCGCGGTCAGGCAAGATGCCGGGCCAAATGACATTGTACAGCCCGGGCATATTTTTCCACTGATGGCGCAACCGGGCGGTGTGCTGGTGAGGGCAGGGCATACAGAAGCTGGCTGTGATCTTGCGCGCCTTGCGGGCCATGAGCCCAGTGCGGTCATCGTTGAGATTCTGAACGAGGACGGCACCATGGCGAGACGCCCGGATCTTGAGAATTTTGCCAAGGAACACAATCTGAAGATCGGCACGATCGAAGACCTGATAAGTTACAAGATTAAAAATGAAAAGACCGTAGAGCGCGTTGCAGAAAGTGATTTTACAACCGAGTCAGGCGATTTTCGTTTACATGCCTACCAGAACAGCCTGGATGGTGGCCTGCATTTTGCCCTGGTTCACGGCAATATAGACGGTGATGAGCCTGTACTGGTTAGAGTGCATGTAGAAAATACCTTGATTGATGTGCTTGGCTCGACACATGCTAAAGGCTGGCCGCTACGATCAGCTTTAAAACAGGTGGCTCAGTCTGATAGTGGTGTGGTTGTGATTATTCGTCAGCCGGAAGAGGAAAACGCGATAATTAACTGGATGCTCAGTCATCCTACAGCTGAGAGTGAAGCTGTAGAGCAGAAGCCGGACTTACGTAAAGACGGGGTTGGGGCCCAGATACTGATGGATCTTGGAGTAAGTAAAATGCGCTTGATGTCTGCACCAAAGGTCTATCATGGTCTTGCAGGTTTCGGCCTGGAGGTCGTTGAATATGTTAGTGGAGATGAGAAATAGTTATGAGCCAAATTAATTCAATTGAAGGCAGCATGCAATATACCCAGGGCCGGTTTGCGATCGTTTGTGCGCGCTTTAACGGTTTTGTTGTTGAAAGCCTGCTGGCTGGCGCAGTCGATACACTGAAACGCAGTGGTGTTGATGAGTCGGATATTACAGTTGTAAAAACCCCCGGCGCATTTGAAATACCCGTTGTCGTTCAGGGACTGGCACAAAGTGGCAACTACAGCGCAATTATTGCGCTTGGTGCTGTTATCCGGGGTGCAACTCCTCACTTTGATATCGTTGCCAACGAATCGGCCAAGGGCCTTTCAGCCATTGCACTCGATCATGGTATTCCTGTGATCAATGGTATTCTAACCACCGACTCTATTGAGCAGGCCATTGAACGAGCCGGGACTAAAGCAGGTAACAAGGGATCTGAAGCGGCTACCGGCGCAATTGAGATGGTCAACCTGATGGCTCAACTGGGCTAAGTCATTCAAGTTATGTCTGATAATACAGGTCTTGCCAAGGCGCGAGGCAAGGCGAGACGTCTTGCGATGCAGGCCTTGTATCAGTGGCAGATGACTGCTGATGATATCGATGGCATCGAGCGTCAGTTCTTTGAAGAGAACGATATGAAAAATGTCGACCAGGAATATTTTTCTGAATTGCTGCTGGGCGTATTGCAGGAAATATCGTCGATTGATACTGAGCTGGAAAAACACATGTCCCGGAGCATCAATTCAGTTGATCCAGTTGAACGTGCAATTCTTCGTATTGCAGGTTATGAATTCATCAAGCGCCCTGATGTTCCTTATCGTGTCGTACTCAATGAGGCCGTTGTATTGGCGAAGAAATTTTGTGCCGAGAAAAGTCACACTTTTGTCAACGCGGTACTGGACAAGGTTGCACGTGATACCAGAACACACGAAACAGCGTCTGTGTAATGGCATTAGGTGAATTCAGTTTAATTAATAAATACTTTTTATCGCCATCTAACCGAAAAGAGGTATCAGTTGGCATTGGCGACGATTGTGCAATCGTTTCAGTGCCTGCAGATAAGCAGCTGGCGGTAACGACAGACACGCTGGTTGATGGCGTGCATTTCCCTTCTGATACATCACCTGAAGACATTGCCTGTAAAGCTGTCGCGGTCAACCTGAGCGACCTCGCGGCAATGGGGGCAGAGCCGGCCTGGTTAACACTTGCCCTGTCACTTCCTCGAGTTGATGAAAGCTGGATCAAATCCTTCTCTGAAAGCTTCAGGGCAACGGCCGATCATTATACTGTGCAACTCATCGGTGGAGATACCACGCAAGGCCCCTTGAGTATTACCGTGCAGGCGATGGGGCTGGTTGAGCCTGAAAAGATTATGCGCAGAGATGCTGCCAGGCCCGGCGATGCTATATACGTTTCCGGGACGCTGGGCGACGCTGCTGCCGGGCTGAGAATTCTACAGCAGGGCCAGGTTACAGATGAAAATCATGCCTGGCTGGTGGCTCGCCTCAACCGGCCGCAAGCCAGGGTAGCGCTGGGGCTGAAGGTGGCCGAATACTGTAGATGTGCAATCGATATATCCGACGGGCTGGCTGCTGATTTGGGGCATATCCTTGAAGCCAGTAATTGCGGTGCTACAGTCAATATAGACAGCATACCGCTGTCGCATCAACTGGTTGAGTATTCAACTAACAGGAACGAGGTGGATTGGACGATGGTGCTGGCTGGAGGCGATGATTATGAGCTGTGTCTGGTGGTAGCAGCTGAACACGAGAATAAGCTGATGAAAATAGCCGGCGAAATCGCACTACCGCTGACACGTGTGGGTGTGGTCGAAGATCACGGTTCGCTGAATTTCATTGATCAGACGGGGGCAAAATATTTACTCGATCATGGCGGCTATGAGCATTTCATAAAATGAACGCAATCAGCTTTAAACAGCTAAAAGATCCCGTTGTGCTGATTGCAGTTGGTTTTGGCAGCGGACTTGCGCCAAAAGCACCGGGTACGGCAGGCACTCTAATTGCAGTACCGCTATTTATGTTTATGCAGCCGTTGCCACTGATCAGCTACCTGCTGATTACAACCTGCCTGTTTATTGCTGGTATATGGATCTGTACCTATACCGCAGAAAAGTTTGCTGTGCATGATCATCCGGCCATTGTTATTGATGAGATTGTAGGCTATTTAATTACCATGATCGCGGCACCTGAAGGCTGGCTCGCCATAGTAGTCGGCTTCATATTGTTCAGGCTGCTGGATGCAATAAAACCATGGCCAATATCCTGGTTTGACAGAAATGTAAACGGCGGCCTGGGTATTATGATTGACGACGTTGTTGCCGGCATTATTGCGTTGGCAATAATACAGGGGTTGCTTTATTTTCAGATATTGTCATGCGATACATTTCTAGCATTTTGTTAACGGCTTTTCTGTTGGTGGCATCCGGCCATGTTCTTGCTGCGTCCAGCATAGAAGTGCAGGCGTTATTTGGTGGTAAAGCAGTTGTGATGATCGATGGCCAACGCCGTACCCTGTCGATCGGCCAGACCAGTCCTGAGGGAGTAAAACTGGTTAGTGCTGACAGTAAGCAGGCTGTGCTCGAGGTTGATGGAAAAGTACAATCCTATAAACCCGGTGGTGCGATATCGCTAAGTTATGCCAGGCCCGAGCATCATGAAGAAAAGATATATGCCAATGACCGTGGCATGTTCCATTCAGTTGGTTCTATCAACGGGCGCACTGTAAGATTTCTGGTTGATACGGGTGCAACCACGGTGGCGATGAATAAATCGCAGGCAAAACAACTGGGCGTGGATTACCGTATGACTGGAGAGCGCGTTATAGTCAGTACAGCTTCTGAAAATGTTAAAGGTTATCGTGTTCGATTGAAATCAGTATCGCTTGGAAAAATCAAGCTAAGAAATGTCGAAGCAATGGTAATCGATGGCGATCATCCCGGCCCGATTCTTTTGGGTATGTCCTTTCTGGGTAAATTAAAAGTGGAAAATGCAGGCGGCGTCATGAAAATCCGCCAGCGCAATTAATTAACTTTCAATAAAACAGTCCACAGATGAACGCAGATGAACACGGATAAAGCTAAATAAAGTCCACAGATGAACGCAGATGAACACGGATAAAGCTAAATAAAGTCCACAGATGAACGCAGATGAACACGGATAAAAGCCAAATACAGTCCACAGATGAACGCAGATGAACACGGATAAAGCCAAATACAGTCCACAGATGAACGCAGATGAACACGGATAAAGCTAAATAAAGTCCACAGATGAACACAGATGAACACGGATGAAAACCTATTTAGTCCGCCTACCGCTCACGGCCCCACGCAAATACACGCAAATAAAGTCGGCTTAAAAACTCGTTGCAATTGACTACTGCTACTATAGTGCTGGTCCCAGGTTGGGTTTAATTAATCAGTGATAAAAGAGACATTATGGTCGATAACTGAATTACGCTTCTGTGCATCATTGCCGTGAATTTATCGTCGCAAAACGACAAGAAATATCTGTGTTCATCTGCGTTCATCTGTGGACTAATATAATTATTCATTAAGAACACTGAAACCCTCGTTCTGCAGCATTTCGATCAGCTTGATCAATGGCAGGCCGATTAGCGCATTTGGATCTTCGCCTTCGGATTTCTCGAACAGGGCAATACCCAGGCCTTCTGATTTGAAGCTGCCGGCGCAGTTGTAGGGTTGTTCTTTTTTCAGATAGTGCTCGATCATTTCCTGTGTCAGTGGCTTGAACACGACGGTATAGGGCACGCAGGCGCTTTGTATATTGCCGGTTTTGGTATTGAGCAGGCACAGACCGGTCTGAAAAACGATACGTTTGCCAGATGCTTTTTGCAGTTGTTTGACTGCATTTTCAAAATTACCTGACTTTGTCAGGATTTCACCCTCGAGCACAGCGCTCTGGTCCGAGCCGATGATCAGCGCATCCGGGTATTTCCCGGCAACTGCTTCAGCCTTGAATTTCGCCAGTCTTAGCACCATATCTTGTACAGATTCACCCGCCAGCGGGGATTCATCGATATCCGGCGAGTCACACAGAAAATCCAGCTGCAGGCGTTCCAGCAGGGCTTTGCGGTAGGGAGAGGTAGAGGCAAGTATCAGTTTCATAAGGGATATTTTATACGATTCGATGCTGTGCTTGACTGTATCCCGGGTGTCTCACAGAACTTATTGATATATAAAGAATATTTACACAATCTCTAGATTCATTTAAACTTCGCCGATTATGCAGAAGAAACTGCCTGATAGTGTCGATTTTCTCAAGCAGGTTGAGAGAAACGCCTGTTTCGAGGACGCCTGGCCGGTATCCAGTTTTGAGCGCCTGGCTGAAGCCATTTGCAATAACCAGGGAGAAGTAACGGCGCGGTTGAAGTTTGCAACCCGCGCAGGGACGCCATGCCTGGATGGCTATGTGGCAGCCGAACTTGAACTTCGTTGCGAGCGCTGCCTGGAACCAGTGAAGCAGCACATTGAGAGCGATTTTCGCTTTGGTTTGATTACCAGTGAGGATGAGGCGGATTTATTGCCGAAGGAGTTCGAACCTTTACTGGTTTCAGATGGAGAGCAGTCACTGCTTGAGCTGGTGGAAGATGAGCTCCTGTTGTCACTGCCGATCGTTGCCCGGCATGACGAAGAATGTTCTGAGGTTCTGCAAAAGCATAAAGATGATGACGAGGTGCAGCATGATACGTATAGACCGTTTGCTGCACTGAAAGATTTAATGAGTTAGTTACAAGTATTCACAGGAGAGTCCCCGTGGCCGTTCAAAAGAGCAGAAAAACACGTTCGAAGCGTGGTATGCGTCGTTCACATGATGCAGTTAAGAGCAAGACGTTGTCTGTAGATTCAACTTCAGGCGAAACACATTTGCGTCACCATGTTTCACCCGATGGTTACTACCGTGGCCGTAAAGTGGTAGAAACCAGCGACGCATTCGAAGATTAATCTTCAATCAATGTCTGTAGCACAGGCGCATGATGCCTGATTCTGCAGTTATCGCGCTTGATGCAATGGGAGGCGACTTCGGTCCCGACGTCGTCGTTCCTGCAGCAGCAAAGATACTTTCCAGGAGAAACCAGCTTCGCATCATTCTGGTTGGTGATGAGGAGCGTCTTCGTTCGTGTGCGCAAAAGCACAATATCAAACTTGATGACAGGCTTGCAATTCAACATGCATCAGAAGTAGTGGAAATGCATGATGAACCGGGTCTGGCGCTGCGCAAGAAAAAAGATTCTTCCATGCGTGTAGCAATCAATCTGGTTCATGATGGCAAGGCTGATGCGGCTGTCAGTGCTGGCAACACGGGTGCATTAATGGCAACAGCCAGGTTTGTGCTCAAAACATTGCCAGGTATCGATCGCCCGGCCATATGCACAACGATTCCTTCCAAAAACGGTCATACCCATATGCTTGATCTTGGCGCGAATGTGGATTGTACGGCTGAGCATCTGTTTCAGTTCGCTGTTATGGGATCGGTATTGACCGAGGCAATCGATAGTGTTGAAAGGCCGCGTGTCGGATTACTTAATATCGGCTCTGAAGCCATGAAGGGAAATGCTCAGGTCAAGGCAGCAGATGAGTATCTTGTTGATGCGCCGCTGAATTACATTGGTTTTGTCGAAGGTGACGATATCTACAGCGAAAAAGTTGATGTTGTTGTATGTGATGGCTTTGTTGGAAATATCTCATTAAAAACGGCCGAGGGTGTTGCCAAGCTGATCAGTTATTACATGAAAGAAGAGTTCAAGCACGGTTTGTACAATAAACTGGCAGGGCTTGTTGCCTTGCCGGTACTGAAAGCATTCAGGAAGCGCATTGATCCCGGCGCATATAATGGGGCAAGTTTATTAGGTCTGAAAGGCATTGTTATTAAAAGCCATGGCGGAGCAGACGTTAATGCCTATGCCAACGCAATAGAGATAGCTGTTCTGGAAGTTCAAAAATCAGTACCTCAGCAGATACAGGAACACATACAACCATTGCTTGAGAGGCAGACAGCTTGAGTTACGCACGTATAACCGGAACCGGCAGTTATCTTCCCGAAAAGATACTGACAAATCACGATCTTGAAAAAATGGTTGATACCAGTGACGAGTGGATTCGAGATCGCACCGGTATATCAGAGCGCCATATTGCGGCTGATGACGAATTTACGGTTGACCTGGCAGAGCAGGCGGCGAGGAATGCAATCGATGCGGCTGGTATTTCTGTCGAAGAAATCGATCTTATCATTGTTGCAACAACCACACCTGATCGTGTCTTTCCAAGTACGGCCTGTCTGCTGCAACAGCGTCTGGACATTCATGGCTGTGCCGCATTTGATATCCAGGCTGTTTGCACCGGTTTTGTTTATGGCCTTGGCGTGGCTAACCAGTTTTTCAAGGCAGGCACATCGAAATGTGCACTCGTTGTCGGTGCGGAAACACTGTCACGTATCCTTGACTGGAAAGACCGCAACACCAGTGTTCTGTTCGGTGATGGTGCCGGTGCTGTCGTGCTGCAGGCAGACGAGGAAACCGGAATTCTTTCATCCCATCTGCACGCTGACGGCAGTTATGCACACCTGCTGACGGTGTCTTATGGTGTGTCTACCGGTGCCAGCCAGATACTTGAAGGATCTGGCGGTATTACCATGAAAGGCAACGAAGTGTTCAAGATGGCTGTCAACACTCTCGGCCGTATTGTTGATGAAACACTGCAGTACAACAACATGCAGAAAAGTGATATTGACTGGCTGGTGCCCCACCAGGCAAATATACGCATCATCAATGCGACCGCCAAAAAACTCAATATGTCACTGGACCGTGTTGTTGTTACTGTCGACAAGCATGGTAATACATCAGCCGCTTCCGTGCCGCTGGCGCTTGATGTTGCAGTTCGTGATGGCCGTATCAAGAAAGGCGAAACTCTCATGCTTGAAGCCTTTGGTGGAGGATTCACCTGGGGCTCGGTACTGTTGAAATTCTGATCCTTTATGCGATTGCTGGGAAGCGTCCCCGTCCTAAGTTGCTCTAATGTTGAGCAGTCACTTGCTTTTTATCAACAGGCGTTACAGTTTATTGTGCTGAACAAGCGTGTCGGTGATGAAGGCCTTGAATGGGTCTATCTTCAGTCCGGCGATACATTATTAATGCTCGAAAAGACTGCCCGGGACAGTGCCCATCAATCAACAAGCTTAAGCAGGATATACCTGTTTACCGATGACGTTAGCGCGATGCGTCATTTTCTAAAAGCTAAGGGCTATGATGTAAGCCCGATGATCAAGACAGCGCATATGGAAGAGTTTGACCTGGTCGACCCCGACGGGCAAAGACTCACTATTGGGCAGCGAATCAAGCATAGCCTGGACAATATCGAATAGAGAATAATTATCTGTACTGGTCGTGAGCCGATCTGACAGTAACTGTCTGATTTAAACCCTATAGAACTTAAGTTGAGTCCACAGATGAACGCAGATAAACGCAGATGTATAGAAGGCTAAAAACATCTTTATCTGTGTTTATCTGTTGTAGTACAGACTTAATCTGACAGTCAGTGTCATATTAACTCAAACTCTGAAGAGATTTACTCTCGCAGAGGCGCAGAGCACGCAAAGATAAAAGATAGTTGAATACAATAATATGTTCTGATTGAACAAAAATAACAGATGTTACCTTTGCGCGCTCTGCGCCTCTGCGAGAGAACAAGACGTTAAACTTCCAGCATAGGCTGGTTTTCGTCCACTGGCGCCTTTGCGAGACAACGGATTTTTCAAGCTCTAACAGAATAAGCCAGATTCTGCCATGCGATACTTACAACAGCCGTTTGATCGTGTCTAAACTGCAATTCCTGAAAACATCAACTTCTTGATGATAGCTGTGGTGAATAGCTGCAAGTGAATGAAGAAATCAGCGGCGACTATGTAATGTTTAGCTGCTATTTATATGTGCATAAATACCATTAGTCGTGGACTCCAGTAATAATTCGTGGCGGGTTATTAAGTTAATCTTAATATTCAGATTTAGTGTTGGACACGATAAATTGATTGTGTTCTGTAAATTCGCTGATTAATATAGAGTTTCCTGTTAAAAATGAAGTACGGAGCTGTAATGGCAGAGCGTGAAACCGGCACGGTGAAATGGTTTAACAATGCCAAGGGATTTGGTTTTATTGAAAGGAAAGACGGGGAGGATGTTTTTGTTCACTACAATCAAATTCGTGGTGATGGCTATCGCTCTTTGAGTGATGGGCAGCAAGTCGAATTCAGTGTGACAAAAACAGAGAAAGGCTTTCAAGCTGAGGATGTAGACCCAGCTTAATTCACCCGCAAGGGTGCTTTATACTGCCAACCTCTAGTTTTCTAGACTAGTTACTGACATATCAATGTCAGCTTGCTTGCGCGCGTGTAATCATGTCTTCTGCATGTGCAAGCGATTGTTCCGTTATTTCTACACCGCTTAACATACGTGCTATTTCTTCTATGCGCTCGTTATTGTTAAGTGGATAAACGTTCGTCTGTGTTTGCTCCCGCTCTGATTTCTTCTGTACGCGCAAGTGTTGATGAGCTTGTGAAGCAACTTGCGGCAAATGGGTAATGCACACGACCTGGTTGGCTTTACCCAGTATGCGGAGTTGTTTACCGACAATTTCCGCAATGCCGCCACCTACACCACTATCGACTTCATCGAATATCATGGTGGGTATTCTGCATTGTGCGGCAGTAATCATCTGAATGGCCAGGCTTATTCTGGCAAGCTCCCCACCTGATGCAACCCGTGCCAGCGGTTTGCATGCCTGTCCTGCATTGGCGCTGACAGTAAACTCAATTTTATCGTTACCATGAATAGAGGGTGCATCACTCTTACTGCTGACTACGATGTGGAATTGACCGCCTTTCATACCCAGTGTCTGCATGGCTACAGTGATTTGCTTGTTCAGCCTGGTGGCGGCCTGTTTACGGCTGGCACCAAGTTTTTGTGCAGATGCTGAATAGTGTTTTTCAAGCTCACTGAATTGTTTTCGCAGCTCATCCAGTCTTTCGTCTGCATGCGTGATGTCATTCAGTTCACTGCCAAGCTGCTCGTGTACAGCTGGTAATTCATCGGGCTCGACGCGATGCTTTCTGGCCAGGTCTAGAATGCTCTGGATGCGTTGCTCGATAGTTTCCAGTTCTGCGGGATCGAGTTCAACATCATCAGCGCTGTTACGCAGATGTGAAACACATTCCTCAAGCTGTACATTGGCTTCCAGCATCATATCGATGGCAGGTTGTACTTCACTGTCTATCTCGGCGATTTCCGTTAACGCGGAAATATGATGGGACAGTCGTGACAAAATATTCGAATCTTCATCTGTATGCAGGTCGTTTATTGCCAGGTAGAGAACGCTGGTTATTTTCTCGGCATTTGCCATGCGCGCATGTTTTTCATTGAGCTCGGCATATTCATTCTCTGACAATGCCAGAGCATCCAGTTCCTGTGTCTGGAAGCGCAGTAAATCAATGCGGTTATCACGATCAGCTGTATCCTGTTCCAGCTGCTTAAGGCCAAGTTCTGTTTGTTTCAGTTCCGCGAAACATTTGCTGACCGCATCGAGCAATGGTTGATGGTTAGCATAATCATCCAGCAGCTGTCTTTGGGCGGTGCTTTTCATTAAAGACTGGTGTTCATGCTGACCATGAATATCGATTAACAGTTCACCGAGCTCACGCAGGGTCTGCACATTGACGGGGTTATCATTGATAAATGCACGCGAGCGGCCGTCTCTGGAAACGCGTCTGCGTAATATGCATTCATCATCTTCATCCAGTTCGTGTTGACTGAGCCAGTTTGAGGCGGCGGCAATATCCCGCGTATCAAAACCCGCCGTTATGTCTGCGTGCTCACATGACTGTTTAATGCTGCCACTGTCTGCACGGTCCCCGAGCACCAGTCCCAGCGCGCCCAGTAAAATCGATTTACCTGCGCCGGTCTCGCCTGTGAGCGCGGTCATGCCATTGGCGAACTCGAGTTCGAGTTCATCGATAATTGCGTAGTTCCTGATAGTAAGGCTGGTAAGCATATTTCAGTGTGGGCTGTTCTGAGACAATTTAAAGGTGCTTAAAAGTTTGCATCTTGCTGAAGTTGATAAAGTATATCCAGTGCTTCCTTTGGCGAGAGACTATCCAGCGACATTTCTTTCAAGCGGTCAATGACCGGGTGCTCGCGGTTGGAAAACATCTCCAGCTGCCCGCTGTCCTTGTGTTGATCGACTGAGTGCTGTTCGAGTTCGACAAGCTTCTTGCGCGCCAGCTGGATTGCGCTGGCTGGTACACCCGCCAGTTGCGCAACCTGTAAACCATAGCTTTGATTGGCGGGGCCGGGTTTTACGTTGTGCAGAAAAACGATTTTGTCGCCATGCTCAACCGCATCAATATGCACATTGATAATGCCGGCCAACTCATCGGGCAGTGCAGTCAATTCAAAATAATGCGTTGCAAACAAGGTGTATGATCTGTTTTTCACCGCCAGGTGATGAGCGCAGGCCCATGCCAGCGACAGGCCGTCAAATGTACTGGTGCCACGTCCGATCTCATCCATCAGTACCAGGCTGTCAGCGCTGGCATTGTTGAGGATGTTGGCGGCTTCTGTCATCTCGACCATAAAAGTAGAGCGGCCACTGGCCAGGTCGTCCGCTGCGCCTATACGGGTGAAGATCCTGTCTATCGGACCGATGCGTGCGCTTTCTGCAGGCACATAGCTGCCGATGTAAGCAAGCAGGACAATCAGTGCCGTCTGGCGCATGTAGGTCGATTTACCACCCATGTTCGGTCCGGTGATAATGTTCATGCGTTTTTTATCACTCAGCAATGTATCGTTGGGTATGAAGGCTTCGTCACGAACCTGTTCGACCACCGCATGACGGCCTGCCTTGATATGGATGCCGGCTTCTTCAGTCAGTTCGGGACAACAGTAGTTCAATGTCTCTGCGCGTTCTGCCAGATTGCTCAGGCAATCCAGTTCGGACAGTCCTTTTGCGCAGCTCTGCAGTTCGAGCAGTGATCGCAGCAGTTTATCCAGCAGTTCATCGTAGAGGGATTTTTCCAGCGCCAGTGCACGCTCGCGGGCGCTGAGCACCTTGTCTTCATACTCCTTGAGTTCTGCTGTAATGAAGCGTTCGGTATTCTTCAGTGTCTGGCGGCGGACATAATCTTCGGGCACATGCTCGGATTGCAGGCGGCTGATTTCGATGTAATAGCCATGCACCTTGTTGTAACTGACCTTGAGTGTTTTGATGCCGCTGCGTTCGCGCTCGCGTTGTTCAAGCTGTACCAGGAAATCATCTGCGTTTTTGCCAAGTGCACGCAGCTCGTCGAGTTCAGTGTTATAGCCTTGAGCGACAACACCGCCATCGCGTAATACCACGGGCGGATTTTCCTTTATTGCAGCATCCAGCAATAGTGCGATATCGGGATGTTCGCCAATGTCTCTGGACAGGCTGACCAGTAAGGGTGAATGGCATTGTTGCAGGCTTTGCTGAATTTCAGGCAGCGCCTTGAGCGACAACCTGAGGGTGTCGAGATCTCTCGGGCGCGCAGATTTAAGCGCAACCCGGCTCATGATGCGTTCAATGTCGCCAATGGAATGCAGTTGCTGGCGAATATCAACGAAGTATCCCGAGTCGAGCAGTTCAGCGATGCATTGATGTCTTGCCTGCAGTAAATCAGCGTTGCGCAGCGGGCTGTGTAGCCAGCGTCTTAAACAGCGGCTGCCCATGGATGTGACTGTTCTATCGATGACGGAGGTCAGTGTGTTATCCGTACCTCCGGACAGGTTGAATTCGATTTCCAGGTTGCGGCGGCTGGCGGCATCGAGCAGCACGGCGTCATCAGTACTTTCGACACGCAATGTCGTAATGTGCGGCAGGGCAGAGCGTTGAGTATTGCGTACATACTGTAACAGGCAGCCGGCAGCCATGGTTGCATTCGCCATCTCATCGCAGCCAAAGCCGCTAAGGTCGCGGGTGCCGAATTGATCATTCAACATGCGCAGTGCGCTATCTATTTCATACCACCATGGCGGCTGTCTGCGCACAGCGCTTTTTGCGCTGGATTTTTCCAGAAACTCCAGTAATACATCATCTTCAGAGAGCAGCAGCTCTGCTGGCTGCAGGCGCTCAATTTCTGCGTGCAGGGTTTCAACAGATTCGAGTTCCATCAGGCTGAAACGTCCGGAAGTAATGTCGAGAATAGCAATGCCTATCTGTTCGCTGCCGGAACAGGCTGCCAGTAACAGGTTATCCTTGCGTTCATCGAGCATGGCTTCGTCGGTGACAGTACCCGGGGTAACGATGCGCAGCACTTCGCGATCGACCGGGCCCTTGCTGAGTGCCGGGTCACTGGTTTGTTCGCAAATAGCAACGGACTCGCCCAGCTTGATCAGTCTTGAAAGATAGTTCTCGGCAGCATGGTGTGGCACGCCCGCCATGGGAATAGCCTGTCCGGCGGACTGGCCCCGGGCGGTGAGGGTGATATCAAGCAGCTTTGCTGCCTTGCGGGCATCATCGAAAAACAATTCGTAAAAATCACCCATACGATAGAACAGTAATGTGTCGGGGTGATCAGCCTTGATGCGAAGATACTGCTGCATCATCGGCGTATGCCTTGATTTGGCTTCGATTGGATCGGGTGTTTGTTCGCCCATTGCTCACTTCATGAAATAAGTGGCCATAGTGTACTAGAACTAATTGGCATGAAATAGTCATGTCATCTAAAGTAAGTGATAAATATATAAAATAATTTTCGAGGATTTGAATGGATACTAGCGAACAGGTCGTGCAGGAGTTAGCCAAAAAGCTGGGTGCACGTTTATTGATGAAAGACTTGAGGCTGGCAACGGCAGAATCCTGCACCGGCGGCTGGATTGCCAAGCTGCTGACCGATATCGCCGGAAGTTCCGACTGGTTTGAGTCTGCCATTGTCAGCTACAGCAACGAGGCCAAGAAACACTTTCTCAAGGTGCCTGATGGCGTCCTGCTTGACCACGGTGCAGTGAGTGAAAACACCGTGCTGGCGATGCAACAGGGCATATTCATGGAAACACACGCCGACGCGGGTATCAGTGTCAGTGGCATCGCCGGACCGGGTGGCGGCAGTGAGGAGAAACCGGTGGGCACGGTGTGGATTGCGGTGAGCCTGCGCAAGCAGATGGTGCATACACAGAAATTCCTCTTCGAAGGTGACAGAAACCAGGTGCGTCTGCAGGCGGTAGAGGCCGCGCTCAAGGCCATGCTCGAACTTATTGAGCGCAGCTGACCGAGCGTGGCTGAGAAAAATAAGCGCAGACGCCTGTTCCTGGCCCTGTGGCCGGACGAGATAACCCGCAGGAAACTCGCTGATGTGCAGCACAAGCTGGGCAAGATCGAAAGGCTGAAGTCAGCAAAACCTGTTGCCGTAGCAAATCTTCACATTACCACTCACTTCCTCGGTGCTGTTACTGAAGAAGTGCATACCCAACTGGAGCAGCTGCTGTCCGAGGTAAGTGCACAGTCTAGTACTCTCGTGATAGACCGCTGGGGCTATTTCCCGAGGGCAAAGGTTGTGTGGCTCGGAGGAAAATCACCCGATGCATTGAACGACCTGGTCGAACAAACTCAAGCGTGTATCCAGGCATGTATTGAGGGCTATGAACAGAAGCGCTTTGTGCCTCATATCACGCTGTTCAGAAAAGCACGGCATCCGCTGGAGGTCGATGATTTTCATCCGATTGAATGGAACATAGACCGCTTTGCACTGGTCGAGTCGGTGACGCACCCGGAAGGGCCGGAGTACAAAGTGTTGAAGGAGTGGATGTTGAACTAGTCCGCAAGCAAGCACGAATATGATTTTTGGCCGCAAATAACGCGAAAAGCGCAAAAAAAACAGCAATTGGTTTTGACTCTAATATAGTACAACTCGATTTGCGTTCTTTGCGTGTTTCGCGGCTGATAATATTTTCGTAGCCTGGATGGAGCGAAGCGTAATCCGGGTATACATGAAAACAATTATTAACCGCAGAGGCGCAGAGACGCAGAGTTTTTTATGGATTTTGTATAAATAAAAGCATCTGATTCACTTTAATTAAGTCTATGTAACTGGTGTTCGTGACACAGTCGGACCAACAAATAACAAAAATTCTCTGCGTCTCTGCGCCTCTGCGGTAAAAAATATCTTTATATATACGGGAACTGCTACTAAACAAGTATCTGCTTCATATCCGCTTCACCCACCGGATACTGCAACACTGCGTATATAGGAAAAATCTCGTTCAACTTATCCACGTATTCGCGTTCTGTTTTATCTACCAGCACTATCACGCGTGTATCAGGTGAATATTTCTGCAGGCTGTACAGCATCACATCCAGGTTGCTGATATTGACACCTGCATAATTACTGCCATAACCGTAAAAGAATTCGGCGACAATGTAATCGAACTGCTGGCTTTTCAATGATGCCAGTGCCTTGCGCATTGAATTGAGTTTGGTTTCGGCGATGTCCAGTTGTTTATATGCGCGGGTGAAATTCGGGTGTGCAGCTGATTCAATGATAGAGAGGAGGGTGGGCGTAGCCATGTGTACATTATGACAAAAAAGTGCGGGCAAGTGCCCGCACTGATCATCCCGGTGAGTGTGTATCGTTGCTTGTTTGGCTTAGTCGTCTGGCTGGGGCATGGGCAGGCCTGAAAGCTTGCAAATCTCATGAATGGGATCTTTTGGAAACAGGCTGTATACGTGTTTCTCGTATGCCTTTTTCTCATGATGGTGGACATCTTTCTTGCCCAGTGTTTTCACCATGGTATGCATGGTTGGGGCAGTCTCGTTTTCATCAAAATAATCCCGGAAATACCAGATCAGTTCCCAGTGGTCATTATAGAGTTCGATGCCATCACGTTCGGCAATTTCTTCGGCAAATTCTTCGCTCCATAGGGCCAGGTTGCAGAGATAACCCTGTGGGTCTGTTTCAATACGTCTTCCAGCTACATTCAAGACCATCGCTTCACTCCTCGTGTCTGATGATTAACGTTTGAGCGTCCTGCCTGTGATGCTTCCGCGTGTCGCAAGTTTTTACTGTGGCCGGACACCCCATTCAGCAAGCCCGGGCCGATGAAACCACCATACTAGATGAAAATACGATTAGCAACCGTTATCATTCAATAAAATTATTTTATGGCTGGGCCGGCTAAGCGGGGGGATTTCACGTTTAGAATTTTTCTTGTTAAGCGGGACTGAAAAAGAAGCCGGCAATTGCTATGCGACCGGTTTTTTCTATGTGATAATCCATCGCAGTTTTCATTAAACCATCGGGGGAAAAGAATGGACGAAAATCGTAAAAAGGCTCTATCCGCAGCTTTATCACAAATAGAACGACAATTTGGCAAAGGATCTGTCATGCGCCTCGGCGATGAGGGCGCAATTCCCGATGTCTCAGCCATTTCCACAGGCTCGCTCAATCTCGATATCGCCCTGGGTATCGGCGGACTGCCCAGGGGCCGTGTTGTCGAAATCTACGGCCCTGAATCATCCGGTAAAACCACACTGACGCTGCACGTGATTGCCGAAATGCAGAAAGCTGGCGGTACCGCAGCGTTCGTCGATGCCGAGCATGCACTGGATCCACAATATGCCGAGAAACTCGGTGTAAATGTTGATGAACTCCTGGTCTCGCAGCCGGATACCGGTGAGCAGGCACTCGAAATCACCGACATGCTGGTGCGTTCCGGTGCCGTCGATATTGTCGTGATTGACTCGGTTGCCGCACTGACCCCGAAAGCAGAAATCGAAGGTGACATGGGTGACTCGCACATGGGTTTGCAGGCCCGCTTGATGTCGCAGGCGTTGCGCAAGCTGACCGGCAACATCAAGCGTTCGAATACGCTGGTTATCTTCATCAACCAGATCCGCATGAAAATCGGCGTTATGTTCGGTAATCCGGAAACAACCACCGGTGGTAATGCACTGAAATTCTATGCCTCGGTTCGACTGGATATCCGCCGCACCGGTGCTATCAAGCAGGGCGATGAAGTGGTCGGTAACGACACCAAGGTCAAGGTAGTGAAAAACAAGGTCGCGCCGCCGTTCAAGATCGCCACCTTCGAAATTCTCTATGGCGAAGGTATATCCCGCCAGGGCGAATTGATCGAGCTGGGTGTTCAACACAAGCTGATCGAGAAGGCCGGTGCCTGGTACAGCTACAACGGTGACCGTATTGGCCAGGGTAAAGAGAAAGTCCGCCAGTTCCTCAAGGACAACCCGGACATTGCAGCTGATATCGAACACAAGCTGCGCGACATGTTATTGCTGAAGCCGGGCAGGGATCTGGATCTTGACGTGGAGTCACAGGAGGCCCCGGTGCTGGAAGAAGCTTAACCAGTACTTCCAGCCTGGAAGCACCTGTCTTATTGTTAGCCCTTGGGCGCGCTGGACACAGCTGTCAGAATGCTCGCGAGACGCGAGCATTCTGCGTTTGAAATCCGCCGAAAACTGAAACAAAGAGACATCGCTGACTCTGAAATAGAGCAGGCAGTTGAACGTCTGCAACAGGAAGGCCTGTTGTCAGACGAACGCTATGCCGAGTCGTATATCAATATGCGCATGGGCAAGGGCTATGGTCCGTTGAGAATTGCGCTCGAACTCAAGCAAAGAGGCGTTGCCGAATGCGACTACGGACATTATTTATATGCCGATGATAAAGACTGGTGGTCTGTGCTAAAAGCTGCCTATGAAAAGAAGTACGGAAACCGGGTGTGCGATGACTACCAGGAAAAAGCCAAACGTATCCGCTTTCTGCAGCACCGCGGGTTTGCTCTTGATACGATACATGAGCTGATTGAATAATATATAAAACATTATGTTATAGGAATTAGTTAAAGTAAATAATGATATGATTGCCAGCGCCGAATTACGCCAGAAATTTCTCGATTACTTTAAAGGTAACGGCCACCAGGTCGTTGCCAGCAGTTCGCTTGTGCCTGGCAATGACCCGACATTGTTATTCACCAATGCCGGCATGGTGCAGTTCAAGGATGTATTTCTGGGCCGGGATAAACGCGACTACACACGTGCAACCAGCAGCCAGCGCTGCGTGCGTGCCGGCGGCAAACACAATGACCTGGAGAATGTCGGCTACACCGCGCGCCACCACACGTTCTTTGAAATGCTGGGCAACTTCAGCTTTGGCGACTATTTCAAGCAGGAAGCCATTCACTATGCCTGGGAGTTTCTCACCAAAGAAATCGGCCTGCCCGAACAGAAACTGTGGGTCACGGTCTATGCAGAAGATGACGAGGCCGCTGATATCTGGCTCAAGCAGATTGGTGTCGATGAAAATCGTTTCAGCCGTATTGGCGACAAGCCGGGTGGCAAGCCATACGAAAGTGATAATTTCTGGGCCATGGGTGATACCGGCCCGTGCGGTCCATGCACAGAAATATTTTACGACCACGGTGAAGATATCCCCGGCGGCCCACCGGGCACGGCCGATGAAGATGGTGATCGGTATATAGAAATCTGGAACCTGGTGTTCATGCAGTACAACCGCAGCAGTGACGGTGAATTGCACAAGCTGCCGGCACCATCGGTAGATACCGGTATGGGCCTTGAACGGCTTGCTGCGATTATGCAGGGCGTACACAATAACTACGACATCGATCTGTTCCAGCACCTGATCAAGGCTGCAGCCGATGCTACCCATTCTTCTGACTTGCAGAGCAAGTCACTGCGAGTGATTGCCGACCATATTCGTTCCTGTGCCTTCCTCATCACCGATGGTGTGATGCCATCGAATGAAGGCCGCGGTTATGTGCTGCGACGTATTATCAGGCGCGCATCGCGCCATGGCCACAAGCTGGGCATGACTGATCCGTTTTTTTACAAGCTGGTGCCACCACTCGAAGAAGAAATGGGTGCAGCCTACCCGGAACTGGTGGCTGCGAGTGACAATGTCATGCGTGTGCTCAAGCTCGAGGAAGAACGCTTTGCTGAAACGCTGGACCAGGGCATGCGTATCCTGGAAGCTGACATTAACAGCATGGATGGGCAAACAATATCAGGTGAAACTGCATTTCGTCTGTACGATACTTATGGCTTTCCGATCGACCTTACCGCTGATATCGCGCGTGAGAACAACCTGAAGGTTGACCATGCCGGTTTTGAAGTGGCGATGGACAAGCAGCGGGAGCGTGCACGTACCGCCAGCCAGTTCGGTGTTGACTACAACCAGGACATCGATGTCGATGCAGAAACAGTATTCTCCGGTTATGAAAACATCGAGCAGAACAGCAAGGTGCTTGACGTGTTTGTCGATGGCAAGCCAGTCGATCAGGTCGGTACTGATCAAAGAGTCATCGTTGTGCTTGACGAGACACCGTTCTATGCCGAATCAGGCGGCCAGGTCGGTGATACCGGCAAGCTGATCACGGACAATGCTGTGTTCCTGGTTGAAGATACGCAGAAGCAGGGCAAGGCATTTCTGCATATCGGCATCATCGATTCAGGCAGCTTGAACAAAGGCGATAGCGTGCATGCAGAAATTAATGATGATATGCGTGAAGCAATCAAGCGCAATCACTCAGCAACCCACTTGATGCATGCTGCATTGCGTAATGTACTGGGTGACCACGTACAGCAGAAAGGTTCGCTGGTGACAGCAGAACGAACCCGTTTCGACTTTTCCCATTTCGAAGCTGTCACCAGGGAACAGATCTATGCCATCGAGCGCCAGGTAAATGATGAGATCATGCGCAACATCGAAACAACGGATGTGGAAATGCCACTGGAACAGGCAAAGAAAGCGGGTGCGATGGCGCTGTTCGGCGAGAAGTACGATGATGTCGTGCGGGTTGTTTCTATGGGCGACTACTCCACAGAACTGTGCGGTGGTACCCATGTAAAACGTTCCGGTGATATCGGCTTCTTCAAGATCGTGGCGGAAGGCGGCATTGCTGCCGGTGTTCGCCGTATCGAAGCCGTGACCGGGACTGGTGCAGTGGCCTGGGCTGAACAACGTGAAAGCCAGATCGATACCATCGCCGACACGCTGAAAAGCAGTCGTGATGAAATTGAAGACAAGGTCAGTCAACTGGTCGAGCGTGTACGCGAACAGGACAAAGCACTTGCCCAGTTGAAAACCAAAATGGCCTCACAGGCCGGTACCGATCTCAGTGCGCAGGCGGAAGAGATCAATGGCGTCAAAGTATTAACGGCGAACCTCGAAGGTGCCGACAGCAAGGCGCTACGTGACACCATGGACCAGCTCAAAAACAAGCTGGGTAGCGCAGCCATCGTTCTGACCAGCGAAGACGATGGCAAGGTACGCGTCGTTGCCGGTGTTACCAAAGACAAGACATCCGTGATCAAGGCCGGTGACCTGGTCAACGTCGCAGCCGCAGAAGTTGGCGGCAAAGGCGGTGGACGACCCGATATGGCCCATGCCGGCGGTAGCCAGCCGGAAAATATCGATAAGGCACTGGATGCCGCCAAAGCCTGGCTGCAGCAGAAGCTCGGGTAAGGACAGGAGCTAGGGACTAGGAACTGGGAACTAGGAAAACGTAATTTACTTGGTGTTTCCCAGAATCCAGTACCCAGAACCTAGTACCTGCCTCTAAATCATTGCTACAATTAGCTGCTACTTATATACTGCCGCATCCCCATGATTAACAAGAGCATTTCATGGCACTGATCGTGCAAAAATTTGGCGGTACCTCTGTTGGCAGCATCGAGAAAATCGGTAATGTGGCTGACAAGGTTTGTGCGCATGTTGCTAAAGGGGATCAGATCGTTGTTGCTGTGTCTGCCATGAGCGGAGAAACCAATCGTTTGATTGCACTGGCAGATGACATGAGTCAACAGCCTCAACCGCGTGAGCTGGATGTGCTGGTTTCGACGGGTGAGCAGGTGACGATCGCCTTGCTGAGTATGGCGCTGCATGACCGTGGTTGTAATGCCAAATCCTACACCGGCAGCCAGATTCGTATGCTGACTGACAGCGCTCACGGTAAGGCACGCATCCGTGAAATTCAGTGTGACGCTATAAAAAAAGATCTGGCTAAGGGCCGGGTCGTGGTTGTGGCCGGCTTTCAGGGTGTGGATGAACACGGCAATATCACGACATTGGGTCGTGGTGGTTCAGATACCACGGCGGTGGCAATGGCAGCTGCGCTCGAGGCTGATGAGTGCCAGATCTACACCGATGTCGATGGGGTCTATACCACTGATCCCCGCATTGAGCCCAATGCACGCAAGCTCGACAAGATCACCTTTGAAGAAATGCTGGAGATGGCCAGTCTCGGCTCGAAAGTTCTGCAAATTCGTTCGGTTGAATTCGCAGGTAAATACAATGTTCCTTTACGCGTACTTTCATCTTTTGAAGAAGGTGAGGGTACCTTGATTTCGCTGGAGGATGAGAACGTGGAACAGGCAACAATAGCTGGAATTGCATTCACCAGGGACGAGGCACAACTGACCATAGCCGGGGTACCGGACAAGCCAGGCGTTGCATCCCTGATTCTCGGGCCTGTTACCGAGGCAAACATAGAAATCGACATGATTGTGCAAAACATCGGTGCCGACGGAAGTACCGACTTCACCTTCACCGTACACAGGAATGATTACCCGAAGACACTGGAATTGCTGGAAAAAACTGCACAGGAACTGGGTGCGCAGCAGGTCATCGGTGATGACAAGATCGTCAAGTTATCACTCGTGGGTGTGGGAATGCGCTCCCATGCGGGTATCGCCAACACGATGTTTCAGACCCTGGCCCGCGAAAGCATCAATATCCGCATGATATCAACCTCCGAAATCAAGATTTCAGTTGTAATCGATGAAAAATACCTCGAACTGGCCGTCAGAAGCCTGCACGAGGCCTTCGGTCTTGATGTCGATGGCATAATCAATAATTAGACTCGATAAATCGTCACAGATTTGCAATAATTAAAAGGCGTCACTCCCCGGCGCTCGAGATGGTAATTGGGGAAAAGGGTGGTTGTGGTAGAACTATCGCGCTGTTTGAAGCTCCTACCTATATGAACTGACCAAAACATGGAGAAGGGACATGTTGATATTAACAAGACGCGTTGGTGAAACGCTGATGATAGGTGATGAAGTAACCGTTACAGTACTCGGAGTTAAGGGCAACCAGGTGCGTATCGGCATCAATGCTCCAAAAGATGTTGCTGTACATCGTGAAGAAATCTACGAGCGTATCAAAGCAGAACAGCACGATACCGCTACAGCAGAATAAGACTCAAAACTCATAACACAGTTACTAGGTTCTAGTGCCTAGGTGCTAGGGTACGATATTGTGCCTTGGTAACTAGCATTCAGGGGCTTGTAACTGTTAATATTCTGCGCCTTGAACGTGCCGTACGATTGATTCTTATTTTTGGAATAACTTTTAAGTGTAATAGCACTTACTAGTATCTAGTACCTAGACACTAGTATCTGTTCTTTCGGAGAGCTGGCCGAGTGGCTGACAAAATCGCCGGGAGCGATTTTGAACATCAGCGTTTTTAGCTGATGGCCCGAAGGGCGGAGGGCAGGACGCCCGGAGTAACGCGCACGTGCGCCATGTTGAAGTTGGCACATAATTCGTTACCAAAGACAATTTACATTCT
>CAZRKQ010000116.1:0-4767 GCA_964600755.1 uncultured Thiotrichaceae bacterium
TGCCGAGGCAAATACCATGATCGCATTGGTCATCGATTTGATTGCACCCAGATGCCGGGCACCATAGAGTTCCGCCCAGAGTGCGCTCAATCCCGTGAAATAAAGCCCTGAACTCACCCCCATCAACAGCATGTAAGGCCATACTATGAACACGTGATTGGACAGGTTAAGCGCCACCAGCGAGAACGCCAGTGGCAACAGGAACAACGGCACCACGCGCCTGGCGCTGAATCGATCGATCAGCACGCCTGAGTAAATCGTGGTCGCGACTGACACCACCGAGTAGAGCCAGTAATTCCCGGTCAACCAGAGGCTGCTCCAGTTTTTCGCACTGGCGATTTCTGCTGGGAAGAAAAACAACGCCGTACCGATCATCGATGGCGCGATCATCGCCGGCAAAATGAGATAGAAGCGTGCTTCGGACAGCATCTGCAGTCGCGTGTAATCCGTCTGGCCATTTTCTTCGCTGGCGCGTTTATTCAGCGCATCTCTGTGCTCAGCATGACGCTGGCTATGCCCTTTAAGTAACCACAATGCCGGCGGAATCGAACACAGCACTACGCCGGCGACGATAGAGAAGGTATCGCGCCAGCCCATGACCTGGGTGGCGTAAAGGCCGGCTACCGGCAGCATGGATTCACCAAAGGCAAAACCAATGGCGGCGAGTGCGATCGCCTTACCGCGGTCGGCGTTATGATATCGCGCCATCGACGTAATCCCGGCGTGGCTACTGAGCCCCTGGCCGAACTGGCGCAACATGAATATCGCCAGCATCAGCAGCAGCGGCGAGGTAACCGATCCCATCACCAGGCAGGCAGCGCTCAACCCGGCCAGTGTGAAGGCGGTGAAAACGCGCAGATCAAACCGGTCAATCAACGCACCGGTCCAGTTGATCACCAATGCCGAGGCAAGAGTACCGACCATGTAAATGCGCCCCCAGCTGCCGGCATCTAGCCCGAAATCGGCCTGAATGCCCGAGCCAAATACGCCTATAAAATAGGTTTGCCCGGCGCTGGACATGAACGCGAGGAAAAAACCGAACCCGAGGAAGCGCGGGTTCGACCGCGCGAAGCGCCAGTAGCTAATCAGCATTTCAGCACGACATGCGGGAAGTCACGCGGGTCACGTTTCCCGATTTTGCGGAAGGCTTCTGGCAAGACATGAATTCAGTGGCCGGGTCAATTAATGCGAGGACTATACGCTATCAGACCCGGCTGAATAATGCTGTATCTGCTGGTACCAACGAGCTGCAGCACTAGACCAGCAGGCCTAATTCGATAAAGGGTGGCGCCCCTTTCTTTTCACTTTTTTCCTTGCCATTATGCTAATGTTTACTGAGAAAAATATTTTCGCCAACTATTAGTTGCCTGCGCTAGTAATTACCCTTTCTGCAAAACTATAATTTGGGCTGCTTAATACTGTTTGGTTCAATAATAATTCAGTAATTGGCTAACCTTGATCCATACTACTTAAGGATGTTTTATTAGTTATAAAATTCACCCTGATAAACAGTATATAAGCCCTTGAACTTTAAAAAGATATTGCATTGATTTCAGCGATTGCCCCTGTTAGCGCGTTTTTTATTACCCTAATCTGTGGAATTCTATTTCAGGGAGGAACACTATTCTGGTTTGGACCAGCCGCTGCCAGCTCAATTTTACTATGTATTTATTACCTGCATAAAAGCTTTAAGAAACCAATTCATTTACCTGAATCACCTCTTAGTATATTACTCATTTTATTTACAGGTTGGTGCTTCCTTACTGTTTTCTGGAGCGACATTCCTGCTACAAGCCTCATACATGCCATTACTATAGGCGCTGCCATCACTGGTTTTTATTGTTATTTTGTTATTTCAAATACCGCATTATCCTGGCAACAAATATTTGAAATCATTATAGCAACGGGCTTCATTCTTATTGCTATAAGTCTCGTCCAGCTATTCAATGGTATAGACAGACCTAATTCGTTATTTATTAACCCTAATACCTTTTCGGCATATTTAAATCTTATCATCCTGCCAACAGCTGGTTATTTTTTAATATCAACAAGGTCAGCACAAAGTCAATTTCTAGCAGTCTCAATTTTATTGCTGGTTTACAGCCAGGCTGTGACTGGAAGTCGGGGGGCATCTCTTGGGCAATACTTAGGCTTAGCGATGATTTATTTCGTTGGGCGCGGCCAAATAAAACCAATAAAACTAAAGCAATTCCTGGCCACTTACCTATCTGCTTTATTATTAGCCTTCTTGACGAACAGTAGTTCGAGCCGGATTATTTCTCAGGAAATTAGCCCCAGCAATGCTAGATGGGGAATCTGGCAAGGCTCTATCAATCTTCTGCATGATACACCGTGGTATGGCAATGGTGTTGGAACTTACTGGCTACTCTACCCACCTTACCGGCTTTTCAGTGATTCAGCCGGAGGACAAAACCCGCATAATGATTACCTTCAGTACCTGATAGAAGCGGGCATTCCTGGTTTGGCGCTATTAGTCCTGTTGATGGGTTTTATTGCTTATTCGTGGTGGAAATATATTTCTAATCGCAAAAATGAATCTGACAAGAGAATCGAAGCCACAGCCCTGATGGCGGGAATCTCTGCGATTGGATTTCACTCTCTATTTACCTTTAACCTAGGCAATTTTTCGATACTTTTCCTCATGGGGCTGTTACTTGGTCGCTTTCTTTTTATTATTGGACAAACAAAATCGATTATTTTTCTTAACCAATTTTCTATTAGAAAGTCGATTTTTAGCCTGACCCTGGTCAGTGCCACAGTCATCCTACTAAGCTATTTCACGCTTATCAGTACATCTGTTTTTTTTCTCTCCAAAGCTCGTACCGCCTATTCAGAAGGCAAGATGATAGAGGCTGATAATCTTAATGCCGTCTCCTTAAGCCTTTACCCTTACAACGATAGAGCGCATCTGCTGTATGCTCTCATCTACAAAAGTATCATTAAAAACATTGCAGAATTGCCTGAAGAAAAGCGCCTTCAATTCTATAACCAGGCAATAGAACATATTAAAGAAGCTCGAAAGTTAAATGCACTCAGGCCCAATAGTTATTTTATACAGGCTCAAATAATAGAAGAAGCTCCAGACATAGCTGGATTCAATTGGCGAATGGAAGCATCACAATGGTATCAACAAAGCCTGAAAGCTGACCCAAGGTTCATACTGGCAATTAAAGGGCTTGCTAACTTCTATCTCAC
Organism: uncultured Thiotrichaceae bacterium; assembly: GCA_964600755.1. Taxonomy (GTDB): domain Bacteria; phylum Pseudomonadota; class Gammaproteobacteria; order SZUA-229; family SZUA-229; genus JABDQW01. The sequence goes on from CAZRKQ010000116.1 coordinate 3,217, forward strand.
TCAAAATCACATAGAACGGGCCTCTACTACAATATATCGTGCCCTGCGCTACCAATACCCTGGTCACAAAGAGACATTGGAGTTCTATCAATTTGCTGAATTGGTTTTGCGGCAATCTGGCAATAAAAAATATATGAAATTACTGGAAGATAAATTGCCCTCATTTCCCGAAAAGGAATAGCGCTACCCAATATTCACAAGCTGGCTAGTGTTACCTGACAATTTGATTCGATATTAATAGAGAGCTCGTAAACACAATTAAACGGAATTGATGAAGGTCAGACGATCGACGGTTGAACATCCCTTTGGGAGCATCAAGTCCTGGACGCACTTCCTAATGAAGACGATTAAGGGGACCAGTGCGGAGATGAGCCTGCAAGTGTCGGCCTACAACTTAAAACGGGTTATCAACATTATCGGTACTCAACAGTTAGTTGAGACGATCCAGGCTTAGGTCACTTCGACTTTAGAAAAGCAGGTTCTGCAGGTTAAATCAAATCCTGATCAGAAATATATTCTTGTGAAAAGCCAGCATCCATTGCGGCAGGGTCATTGCGAACTGTGTTATCACACAGCCCGGGTCGTTGGCGCGCTTGGCAGATAGTTTTGCTCACTTGGTCTTAGAAAGAATTAAACGCCTCGCCAGTGTGTGGAAGTACTGAGTCCCCATCGATTGCCCCCGCTTCATGATTTACAGTGCAGCGTCGAGCTCGGGCACCGCTTCGAACAAGTCCGCGACGAGACCGTAATCAGCGACCTGGAAGATTGGTGCTTCGCTATCGTTGTTGATCGCGACGATGACCTTGCTTTCCTTCATTCCGGCGAGGTGCTGGATCGCACCGGAAATACCGACCGCGATGTACAGATCCGGCGCGATTACCTTACCGGTCTGGCCAACCTGGAACTCGTTGGGTACGAAACCGGAATCGACCGCGGCGCGCGATGCACCGACGGCCGCGCCGAGCTTATCGGCAAGCGAATGTAACATGCTGAAATTTTCGCCGGACTGCATGCCGCGACCGCCGGAAACGACGATCTTGGCCGAGGTCAGGTCGACCTGGTCGTTGTTGGAAACCGCCTGCGACACCCAACTCGACAGGCCAGTATCGGCGCCACCGCTGATCGCTTCGACGCTCGCAGAACCACCTTCGGCGGCCGCGGCTTCGAACTTGATAGTACGCACGGTGATCATCTTGATCTCGTCCGACGACTGCACCGTGGCCAGTGCGTTACCCGCATAGATCGGGCGCACAAAGGTGTCGGGTGATTTGACTTCGACGATCTCGGAAATCTGCGCCTTGTCGAGCAGCGCCGATGCATGCGGCATGACGTTCTTGCCGAACGTGGTGGCTGAGGCCAGCATGTGACTGTAACCCGGAGCGACTTCGACGATCAGGGTCGCCAGGTTTTCCGCGAGATGATGCCCGAACTTCGCATCATCGGCGACCTTTACAGAACTGACGCCAACAATTTTGGCGGCTGCTTCGGCGACCGAGCCACAGTTTTCGCCTGCAACCAGCAGGTCGATGTCACCACCAATCTGTTGCGCTG
>CAZRKQ010000117.1:0-32203 GCA_964600755.1 uncultured Thiotrichaceae bacterium
CCATCATCAGTATACGCCGGACAAAATATTCTATGAACAGGATGTATTGACGGGGGCTATATTGAAATCCCTGTTTGAACTTGGTCATGATACCGAGATGCTGGATTCAACCTACGGCAACATGCATGTGATTGTGCTGGACAAGAAATCGATGCAACTGGATGCTGCATCGGACTATAGAGGTTCTGGCGACGCCAGGGTTGTGCACTAAAGCGCAGCCGCACTTCGGTATATATTTGTACTGGTCGCGGCTAGGCCCGGCAATGTGCCTGTTGTTGGCTCACCTATATCACTCTATACGGGCATTAAAATAAGTCCACAGATGAATGCAGATAAGCACAGATCTATTATGCGATAACTTCTGCAAAAGCAGGAGGGCAAATTCTTTGACAAGCCAAAGAAAGAATAATGGTCCGCGAAAAACGCGAAGAACGCGAAAAGTGCTAAATCTTTAGTTGTGTGTTTGTTCTGTTCGCGTTCTTTGCGTTATTCGCGGACGAATGACATGTTTAATATCTGTGTTTATCTGCGTTCATCTGTGGATAATAGTTTTGAATTACATGTGCAGACCACTATGATTTATTCCAGTCCGAATCTCTCCTCTTGCGTTTGTGAAGTATATGATTCGACATTCTTTGCTTTATCAATTGCCCTGATTAAATGCGTGAGTTCCCTTTGGGCCATTCCCATATTGCAGTAACGGTCTGCAATTGCCAGCACGTCTTCCAGGTTCTTGATGCGAAAGTTGTGACTTAACAGGCATTTCGCCATGTTGGAGGGGTCGTCATTATTTTCGCGCATCTCAGTTGCCTTTTGCAGGGCGATTTCGAGTTCTTCATCAGATGGTTTGGGCATTGAATTATATTCCTGGGTGGGTTGATTAAATACCGCCCATGTTCTCATACATGTATATTAGCCTGATGATGATAGATCGTTAGCGTTTTTAAGTTTTTTCAGTACGCGCGGTATATAAATTACGATAGCCAGTAACGCTATGGCAATCAGTATGTTTTGCATTGTGTTTTCGCTGCCGCTGGCCGCTTCACTACCGGCATGCCCAAGCCATGTATAGGCAAACCCTCCGGGTATCATGCAGATCCATGTGGTCAACATATAGGGTAGCAATTTGATGCGCGTGAGCCCGAGGGCATAGTTTAGTAGATTGAATGGGAACAACGGCACAAGCCTGACAAAAGCAATAAAGCGCCAGCCTTCAGTCTCAACGCCCTCGAGTAATTTCTGTGATATGCCACTGGCTTTTTGTTGTACCCATTCAGAGCCGAGATAGCGTGATACGAGGAATGCGAGTGTGGCGCCTAGTGTTGCGCCAGTCAGATTGTACAGTGTTCCCATCCATGGCCCGAACAGGGCGCCACCCACTAGCGTGAGCAGTGAGCCCGGAAAGAATAATACAGTGCCAAGAATATAAAACCCGATAAATATTATTGGCGCGAATATACCCAGCCTGTCCAGGTTTGCCTGTATGGAGCTGATGTCCAGCTGGTCGCGATTTAACACAACAGCAACTGTCCCGATAATTATCAACAGGAATAATAGTAGTCGAAGATATTTATTACTCTTCATTGCCGGGATTGCGTGAGTCAGGCAGGCGTGAGCCGCGATTTAACGGATAGATGTGCTGTTCCCGGGTGAACGGGATTAGCAACATGCCGGGTAATTGTGTGATTTGTTTTTTCTCGGTAAATGTTACCAGTCCGATGGTCATGTTTTCATGGCCTGACTGCGGTTGTGCTTTGTATGTTCCAAAGATGCGGTCCCACCAGGGCAGGTTGAAACCAAAGTTGCTGTTGGTTTCATTGATCTCAACCGAGTGGTGTACGCGGTGCATATCTGGCGTTACAACAATCAGGCGTAAATACTTGTCGATACTTATTGGAATAGAGATGTTTCCATGATTGAACATTGCGGTTGCATTAAGCAGAATCTCAAAAATTATGACCGCAACCACAGCAGGCCCAAGGAAGATAATGACTGCAAACTTGATCAGCATAGACAGAATTATTTCTATGGGGTGAAAGCGGGCGCCTGTGGTGACATCAAAGTCCGGATCAGCATGATGCATTCGATGCAACCGCCAGAATAATGGAACAGCATGAAACATGACATGTTGAAAATAGATGGCTGCATCAAGTACCAGTACAGCAATGATGATTTCAATTATTACACCCAGGTTAAACTGGTTGAGCATGCCTAGCTGATTTACGCTTGCATACTCGGCAATGCCTACTGCTGCTGTTGGAAATATAACACGTAGAATCAGTGTATTAAGCACAACTATGCCAATGTTGGATGGCCATCTCGTTGCACGCGAAAACAACTGTTTCCTTCTTGGCCATAGCAACTCCCATGTGGCGATAACGGCCAGGATCCCAAGAAAAAAGCCCAGCCGGAGTTGTGCTTCTGTGAAAGTGATTACTTCCATATTAATTACGATTCGACCGGGCGCTTGAAGTTCGTGTGATTGCTACTATAACGTATGAAATAATTATAAGGAATATTTAATGGTTTTCGCAGATATAACACGAAAACAGGCTTTCTTGACGCACTTGTCAATTAGCATGGCCATATTTTTCGTGCTGTTATATCTGATGGTCTTCAAGTGGTTTCCCACATACTATTTCCATATCGATGGCGGCTATCGGGGTATTGTCACAATCTTCTTTGTGGATGTAGTACTTGGCCCTGGTTTGACCTTACTACTATTTAAACCCGGCAAACCCAGACTGAAATTTGATATGACAGTAATAGTCATCATACAGGCAATTGCTTTGTCCTGGGGTGTGGAAAGTGTATACACTGAAAGGCCTGCATTGACCGTGTTTTATGATGGCGAATTTTCATGTTTGAAGTATTCAGATGTGTCTGAAGTCGATCTTGAAAGGTTGATGCTGGATGATAAAGGACCGCCTTTGCTGGCAGTGTTACCACGGCCGAATACATATTTTGAGTATCAGGCTATGACGATTGAGGCATTGAGGAAAAACAGTTCCTCGATATACATATTTGGCGAAAAATTTCTGCCAATGGATGTTGTGGGCACTGTTCAGGTGATGAATTATAAACTTGATGTTGCCGAGAGTTTTTCTGGCAGTGAAGCTGATGTAGAGAAATACAAAAATATATGGTCTGCGTATCTTGCGAGGAACCCGGATGCAACAAAACAATACCTGTTTTATCCGCTATCATGCCGTTATGATAAGGTTCTGGCAGTATTTGATCCCGAGAAAAGTGAGATTATTGATTATCTGCCTGTAGACACTGCTCGCCCAAGCTCAAAAATCGCGTTGGGTTTTACGCGTGAAGAGATTGAAGAATACAGGGAGCTAATTGAAAATCAGTGATTAATATCCAGCTGGTGGATATTGTGACACCACAATTCTTTATAACGACTGGAACTTGACAATTGGTCAGAGCCATTTATTAAGCATATTATCAAGCTGCTTCAGGCTGACGGGTTTCACTATTCTGTCATTCATGCCCACAGCGAGGCATTCACGTTCCCGTTCGGGAAATGCGTCAGCGGTGAGAGCGATTATAGGTAGATGGCTATTTTTTTTGCGTATTTCAGTTGTTAACTCGTAACCGTCCATGATCGGCATGTTGCAGTCGGTTATAACCAGAACATATTTATAAGAGGCAGCCATTTTCAAGGCTTCTTTGCCATTACTGGCGAGATCTGCTTTGTAGCCAAGGACATTAAGTTGATTGGAAATTAATTTCAGATTTGAAGGATTATCTTCAACTATAAGTAACTTTTTTGCGTGAACTGGTTTGCTACTATCGATACCAACCACGTTGGCAGGATCTTGCAGGCTTTTTGACATAATGCTCTTGATGTTGTCCCTATAGCCTTCAAGTTCGATCCAGAAAGTACTTCCCTGGCCTATTTCACTTTGTACATTAAGCGTGCCTTTCATCATTTCGGTAAGTTTTTTGGATATGGTTAGTCCTATACCTGTGCCCTCGATTTTTTTGGTGTTGATTTCCAGCCTGTTGAAAGGCTCAAACAGCATATTCAGCTTGTTTTCAGGTATGCCATAGCCATTGTCTTTGACTTCAATGCGCACACGGTTTTCAGCAATATAGCTGCATCTGACATTTACCGTTCCATTCAGATGATTGTACTTGACGGCATTTGATAGCAAATTGAGGATAATCTGTTTTAGTCGAGTATGATCTGCCATCACGTGACCGGTGAAGTCTGTGATGAAATCGAGGCGGATATGATTCTTGTCTGCTAAAGGCTGAATCAATGACTTGCATTCATTCAGTATGTCTTCCAGTACAACGGGTTCAATTGAAACATTTAGATTGCCTTCTTCTATGCTGGACAAATCCAGCACCTGGTTCACAAGCTCCAGTAATAGTTTACCTGCGTCTTTAATTTCCTTGATATTATCCTGTTGTTTCTGATTAAGTGATTCATCATGTTCAAGTAGCTGGGTGTAACCGATAATTGCATTAAGCGGTGTTCGTAGTTCGTGTGACATATTTGACAGGAATATCGATTTTGCTTCATTTGCGAGTTCCGCATCATTTTTTGCCGCTCTTAATGCCTCTTCCCTGAAATCAGCCTCGATTCGAAGCCTTATATTCTGATTTGAGTTTTTATAGGCGCGTCTGGAGGTCGACAGGGTAAACAGTATGAAAACGGCCAGAAGGTAGGAGACGACTTTGACGAATTCGTTATCTTCAAATATCAGTCGCAGTTCGAGTATCAGCAGTGCAGGCATCAAAAAGAAGACGATGGTATGCCAGCGATATGACAGAGTTGCCAATGAACCACCGGCAACACCTACGATGCATACTACGATCAGTGTCTGGTACTCGTTTTCTGTTGAATACCCCAACCATGAAAGCATGCCCCACCAGAATCCGGCGAAAGTGGAGCCAAGTAGAAAGCGTGTGCCCCATGATTTTTTACTCTGTTCGCCAGGCGATGTGTTTATGAAACGATAGGTGTCCCAGCTACGCAACAGGATGGAAGCCACCATAATAGCAAACCATAATGAAAGATACTGTGCTGAGTTGGCGTGGCCGTAGAGGACAAGATACATGATCAGGCTTACGGCAAAGGTCGCCAGCATGGAAAACATCATGCTGCCATAAAGCATGCGGATTTCTTCCAGTTCTATGCGGGATTCCATGGCCCGGTCGGGCCCCTGGCTTGCGTATGTGTCCGTTTGCATGATCAGCTTCCAGCCTTATGTGTATGATCGCAGAGATTAAGCCAGATTGTATTTAGAGTCAAAAGCAGCCTCTCGTGCCAGAAATGGCCCCCGGTTTTTCCGGGGGTTGATTATCCTTCGTCAGAAGCAAGCTAAGGCTGAATCGCCGGGGCAGCTGCTCGTCTTCATAGTGAATGCTACTGGATTGGATTCGCATCAGCTGTAAAGCCGCTCCGGTTACCCCGTTGTAACGACAAGCTCTTGTGTCCGCCAGTCATGATGCATGGTTGATGCATCTTGACGCGGCAGAGCCCGCCATTGGCGGATTTATGCTCAACAGCCAACGCGACGTCAGGTTATTACAATCAACGGCAATAGCGTGTTGTGAGTGAGTACTCGATAAGCAGAGCGCGGCGACAGCTTGCAATCCTGTCACTGGAATCAGAAATACCACTCCGGGGAGAAATTAATATTTTTTCGATAATAGATAGATAAAAATCTATATATAGATAAGAAACAATCTATTTGTTTATAAGCATAGACTTTCCTAAGCTTGCAGCATTTGACCGGGCAGCAAACAGAAAGGCTGCCCCTGGTTACTGGTGAATGGTTTCTTCCGGTTTTACCGGTGGCGGCAAAACTTCACCCTGAAGCGTGATTTCGCCAGGCATCATGAAATCGGCATGGTTTCACGAAGTGGCGGGATTCTTGAGGAATATGTTATTCAATGCGCAGCGAAACCAATGTAAAGCTCAGAACCTACGTCTACATAGACTCACTGCAGCCACAGCTGGCAGAGTATATGGCGTCGGTATCGCAGGGATTCCCGCCGGTGCCTGGCGATGCCTGTCTTTGGGTAGAAGTGGCGCCGGGCATGGCGGTGCACCGCGTCACCGACATCGCGCTGAAGGCGAGCCAGGTCAAGCTCACCCAGCAGGTGGTGGAGCGTGCGTTCGGTTCCATGGTTGTACATAGCCGCGATCAGAGTGATGTCATGCAGTCCGGACAGGTTTTACTCTCCAGTATAGGTTCCGAAGCGAACGACCGCGAACATTGCGTGATCGAGTGGCAGGAAATCATTCGCGGCATGACTTCCGACCATGCCGTGCTGATCAATCGCCAGCATCGCGGAGGTTCTATGATGCTGCCGGGGGAGAGCATGTTCATTCTCGAGGTGCAGCCTGCCGGATACATCGTTTATGCGGCTAACCAGGCGGAAAAAGCCGCTCAAATCACGCTAATTGACGTGCGTGCGGTCGGTGCCCACGGGCGACTGACGTTGTCGGGCCGCGAAGCCGATGTCGAAGAAGCCGCCGCCGCCGCGCTCGCCGCGGTGCAGAATCCGGCGGTGATCTGAGCATGCATCGCCAGGAACTGCTCAACTTGCTGCGGCGGCACCCTACCCGGTTCATGGAAGAGGCGGGTTATATCAGGCGTGCTATCGACTTTGTCGAGCAGCACGAGGATATTTTTTATCGGGAATTATGGCCGGCACACGTGACCGGCTCGGCCTGGGTGGTGAGCCCGGACCGCGAAAGCGTATTGATGCTGCATCACCGCAAGCTGGACCAGTGGTTTCAGCCGGGCGGTCATGCCGATGGCGACAACGATGTACTGCGCGTTGCGCTGCGCGAGACCTCGGAAGAGACCGGACTCGATGCCGAACACATACGCCTGATAGACGAGGCGGTGTTTGATGTCGATATCCACACGATTCTCGCTTCACACGAGGCACCGCGCCACGAGCACATCGATATCCGTTTTCTGGTGGAAATCAACGACAGCCTGCCGTTGCCCGGCAGTGACGAGGCGCACGATGTGCTCTGGGTCGATTTTCATTATATTTCGCGATTCAACAATAATCGCTCCACTTATCGCATGGTGGAAAAAACACGCGAGTTGCGCCGGGCGTGGGAAGCGCACCACCCGGTGTAGCGCGGTATGCAGGTGCGCGAAAAAACATGTATAGATAATTATCTATGAGTTATCAAATAAATATCAATTGGAACTGCATATAGACATTAGCCTATGCTTCATGCAGCTTTCATTTAGTCAATTAACGGTTAGACAACCAGCAAACGAAGTAGGAGTCAGATTATGGCAGAGAAAAGTTACAAAGCGGGCGTGAAGGAATACCGCGATAAATACTGGACCCCGGATTACGTACCACTTGATACCGACCTGCTGGCCTGTTTCAAGGTCACCGGTCAGCCTGAAGTGCCACGCGAAGAGGTGGCTGCTGCAGTGGCTGCAGAAAGTTCGACCGGTACCTGGTCGACCGTATGGTCTGAGCTTCTTACCGACCTCGAATACTACAAGGGTCGCGCCTACCGCATCGAAGAGGTGCCGGGTGACTCCGAGGCGTTCTACGCTTTCGTGGCCTATCCCATCGACCTGTTCGAAGAAGGTTCGGTTGTTAACGTACTGACTTCGCTGGTTGGTAACGTATTCGGCTTCAAGGCGCTGAAGCATCTGCGTCTGGAAGACATCCGTTTCCCGATTGCCTACATCAAGACCTGCGGCGGTCCGCCGGCTGGTATCCAGGTTGAACGTGACCGTCTGAACAAGTACGGCCGTCCGATGCTGGGTGCGACCATCAAGCCGAAACTGGGTCTGTCTGCCAAGAACTACGGTCGTGCGGTATACGAATGTCTGCGCGGTGGTCTGGATATGACCAAGGACGACGAGAACGTGAACTCGCAGCCGTTCATGCGCTGGCGCGATCGTTTCGAGTTTGTTGGTGAGGCTATTCAGAAGGCTCAGCAGGAAACCGGTGAGCGTAAGGGTCACTACCTGAACGTTACCGCTGCGACGCCTGAAGAAATGTACAAACGTGCCGAGTTCGCCAAGGAAGTCGGTTCGCCGATCTTGATGCACGACTTCCTGACCGGTGGCTTCACTGCCAACACAGGTCTGGCCAACTGGTGTCGTGAAAACGGCATGTTGCTGCATATCCACCGTGCCATGCATGCGGTTATCGACCGTCATCCGAAGCACGGTATTCACTTCCGCGTACTCGCCAAGTGTCTGCGTCTGTCGGGTGGTGACCACCTGCACACCGGTACCGTTGTCGGTAAGCTGGAAGGTGACCGTAACTCTACTCTGGGCTTCGTGGATCAGCTGCGTGAGTCTTTTGTTCCTGAAGATCGTTCACGTGGTGTGTTCTTCGACCAGGACTGGGGTTCAATGCCTGGCGTATTCGCCGTTGCTTCTGGTGGTATTCATGTATGGCACATGCCTGCACTGGTTACCATCTTCGGTGATGACTCGATGCTTCAGTTCGGTGGTGGTACCCAGGGTCACCCATGGGGTAACGCTGCAGGTGCGGCTGCTAATCGTGTTGCACTGGAAGCCTCTGTTAAAGCTCGTAACGAAGGTCGTTCCATCGAGAAAGAAGCTCGTGACATTCTTACCGAAGCTGCTCGCACCAGTCCTGAACTGGCGATTGCGATGGAGACCTGGAAAGAGATCAAGTTTGAGTTCGAGACTGTTGACAAGCTGGACGTGGGTTAATCCCCGTCCATCGGACAACACTGTAACGATATAAAAATTTTTACGAGGAATACATAATGCCAACAGATATGGGTAACTTCGAGACCACCCAAACACTCGAAACCTTTGGTTTTCTGCCAAAAATGGACCAGAACGAAATTCAGGCTCAGGTGGCTTACATTCTTGCTAATGGCTGGTCACCAGCTATCGAGCATGAGCATCCTGGCAATTCTTTCGATCACTACTGGACCATGTGGAAACTGCCGTTTTTCGGTGAAACCGATCTGGGTCACGTAATGGCTGAACTGGAAGCCTGTCACCGTCAGTTTCCTGATCACCACGTACGCCTGACCGGCTACGATAACTACACCCAGTCACAGGGTTCATGTTTCGTAGTATTCGAAGGCCGATAAGTACAGGAAAGAAAAGTCTCTTGCCCGCCCTGTGCGGCGGGCAGTAGAGATCTGGTGATTGTTATAAACATGATGCAACGGGGTTAACGATGGCACATCAAAGTACACGTGAACTGGTACTCGCAAGGCGTAAAGCGATGTCGACTTCCGGTAAGACCAGTCTTCCTGGTGGTGGCTCACAGCCTTCGGCGAATACACGACCTGCAGCGACAAAAGCTCCGGCAGCCAGTGCAGCTCGACCTGCAGCGCCGGCAATGAGCGCTTATAGCGATAGCCCGAGTAGCAATGTTTCGGTTGCCCGCAAGGCTTCCCTTGAGCGTCGCCTGGCGATGTCATCAGGTGGCAAGCAATCGATTCAGAGCAAAGACCGTACAAGAGCGGACGAAGCGACGAATGCGACTGCCCCTGCAGTCAGCACACCGACTGCTGCGCAACCTGAAAAGAAACAGGGTTGCGGCTGTGGCTGTGATGGCACACGTGCTGAATGTAAAACAAAAATGGCTGAAACTGCAGCAGCACCGATTGCGTCTGCGTCAAGATCAGTCATTCAGGCTAAGCCAAATATTATTCGCCCGATTGCACGAGCTGCTTCGCTGGCGCGTCGTGAAGCGATGTCTTCACGCGGCAAAGCCGGCATAAGCAAAAATGGTATGTCAGTAGCGCAAACAGCGCGCGCTGGCAACCCGAATTTAAGTAGTCGTGACCTGGCTAAAATCCTGCGTGAACAACGCAGCAAGAACGGTAGCGCTGGTGTTAAAAAATCAGAACCCTGTGGACGCCGTCGTGATAAAACGAATGCCGGTGCCGCACAGGACGCACCATGGAAAGTTGGTGCCAGCGAAACAACGCAGGGCAAGATAGTCACCGGCACCATGGTTGGTCGTAAATCAAACGTGACCGGCGATGAGCCAAGCACCTGTCGTGCTATTACTGGTACCGAGTACCTGGGCGCAGATATCTTCCGCGATTTCTGCCAGACCGATCCGGCACCGTCGACAGCGAAAAAAGTTGTGGTCACTGCGACTTCGCACGGTAATCCCGTCACCGGTAATCGCATTGGTCGTGGCGAGAAAGTGACCGGCGATGAGCCCGGCACCTGCAAGAACGTGACCGGTAACGAGTACATCAGTGCCGAGCAGCAGCAGGGCTATTGCGGTGAATTTGCCAGCAAGTCCCCGCGCAAGGTTTCTGTGCTCGAAACCATGAAAGGTAAGAGCGTTACCGGCAACAATGTCGGGCGTTCTGAAAAAGTAACGGGCGACGAGCCGGGTATGAACCGTGCTTTGACTGGTACCCAGTACACGCAGCCTTCAGACATTGGCAAAGCGCCAGTGAAAGTTGGAACGAGTGAGACGCTGCGAGGCGGCAATGTCACCGGTACCATGGTGGGTCGTCGTGAAGGCATGACGGGTGATGAAGCGGGTAGCTGTCGCAACGTTACCGGCGATGACTATGTTGGTCAGGAACAGTACAGCAGTTTTTGCGGTAGTGCACCAGCACCATCTGATCGCAAAGTCGGCGTATCTGCCACCGGTAAAGGTATGGTGGTCACTGGCACCATGACGGGTCGCGAAGGCAAAGTCACTGGTAATGAACCAGGCGTATGTAAAGCAATAACGGGCACACCCTATGCGAGTGCTGATCAAACTGTAAATTTTTGCCAGGCTGAAGACGCAGCGGTGGCGAATGCGCGCACAAGACAATTAAGAAGTACGCCGGGTATGGCAATGACCGGTATTCAGCCGGGTATTAATGGTGTTATGACCGGTGCCGGTAAAGGTGCCTGCGAACCGCTGACAGGTACACCGTATGTTGGTACAGATCAGTACGCGGACGCGTGTCCTGCGACTCCGGCCGATAGCGCGAGCTCGGATTTCCCGCAGGCAGTTAATGGTCAGGCGCCGTGGCAGCAGTTCAGCGTGACACAGCCATCTGGCGACGCGGCTCTTGCAGCTGGTTCAACCGGTATTACTGGCAGCCAGTACGAGCAGAACGCTGGTATTACCGGTCCGTTCGGCATGGCAACAGGCAAGGTCACGGGTACCGAAGAAGCGCGCTTTGGCAACAAGGATATGCAGACAGGTCTGCGTCCGGTAGTGGCTGAAGAGGTAGAAGGACGTGTGAAGTCGCGCATCACGGGTGAAGGTCAGGATGCTGGTCTGAAAATTACCGGTAATGACTGGGAACGTAACCAGCATGTGACTGGAACCGAAGGTCGTTCAGCAAAGCTGCGTAACCCGACCATACGTTTGGGCCTGGCAGATGCGAAGAAGGTTGACCAGAAACGTAACGAAGAACTGCCAGTGCCGAGTAGCAAGGTTACCGGTGGCAGTGGTAACACCGAGAAGGGATCGTTGATCACTTATTCGGGCGGTGCGCGCGGTTAATCAGGGTGTAATCCGGTAATTTATTACGCGGATTTGACATGATGAGATCACGTAATACCAAACGTCATGCACCGGCAAGGGGAGCAGCCCCGCTGGGCAGGCCCGGTGCAAGGACGACTGCAGCAGCTTTGAATGTTGCTGAAAAGAATGTCAGGCGGCCAGTAATGAACGCTTCACATTCGCTGACAGATGTAAGGGAAAACAACAGGCTGTTCGATTACGAGAACAGGGTAAAGGAAGCATTTGACGGCATCGTGCCTGCGCTGAAAATGATCTCGGCGCTGCAACATGAGGCGGATTTCGTCAACAAGGCACAACGTATCGCTGAATCGCAACTGGGTTTTGAGTTGCCAACGATATTGCTGGAAGATGCCTGGGTCGATCAACTGGACATGCGCAGTTTGTTCGCATGGTCGTTGTTCGAAACATACCATCGTTTCAGCGATGAGGTGTTTACCAGGGATCCGTTAGGGAATAACGATGAGGAAACCTTTCAGGCGTTGCTTGAGGACTGTGGTTTCCACCTGATGGATGTATCGCCATGCGCCGATGGTCGCCTGGCACACGTTATCAGGTATGTATTGAGGTTGCCTTCGAAGGCAGTACGTCGCAGGTCATATGCAGGTGCGATGTTCGATATCGACGATAGCCTCAACAAGTGGACGCGGACCGAACTGGTGCGTTTCCGCGAAGGTGTACCGAACACCGCAGATGCGCCAACGCGTTATCTAAAAGCGGTTGTGTATCACCACAGCTCGGTGGATCCCGAACACCAGGGTTGTGCGGCACACGGTTCGGACACGGCAAAGGCAGCAGCCGGTGGCCTGTCGAAACTGAAAGGTTTCCAGCAGGCGGTGCAGAACACACATTGTTGTGGTGCATCCATAGAATGCCTGTTGATCGGGATGGATACAGATACAGACGCCATACGCATACATATGCCGGACGCGAATGGTGAGATTGATCTGAATAATTATATCGACAGCATGGAAGTTTTCGATTCGACCGCACAAATGGGTGCGAGTCAGGCCGAGCAGTGGATTGCTGATCACATCCGTCAAAAAGGCGGTACGGCACTGGCAGATGGCATGGGACGTTTCATGGCTTATCTGCTGAAGAACAACCTGTCACAGGTAGAGTATGTACGGGCTTACCACGGTGGGCACTACAGTGACATTGGCCACGCCGAGAGATTTATCGGTGCCGGCATTGGTTTTGAAGAGGTACAGCTTCGCAACCTGACGTTCTTCTCCTACCTCAACACGGTTGAGGAGGCTGCCGGAGACCTGGATGTGGGCATTACTATTTTTACTGGCCTGAATGTGTCGCATGGATTGCCGGTACCGATCGTGGTCAGGTTTGATTACCACGGTAACGTGCCAGGAGCACGAGAACGTGCTGAAGAACATTGCAAGCGGGTGTCGGAAGCTTTCCACAGCCGTTACAGCGACCTGAGTGAAAAAGGTCTGCTGCACACCCTGCAGGTGGTGCGAGACATCAATGCTGCAGGACGCCTAGAGATACTTGAGTGTTCGGTGAAGACCGAAACTGCAGGAGGACACTGATGAAAATTTGCCAGGTTGTGAAACCGCTGGTTTCGACCAACCGCATACCGGGGATGGAACACAAGCATCTCCAGGTCGTGCAGGATGGCAGCGTGCAGCTGGTCGCAGTTGATCCGGTGGGAACGCGACCCGGTGACTGGGTGATCTGTGTCGGCAGTTCCGCTGCGCGTGAAGCGGCAGGCAGCCCGAAATATCCGAGTGATCTGACCATTGTTGGCATTATCGATCACTGGGAACCTGAAGAAACTGCGCGGGCCTAGGCGATAGAAGATGGAGATTCTACAGGTTACAGAACCGTTGGTGTGTACTCGACGGGTGGAAGGATTAAGAGATAAGAGTTTGCGCGTATTGCGCGACATAAATGGAAGAATACAGGTGGCGGTTGATCCGATTGGTGTGCCCCCGGGGGACTGGGTATTTACTTCAAGCGGTTCGGCAGCACGATATGCGGCTGGTGATTTCAGGGTGTTATCTGACCTGACCATCGTCGGGATTATAGATTTCTGGGATGCAGATACAGCTCAGCAACCCGAGAATGCAGCTACACAGGCATAGCCTGGTAACTGATTTTTTAACAGTAAACCAAGTCAACAACTTAAACTTAGGAGAATCTAAAGATGGCTAATGACAACTACGGCATTGCACTTGGAATGATCGAGACCCGCGGTCTGGTACCGGCAATCGAAGCGGCAGATGCTATGACCAAGGCTGCAGAAGTACGCCTGATCGGACGTGAGTTCGTCGGTGGTGGTTACGTTACCGTTCTGGTTCGTGGTGAAACCGGTGCTGTAAACGCAGCTGTTCGTGCTGGCGCTGATGCTTGCGAACGTGTTGGTGATGGTCTGGTTGCAGCTCACATCATTGCACGTCCGCATCGTGAAGTTGAGCCTGTACTTCCGACTGGTCAGGCAGCTGCAGCTTAAGGTAATCACCTTAACCAACTGAACTTAAGGAGAAACAGACTATGGCCAACGAAACCACTGGCATTGCTCTGGGCATGATTGAAACACGCGGACTGGTACCCGCCATTGAGGCGGCCGATGCCATGACAAAAGCCGCCGAAGTATACCTGATCGGGCGTGAGTTCGTGGGCGGTGGCTATGTGACCGTCCTCGTGCGTGGTGAAACCGGTGCGGTCAATGCCGCCGTTCGCGCGGGAGCAGATGCCTGTGAACGCGTTGGTGACGGTCTGGTAGCAGCGCACATCATTGCCCGTCCGCATAGTGAAGTCGAACCCGTACTTGACGACTCGAAAGGCAATCGTCCGCAGCGCAGTTGAATGACTGGTTGCTGAGCGACTGAAGATCCGTCATCGTGTACCCTGTTAACGCAGATCAGCGTGTACTCGGTTATCTCGGCCGTGCCCTGAGCCTTGAGCTCTCCGCGGTACAGCTATACAGTACCCAGGCAATGCTCGTCGCATCCTGGGGACTGGCCGATGTCGCTGAAAAATTCCGCGCCGAATCGGTCGAGGAAATGGGACACGCAGAACGGATCATCAGTCGCATGCTGGCACTTGGCGTGGCGCCGAACGCATCGCAATTGCGTCCGGTACGCCTGGGGCAAACACTGATGGAATTGCTGCAGCACGACCATGCATTCGAGAAGGAACTTGTCGGACTCTACGGGGATGCCGCCAGTTATTGTTCGAGATCAGGCGATCAGGACAGCCGCCTGTTTTTTGAAGGATTACTTGGTGAAGAACAGGCACACGCGAAAGAGTTGTTGCAATGGATGGAAAAATTGCAACAATAGGCACGAGCGATTCGAACGGCAACCTCACCGACAATGGAGATCTTCAATGAGTCAACAGTGGCAACAGCGCACGCGACCCGTACGCCTCGAACGGCGTTACGATTTCAAGGATTACAGCACGCTGCGTGATTTCCTGGACAGGGCTGCCGAGCTTTCCGAGAAGGAGGGCCTGTATCCTGACATGGGTTTCGGTAGTGATTATGTGAATATCACCATCCACGTCGATGAAGGCCAGGAAGAGCTGGGTGAACTGCAACGCAGGTTCGCCGAGCAGCTGGATATTCTGGCTGATCAAACCACACACTGAGGGTAAGCTGATGGCTATCATTGCCGTCGTCGGCAACAAGGGTGGTGCAGGCAAGACCACGCTCTGTGTCAATATTGCCGCAGGACTCTCGAAACAGGCCAACATCGCCATGATCGATGCCGACCCACAGGGATCTGCGCTGCAATGGCGTGCCATCGCTGGCAGCAATGTCAATTTCCCTGTCTATGCACCGACTTTCTCACTGCGGGAACAGGCGAAGAACTACGCCGCTACCAGTGATTATGTGCTGATAGACTGCCCCCCATCGGTACACGCACCGCAAACCATGGCGGTACTGGAATTTGCGGATCTTGCCCTGATTCCGGTGCAACCGTCACCGGTTGACCTGTGGGCAACGGTGCATATTGAAAAAGCGATCAACGAGGCACGCGAGGTCAATCCTGCACTGAAGGCATTGCTGGTCATCAATCAGCTCGAAGCGCGTACCACCATGTCCAGGCTGGTGCGCGAAGTGCTCAGCGAGATTGCACTTCCCGTTGCTGATACCGCGATTCGCCGTCGTGCTGTCTACCGCAACAGTGCGCTGGAAGGCAAAAGCGTGTTCGATATCGGCAAACGTGGTGCCGAGGCCGCAGCAGAACTAGATTCACTTATAAGAGAGGTAATATAACAATGGCAAGCTCAGACAAGACCAAGAGCCAACTGATCGACAGTATGCGCATGAGCAAGGGCGGCGTTAGCGAGACGCCGGCCAAGGAAGTTGCTAGCAAGAGCGCCGCAGTGAAGAAGAAAACGAGCAAGGCAAAGAAGGCGCCTGTAAAAGCAGCTGCAAGGAAGCCGGCAGCGAAAAAGGCTGTTGCAGTCCCGGGCAGGGCCAGTATCGCCAGCGATAGCTACGAGAGCGGAATGCGCATCTGGCCGGATTAACCATAGATTATTACCTATATAATTTTGTATTATAATCGACATACGCCTGCAGTCTTCGATGCTGGCCGTGAATGAAAAGGCGTCGATCCGGTACCGTGCTTTGCGGTAAGGGGGGGCGTTTGTTGACCACCAGTGCGGTTTACACCGCACAGATTTGTTGTTGATCGCTGGAAAAGTAGTCAGGAAATCTTTATGTCCGCCTCGAATAATGACAGTTACATGCCACCCGCGGCGATACCTGATTACATAATTCGTCATGCTACCCTGCGCCAGTTGCAGGTGTTTGAATCCATCTACAGGCTTGGCAGTTTTACCCGCGCCGCTGAAGAACTGTTCCTGACCCAGCCAACCGTCTCCATGCAGATCAAAAAACTGACAGATGCCCTGGGTCTGCCCCTGTTCGAACATGTCGGCCGCAACGTCGAAGCGACGGAAGCGGGCGTCGAACTTTACGATGCCTGCCGACGCATGTTCGAAATACTGACTAACCTGGAAATGAAATTCGCCGACCTCAAGGGACTAAAAAGAGGGCGTTTGCGCCTTGGTGTAGTGACCACTGCAAAATACCTGGCACCGGAAGTGCTGGGCGAGTTCAGCCGCATCTATCCCGGTATCGACCTTGCGCTGGAGGTTGCCAACCGTCACCGGATCTTCGAACGCATGCATGCCAATGAAGACGATCTCTATATTATGGGGCAGGCCCCCGAAGACGGTATCGAAATCGAGGTCCACCCGTTCTCACCGAATCCGCTGGTTGTTATGGCACCTAGAAATCATCCCCTGGTAAACAAGAAGAACATCAAGCTGGAGGAAATTGCCAGCGAACCGTTCATTATGCGTGAGCCCGGTTCGGGAATTCGTGACCTTACTTTCAGGACCTTTGACGCCAAGGGATTGCGGCCGAACGTGCGCATGGAACTTGGTAGCAACGAGGCCATCAAGCATGCCGTTGTGAGTGGCCTGGGTCTGTCGGTGCTCTCGCTGCACACCCTGACCCTGGAGGGCGTTGACGGGCCGGTCGCTATCCTTGATGTACAGGGTTTCCCGATTCTTCGAAACTGGTACATTGGTTACCCCAAGGGCAAGGAATTATCGCTGATTGCACGTACATTTCTCGAGTTTGCCATTGATTATCAACCGATATTCCGTGAACGCATGCAGAAAATGTGGCCCGCCTTGAAAGTCATGCTTGACGATGGCAAGAAAAAGACTGCCAGGCGTAAAAAAAAGAAGGCCAGAAAAAAATCATGATAAGGCCGGTGCTCACCACTTGATGTAATGAGTCATTGGGCAGGATATGGAAATACACATTTCGTTTTCACGACGGGATAACGCCTGTGTAATGCCATACAGTTGCCACAGGAATTATAAAAAATGAAAATTTTCAACGAAATTCATTTTGATAATCTGCATGGCGATATATTCGGTGGCGTCACTGCCGCTGTCATTGCATTGCCGATGGCGCTGGCTTTCGGTGTTGCCTCGGGGGCAGGCGCGGAAGCCGGTCTTTACGGCGCGATCCTGGTCGGCTTTTTTGCAGCACTTTTTGGCGGCTCGCCCACGCTGATTTCGGAACCCACCGGTCCTATGACCGTGGTGTTTACCGCGGTCATTGTCAAACTGGTTGCAGCCGATCCGGTCAATGGTCTGGCCATGGCTTTCACTGTGGTGATCCTGGCCGGCCTGTTCCAGATTCTATTCGGGATCATGCGCCTGGGGCAGTATGTCACCCTGATGCCGTACACCGTGGTCTCCGGTTTCATGTCGGGTATCGGTATTATCTTGATTATCCTGCAGATTGGTCCGATGCTCGGGCAGGCGTCTCCGGGGGGTGTCCTCGAAATATTGCAGCAAGTTCCGCAAATACTGGCCGGGGTGTGCCTGGAGGAGGCCGCACTGGCAGGACTCACGCTGTTGATCCTGTTTTTTATGCCTAAAACATTCCAGCGTTACGTACCGCCGCAACTTGTTGCCCTGATCATCGGTACGCTGGTGTCGGTATGGCTACTCAATGAGATGGGTATACGCCGCATTGGCGAAATCCCGACAGGACTGCCCGAGCTGATGATGCCGGTGTTCAGTATCGAACAGTGGCAGGTGGTGCTGGTCGATGCCGTGGTGCTGGGCATGCTCGGCTGTATCGATGCATTGCTGACTTCGGTGGTGGCCGACAGTCTCACCGGCAAACAGCATAATTCCGACAAGGAACTGCTCGGCCAGGGTATCGGCAATGTCATGTCAGGCCTGTTTGGCGGTCTGCCGGGCGCAGGTGCCACCATGGGAACCGTGGTCAGCATTCAGGCCGGGGCGCGAACTGCCTTATCCGGACTGATCAGAGCCGGCATATTATTACTGGTGGTTTTGTGGGCAGCGGAGCTGACTTCGGTCATTCCGCTTGCGGTGCTCGCGGGCATTGCCTTCAAGGTCGGTGTCAATATCATCGACTGGCGTTTTCTCAAACGTGCCCATGTTATCTCCGGTAAAGGCGCACTGATTACTTACGGTGTTATCCTGCTGACAGTGTTCGTCGATCTAATCGTGGCAGTTGGCATCGGCCTGTTCGTGGCGAATGTCATGACTGTGACGCGGTTGTCAGAACTGCAGGCTGATGATGTGAAGGTGGTAACTGATCCGGACGATACCGACCTCGAGTTGACGGCCTATGAACGTGACTTGCTGGAAACGGCTGAAGGTAAAATCATGTTGTTGTATCTGCGTGGCACCATGATTTTTGGTGTGTCACGTGCAATCAGCCGAAAAAATTCCGAAGTCAAGGGCTGCAAGGCGCTGATAGTGGATTTAACCGATGTTGCCCATCTCGGGGTTTCGTCAGCGCTGGCACTGGAAGAGGCCATTCTCGATATGGCACGTGCCGGTCGTCCGGTATATCTCGTTGGCGCCAGAGGTCAACCGTTGCAGCGCCTGCAAAAACTGGACGTATTCCATTATGTGCCGCAGGAACATCATGTCAGCCAGCGTACCACTGCGCTTGAAAAAGTGCTTTACGGGAAAGCACCCCCGTTAGCGGAACCGGACGAGGAATCTACCTAGGCCGGTGATACTGCTGCAGCATTTTGGTACATAGCGCCTGCGGAACAATCAGAGGGGCGGTGAATACGCATGATCACTGACATGAGTCGAATAAGTATTTGAATTTTTACTATCCACTTGCAATGCTTTCATTGACTGGAGTGATAATCTGTTACCGTTCTGACTGATAAACTGAAAAATCGTCAAAATGATATACACAGGCTTCATCACAGCATCAAGTTTTCGTATTATCCAGTGCTTCTGGTCATTGTCCCTGTGTTAACACACCTGGCAAGATGACTCTGCTTTCATTTAATGCAGTACAGCGCTATCAACCAGCAGGAGATAATTATGCCCCAACCAGTTTACCCCGGCATCGACAACGATTATTACGGGGGAATGACCCGGATCGGGAATATGATAAGGGACGCATGGCTGTTCGGGATATTACCTGAAACGGAAAAATGCGAAAAATGGACCAACAGTCAGTTGCAGGTGGTCAGCGAACAGGTAATAAGAGAATGGGATAAATATGGCTGCCTTGTGAGCAACCTGCCAGATGATCTGAGAAAACGTCATTCGGAGATCAACGGCCCGGTCATAGAAAAAGCGAAGACCCTCGGCTGGGATCCGACACCCGATGCTAACGAGGACTAGAGCCAAATAGCGAGGTGATAAGTTGATCGAAACCTTCTTTTTGCCCGGAGAGGTTGAACGTGAAAAATGGATGGTACCTGCCAACATTTATAACCTCTATCATTCTCTGCAATCTCGTAGTGAAACCGGGAATGTATTTGTGCCTATTCGCAGCATGCAGTTTATGGCTGTGCTGGACAGGAACGAAATTATATTTGTCGATAGTCTGTCGTATGCTGTTTCAAATGATGTTGGCGGCAGACTTATTCTGCTCGCCTGGCAGTTCGATAAATCGCATGATCGCGATGCATTAATGGATCCGATGCCTTGCGAAGTTGTGTTTTACCAGCACAAGAACAGTGACCTGCAACTTCGTCTGATATCCGAGTTCAGACAGGCAATGGAGCTTCTCAACAAACGCTACAGGGATGAGCAGTTGCCTGCTGAAGGCGCAAAAATTCTGACTCTGAAGTAATCGGCCGATTTGATATCGTGACACAGATGCTGTGGATTGTGTACATCAATTTCAGCCGGATTACCATCGGTTAGCAGAAGTAACAGCTTACACCTTTCAGGTTGTTTCAGCAGGCAGTGAGACAGGATTTGAACCGTGAACAGTTTCAATGAATACCCTCGAACTGGAGCGGTAAACAGGCCGGCTTGATACAGTAGCAGTACAGGATTTTCCCATCATACGCCACTGGTATGTACTGCAACGCAAGGGCAATCGTTTATCTCCCGCAGCAAAGGCTTTCAAGTAGTTTGTGCTCAATCAGGCAGCATAGTTCATACGCTTGCCGAAATAGCAAATAATTCATCAACGTGCTGTTTTGGGTGCCACAGAATTTTCCGCCGCAGGCTGTTTATGTGCAAAAAAGTGACCTTGATCAATGAATTCAATTTGCGTCAGTGGCTAATTCTTGAGATTATATTATTGTTCTATGCTTGCGGGGGTGTAAATAATGGTTACATACATTCGTAAGACTGATATCTGTACTGCAGATTATCTTGGGCCTGACCGGCGCTATGGCAACGAACGCCGTGTGACACTAGAGCAAAGGCGTGTCGTTCGCTTTGATAAAAATGGAGGTGACAGACGCTCAGGCTTTGCCAGGCGCAACACTGACGAGGGATTTCGTGAAGAGGATTTTATTGATCAGCAGATTTACTGAGCCATAGAACAGGGAAGCTGATTTCTGCAACAACTCGGCTGCTTTATTAGAGGGGTATGTAATACCCCTTTTTATCCTCAATGAACCTCGAAATAATTTACCAGGACGATTATCTGGTCGCTGTAAACAAACCCTCCGGTATGCTGTCAGTACCCGGGCGGGGTGAAAATAAACGCGATTGTGTGGTCTCGCGCCTGCAACAGGATATCAACGATATCCGGGTTGTGCATCGCCTTGATTGTCATACTTCCGGTGTCATGCTGCTTGCCATAGGGCCTGGAATGCAAAGGCAACTAAGCCGCCTGTTTCATGATCGAGAGGTTGAAAAATGCTATGTTGCAGTGGTTGATGGCGCGATCGAACAAAGCTCGGGCAGTATTGATGTCCCCATGCGCGGTGATCCGGATAACAGGCCAATGCAGGTTATTGATTATGTGAACGGAAAACAGGCGCAGACACAATGGTGCTTGCTTCAATATGAGGATACCGCTGCGATTGGGCAATCGAGCCGGTTACAGCTGCGGCCAGTGACAGGACGAACGCACCAGTTGAGAGTTCATTGCATGGCGTTAGGACATCCCATCGTGGGTGACCGTTTATACAATGATATGGATAGCAAAAATGCTGATCGTATGATGCTTCATGCCGAACAGCTTGAGTTTATACATCCTGCCAATAATAAAAGGATGTGCCTGGCTTCTGAGTGCGAATTCTAAGACTCAGTTCCATGCAGCGATAACACCTTGATGAAACAGCTGTCCCTGGAAATCAAAGATAGCCCCATCAGGTGTAATTTCACTTAGAAGCAAATCCGAAGCAAACCGGTCACCTTCCTCCATCAAACGGCCGTTGATTACAATACTGCGCTGTACCGGATTGCTTGAATAGACGTGCGCCGAAAATTCCATTACTGGAATATGCTGCAGCATTTCAAACGGGAGCTCATCCATTTCCAGAACGGCCCCCCGGGTTTGCTGGAATTGTGCCGTTTTGATTTCTTTTGCTCTCGGAATCTCTTTTACAACCACCTGATTCGTGCCCGGCATGGATACCGGTTTGTAAACAATGGCATCTTCGGAGCCTTTACCCCGCGTTGTAGTAACAACTCGTTTGTTCGTAAGCGTTTGCGCTGTGCCTGTTACTGCCGGTTTTGTTGCAGCAATGCCCTGCTGATCTTGCGTTGATGTGCCAATATCGTTTTTGGCGACAATGAAGTACAGCAGGGCCGCAAGATTTATAACAATAGCTGCAAGCAGAATGTAAGGCCATAAATGTGTTTTGCTGGTGTCATAGCTCAGGCCTGAGGAATGCAGTGTCTGCACACTGGGAGCTGAGCCATGGCCGCGTTCCTGTTCGGATTTTTTTAAAGCATCGAGGATATAGGACATCAGCCTTTCCTCGTGTTGAGTAGCGGCGTATTCACTTCAAGTTCGGAATTCAGCAGGATGAAGGTGTGAGGGCCAACAACACCATCGGGCTTCAGGCCTTTGCTTTGCTGGAATTTCATAACCTGAGACTTTAATTCATCGTTGTAGGTATCGTGAATAGTCGGAATATCATTTTGCCCGTATAGGCGGACAAGCTGCTGGTCCAGCCACTGAACAATTGGTCCATGGCTGCCTGGTTGTATAGATGACTGGTAATAGGGGGGTTTCTGCCAGAGCAATGAATACTCGCCCAACCAGTATTCGTTAAGCGTATCAACAGAAACTGTTAAGGTTTTATCGCCCCTGCGCAGTGTTGCCTCGCTGTCATTAAGGTAGGTGAGAATTGCATAAGCGGCATTATTCTGTTCGTCATAGAACTTGAGCACTGCGGGACGGTTCAGGATGGCAAGGCTTCTTAAGTTGCCCTGTCGATGTAAACAGCTGAGGCCATTGTTCATGGCAAAAGCACATGCGCTTCCATTTTTGGCAGAATTGTATTGTTTACTCCAGACATCGAACAGGTCAGCATAGGCCTTGGCCTTGCTATTTTTGGCTGCAGAAAACACCAGGTGCTTAAAGTCTGATGAGATGTCGACATCGCTTTTCACCAGGATTTCGGCTATTTGCTCGGGCTGCTGTTCGGTTAAAGTCTCATTAACCTCTACTTTGTTCAAAGGCATATCGCCGGATGGAGCGGTAGCGAGCGCAACCGTTGTACTTTCATCAGTCTGTTCGCGGGCAGAATCCGCTATGTCCTGATGTGAGTTCTCGCCGGTAAGTTGCGCTAATGAAGTGTCCGGTGGCGGTGCGGTTTGAAATACTAGATACGCGGCAGCAGCAATGGCAGCGATACTGGCAGCCATGGCTGTAACAACGGGCCAGCGCGATTTCGCATGTTTCGGCTGCTGTATTTTGCCAAAGACCTCTACAGCAGCATTATTCAGTGTCTGTAGCTCTATCCTGGATTTGTTTTCCACATAGGCACCCAGCAGTGCACGGTCACAGATGATGTTGATGATACGCGGTACGCCATTACTGAGCTGGAACAGCCTTTTTAGTGTTTTTTCATCGAACAGCTGAACGTTTGAACCGGCTACCGCAAGTCTGTGGCTGATATATGCTTTAAGCTCATTGCGTGACAACGGGTTCAAATGGAAACGCGCTGTGATCCGCTGTGCCAGCTGGCGCATGTTCTCGCGCGATAGTATCTCGAGCAATTCAGGTTGGCCAAGAACGATAATCTGTAACAGTTTACGCTGGTTGGTCTCAAGATTTGTCAAAAGCCGTAATTGCTCAAGAACCGTACTATCCATGTTTTGCGCTTCATCAATGATCAATACGGTTTTCTGCCCGGCAGCATTCGCCTGCAGCAAGAAAGCATTGATACGGTCAATGTAGGTTTTTACGCTGTTTTCGCCCTCTGGATATTCAATGCCGAGTTCGTCACAGATAGTTTCAAGCAGTTCTGTTGCGGTAACTTTCGGATTGAACACAAGTGCGATATTTGACTGTTCCGGGATCTGCTCCAGCAAACATCGGCATACGGTTGTCTTACCCGTACCAACTTCACCTGTTAGCAAGATGCAGCCACCTTCGCTGTTGAGACCATAGACAAGATGCGCCAGGGCCTCCCGATGCTGCTCCGTCATGTATAAATAACGGGGGTCAGGGGCGATTGAGAATGGTGATTCTTTGAAACCGAAATACGCGTTATACATATTATTGCCGTACCAGGATGGTATTTTTTTCCAACTATAGCGTTTTGGCGCTGTAAATGCAGTATTTTCCGCTGCTGTGCTTGGCCTTGAACATGGCTTTATCCGCATTCCTTATCAGTTCCTGCTCGCGTTGGCCATGATCTGGATACATGCTGATGCCAATACAGCATCGTAGTTTAACTTGTTGATTGTTAACTGTATATTGTGCGTCCAGACTGTCGATGATGCGTTGGGCAACGGATATTGCCTGCTGTTCGTCTTCTACAGTCGGTAGCAGCATGCCGAATTCATCACCGCCAAGCCTGGCCAGGGTGGCGCGATATTCTGTTTTGGTATCAACCGGCAGCAGCTTGTGTCCCGGGGTGTCAGTTCCTGTCCATGAAATGATGTCGGTGTCTCTTAATATACCAGACAGCCGGTCACCAACATGTTTGAGCAATTCAGTACCGGCTTCATGGCCAAATTGTTGATTAACTGCTTCAAAGTTATCAAGATCCAGGATCATAACGGCAAACCTCTGTTTTCTGTCTTTCTGCAGGGTAATTATATTTTCGAGTAGTTGTGCGAACAGTACCCGGGTTTCCTTTTCCAGTGAGACGCCGCTCTGATTTAAACGGTTTAGAATTCTGTGTATCCTCGATAGCGGGGTAATAGTGGAGCTCTGCAGGATATAAAGAATCAGCATGACAGTTGCTGCAACAGATATCGTTGCCAGCGCCATGACCCAGTTTCTGTGTGACAAAACACGCTGATTGAACTCTGTCATGTCTGCCAGTAAAAAGATATTGACCGAATTCTCATTGTTGTATGTGCCAAGCTTATATACAACAGCCAAATGATTGTTGTCGTTCATTACCTCTATCCAGTCTTCTGACTGATAGCTGATCTCGCCATTTTGTAACTGAATTTGTACAGGCATGCCCAGGGCCAATTCCAGCTTTTGCAGGCTGCTCGCCAGGTCAGCGACTACCTGGATATATCCATCCGGTTTAAGTCCTCCGCTGGGTGATATCAGTACAAACAGCGGATGTTGATTGTGATCGCATGTTCCGGCAATCAGTTGCAGCCGTTCTGCGCCCGTACGTAAACTGGCGTTTTGGCTCAATTCCGGACAAATTAGCCGGGTTGATGCCGCCGTATTTATACCTTCGTTTGATTCACCGATGATATTGAAGTTAACGTCAACGACATAAAGTTTGGAGAGATTAATAATGTTTGCGGTGACGAAATATTGATAAAACTGGTCATCAAGCTGCCTGGCTAATTCCTCCTGCTGGTTTTCGACGACATGCTGGTGAAAGCCCGGCTGTTGCTCGATTGCACGTGCTAGATCCGCAGCATCGGATTTCAGATCGATAATAATTTCTTCAATCTTGATTGTTGCAAGAATCTGTAACGTGCGTTGATAGTGTTCATATGCAATATTGCGATAGTAGATGCTCGTATAGTAAACAAGGATCAGGCCCAGAACACCAACAGCGATCACCGTAACTGAAATCTTGTCAGATAAACCAAGTTTGATGCGTCGCAGCGCGTTCATTTTCGTATTGGATAATTATTTGCTCTCCATGCTTCAATTCCACCTCGAAACCAGTAAATGTTTGTATATCCGCAGTCTGCAGCGATGACAACAGCATTATCACTTCTGCGACATTTGGCGCCGTTACAGTAAAAAACGACCGGGTCAGATTTTTGCGGAATTATCCGCGCCAGTGATTCACAGCTGGTGTCCGTGTCTGGCAGGCTTATTGATCCGGGTATGTAGCCCAGTTTTCGATCGGAGCTGATACGAGAGTCTATGATGATCTGGGATTCGTTCTGATTGGCAAGTTGAATCAAGCCTTCTGCTTCAATTTTCTGTGCGCCATCAATAGTCTCCGGGCTGGTGTAGGTTGCACTGGTTGCTGCTGTGTTTACCAGGCAGAAAAGCATTAACAGGCCAAATACAATGAATTGTTTCAGTTGAGACATCACGCTATTGATATAAGATGGCTGTTTTCACACAAGAAAGAATACCATTATATCTCTACCGATATTTAGGCTGGTAGATGCATGGCTGAAAATGCCGGGATGCTGGTGTGTCCATCCGGCTAATAATGAGATCAGAAAATGCCCGAGCGCTATCCCAAGCTGTTTGAACCACTGGATCTGGGTTTTACCAGGCTGGAGAACCGCGTCATTATGGGTTCGATGCATACCGGCCTGGAAGATGTACGTGGCGGATTTAAGAAACTGTCTGAGTTTTATGCGGAACGCGCCAGAGGGGGCGTTGGCCTGATCGTGACCGGTGGCATATCACCGGATTTTTCCGGGCAACTGGTGCCGTTTTCGTCGCAGCTCAGTTATTCATGGCAAGTTTACAAACACAAAAAGCTGACAACTGCAGTTCATGCTGCAGGCAGCAAGATCTGTATGCAGTTACTGCATGCCGGGCGCTACGCAATACACCCTTTTGCGGTAGCGCCATCTGCAATAAAAGCCCCGATTACGCCGTTCAAGCCGCGCCAGATGTCTGCAAGGAAAATACAACGCACGATTGATGCCTACGTGAAGTCGGCATTGCTGGCGAAGAAAGCCGGATATGATGGCGTTGAAATCATGGGTTCAGAAGGTTATTTGATCAATCAGTTCATTTGCACACATACCAACAAGCGTGAGGATGAATGGGGCGGCTCATTCGAGAACAGGATTCGATTTGCCATCGAGATCGTTGCTAATACCCGTAAAGCCGTAGGTAGTGACTGGATCATTATGTACCGGCTATCCATGCTCGATTTGCTGAAAGATGGCAGCAGCTGGGATGAAGTGGTGCAACTGGCGCAGGCGATGGAACAAGCCGGTGTCAGCTTGATCAATACCGGTATTGGCTGGCACGAGGTCAGGATACCCACCATAGCTGCCATGGTGCCACGGGCCGCATTCACATGGGTAACTGCGAAGCTGAAACAGTCCGTGTCGGTCCCTTTAATCACGTCCAATCGAATCAACACCCCTGAACAGGCGGAACAGGTTCTGCAAAATGGCGAGGCGGATATGGTTTCGATGGCGCGACCGTTTCTTGCTGACCCGGAGTTCATCAACAAGGCGAAACACAACCAGGCGACACGCATCAATACCTGTATAGCCTGCAACCAGGGTTGTCTTGACAGGGTTTTTCGCAAACAACGCGCAACCTGCATGGTTAATCCGCGTGCGTGTTACGAGACCGAGCTTGAATATACTAAAACAAAAATTCCCAAAAAGATTGTTGTCATCGGCCTGGGGCCTGCGGGCATGGCATTCGCAAGTGTTGCTGCGCAGCGCGGACATACTGTGACGGCCTATGATATTGCGGATATCGGTGGTCAGCTGAATCTGGCAGTAAAGATACCCGGTAAACAGGAGTTCTATGAAACGCTGCGCTATTTCCGCCATGCGCTGGAAGATAATGGTGTGATCTTGAAGCTGGGGCAGGGCCTGACAGCAAGGCAGATACGCGCTACTGAATGTGATGCGGTCATTGTGGCTACCGGGGTCACACCGAGAAAACCTGACATTGATGGAATAAACCACAGCAAAGTCGTGTCATACGTAGATGTCATTAGCGGAAAAGTTGTACCCGGAAAGCGTGTTGCAATTATCGGGGCAGGGGGCATCGGCTTTGATGTGGCTTCGCTGCTTGTTCATCAGGATATACCACAGGATAAAACGCACTGGCTACACAGCTGGGGTGTGGATACTGAATATAAGAGCCGTGGTGGGCTGTTGCAACAGCCAGAAAAAACGACTGCTGAACGTAAGGTATACCTGTTGCAGCGCAAGCAATCAAAGATGGGCGCTACACTGGGTAAAACTACGGGCTGGATCCACAGGACTGCATTGAAAAATGCCGGGGTTGAAATGCTTAACGGTGTTAAATACCACAGAATTGACGGCCGGGGTTTGCATCTGATGAATAATGGAGATTCACGCGTGCTTGATGTCGATCACGTGGTTTTATGTGCAGGGCAGAGCCCGAATCGAACGCTGGCAGATCAGCTGGCCAGCTCCGGTATGCTGGTTCACGTTATTGGTGGTGCCGATAAGGCAGTGGAACTCGATGCTGAACGAGCCATCAGGCAGGGTGTCGAACTGGCTACAAAAATATAGTGTACAGGGACAAACCAGTGCTTCGGGAAAAAATGCCAGGCCTGATGTTTATTCGCGTTACAGCGCTATTCCTGCTCATTAGCGTGTATATCGGTAGCGTCTGTGCTGAGATATTACAGAACACGGTTGAGAGCTATCTGCAGACAAATCAGGCGGCTGGCAATAAGCCTAACAGCTTGATCCAGCAGAATAGTCCGTACCTGCTGCAACATGCTTATAACCCGGTTCAATGGTACGCATGGGGTGAGGATGCCTTTGAACAGGCCAGTCAGCAGAACAAACCCATCTTTCTTTCCATTGGTTACTCAACCTGTTACTGGTGCCATGTTATGGCCCACGAATCTTTCGAGAATGAAAAGATTGCCGCCATCCTTAACAGGCATTTCATTAGCATCAAGCTGGATCGTGAAGAGCGCCCGGATATTGATAATGTCTACATGGCGGCCACAGAGCTTATCAATGGTTATGGCGGCTGGCCCATGACCGTATTTCTAAATCATGATCTTGAACCTTTCCATGCGGGTGTCTATTACCCGCCTGTCAGTACGGCTAACAGTACAGGGTTGACGGAGTTATTGCTCAAGGTGAACGAGCTATGGCATCAGGATAGAGGCCGTATCGATATGATCGCTGCACAAATAAGCTCGAAGATAAAAGCTGATGCCGATGAATCAACAGTTGGTATCAGCATTAACAAGGACGTACGCAAGCTCGGCATGGAGCAGATCAGTAATATCTATGACAATGAATATGCCGGTTTTGGCGCCGCACCGAAGTTTCCCCGTCCGGGTATTTTTATGTTGTTGCTGGAAGTTGCCGCCAGCGAGCAGGAATACTCGCAACAGGCATTGCTTATGGTGCGCAATACACTGGTTGCGATGTCACAGGGTGGTATTTACGACCAGGCAGGTGGCGGTTTTCATCGATATTCAGTAGACGAGCAATGGCAGGTGCCGCATTTTGAAAAAATGCTTTATTCGCAGGCATTGATGTCGCTTGCATTTACGCGCCTGTATGAGATCGAGCCTGATAAACATTACCGGGACATCGTGCTTGGTACGCTGGATTTTGTTTTAGCTGAAATGTTGCACCCACAAGGCGCGTTTTATTCGGCACTGGATGCAAGCAGCGAACGGCCGGGTCAACCCGGTGAGCATGCAGAAGGTGCCTATTATCTATGGCCGGCAGCAGAGCTCAAGTCTTCGCTGCACAAGGATGAATGGGATTTAATAAGGCGTTATTTCGACATTCGTGACAATGGGAATATCGAGTCAGACCCGCGAGGTGAGTTTGAACGACTTAACATTCTTTATATAAGCGATGAATTCAGGGACAAAAAACTGACGGAGAAAGAGGCGGCATTGATCAACAGTGCCAAGCGTAAGTTGTATGAGGTACGTTTGCAAAGACCGCGCCCGCACCTCGACGACAAGGTCATCACCGCATGGAATGGCATGATGATTACAGCACTGGTTGAAGCCGCCAGGGTGTTTGAAAACAAAGACTATCTGGATGCTGCAACAAAGGCGGCAGGCTTTATGCAAAAAAATTTAGTGGATAAAAAGACGAATAGCCTGTTCCGTCGCCTGCGTGATGGCGAAGTGGGCATCGATGCGACGCTGAATGATTATGCCTGGTATATAAATGGTTTACTGGCATTGTATGACCAAACCAACAGCAAGCAATGGCTGCAGCTGGCACGACAGTTGACTGAAAAGCAGGTGCAACTGTTTTATGACGATAATAAAGCAGGCTTTTATGAATCAGGCACTGACAAGAATGTGCTGTTCCGTTCAAGGTCCGCCTATGACGGCGCGCTGCCGGCGCCCAATGCGATAGCTGTTGAAAACCTGTACCGGCTTGCCGTTTTCACCGGCGATAAAAAATGGCAGCAGATGGCCGAAGAGACACTGGCTTCATTTGCGCTTTCGATAAACAACAACCCCGGTTCTACGGCGTGGATGTTGTCTCTTATAGGCAGTGAGCAGTTATCAGTGAATAGTGAATAGCGAGGAGCAGCTGTAGGCCTGCATAAGCGAAGCGTTGCGGGCTGCACTACTCAATACACATCAACTCTGCGTTCTCTGCGCCTCTGCGAGAGAAAAAGTCTTTAATCATCTAACCGGATTCAATTTTCACCATACAAAATCTGCCAGTGGGTAGCCTGGATGAAGCGAAGCGTAATCCGGGTCTGTGTCACAGAGCGCTGCTAATAAAGCCTTGAAGCCACGACCTGTGGTTGTTTATCTAAACTGAGGACATCGGCTAAAATGCGCGCATGCTGAATCGTACTGTCTCAATAGCGCCGATGATGGGTTATACCGACCGACACGCGAGGTATTTCCTGCGCCTGATCTCCAAACATGTACTGTTGTATACCGAAATGGTGACAACCGGTGCGGTGCTGCATGGCGACAGGGACAAACTGCTGCGCTTCCACGCCAGTGAATTGCCGCTGGCGGTGCAGCTCGGCGGTAGCGACCCGGCTGAACTGGCCGAGTGCAGCCGCATTGCAGAGGATGCCGGCTTCTCGGAAGTGAACCTGAATGTCGGCTGCCCCAGTGACCGGGTTCAGTCCGGACGTTTCGGTGCCTGCCTGATGGCAGAACCGGAGCTGGTCGCAGAGTCAATACATGCCATGCGATCAGCCGTTGAAATCCCGGTGACCGTCAAGTGCCGAATCGGCATCGATCACATGGAAAGTTATGAGGCATTCAATGCATTCATCGAAACCGTGGTCGGCTCAGGCTGCGACACCTTTATCGTGCATGCACGCAAAGCCTGGCTTCAGGGGCTCAGTCCGAAACAGAATCGCGAAATCCCGCCGCTTCAATATGATTATGTCTACCGCCTCAAAGCCGAACATCCGCAGCTCAACATTGTCATCAATGGCGGCATCAAGACGCTGGATGATATGGCTGCCCATCTTGAACATGTGCATGGTGTCATGCTGGGCAGAGAGGCTTACCACAATCCCTACCTGCTGGCACAGGTCGATCACCTGTTCTATGGCGGGCCTGATGCCGGGCCTTCCAGGGAGGAGATTATGGATGCGTTCACCGAGTATGTAAAAGCACAACTGGACTCGGGCGAGCGCCTGCAGTCCATTACCCGTCACTTGCATGGGCTGTACAAGCATACACCCGGGTCCAGTGCCTGGAAGCGATGCCTCAGCACGCATGCACACAAGCCGGGGGCGGGGGTACAGGTGATCAGGGCTGCCAGGGATCAGGTCAGCTGAAAGACAGGCCGTTTGTCATTTTCGATTGATTTAATTCACTTATTTATGGATGGTTAGAGACTATTTCAGGAGCTGAATTGAAAAATTCATCGCTAGACGTTTCTGTAAAACCACACTTTCTTAATAAAAACGCTGGTTATTAAACCAGCGTTTTTTTTGCACGTGCGTTCTCAATTACTGCTGTTTCGCCATAAAAGGCCGTCCTGTAGGCTATAGCCTATCAAGGCAGTTGTCGAAAATAGTTACACCTAAAAAGTGATATATATCATTGAAGTATATATAAGTATTGTGGTGACTACTAATTTTTATTGGCCCATTTGTCAAAAAATGTATATTTAAAAGACATCCATGGCCCACGGGCCTAAAAATCGTGTCGGAAAATCTTACATGCAAAAATTACATAACATATTGAAACAAAAGAGAATAATATAAATTTACGGGCAAGTTTATATGTTTTTGGCAAAAGCAGCAGCACTGGCGATGACAATGATGAGGCCGACAACATATTGATACACAAGGAATTAATTATCAGATTGATTATTTCATGATAATAACAATGTCGAAATTACTTACAGATAGCAATAATACACATTGCAGTTCTTCTTCTAAGTCATTGAAATTTAGTCGCTATTAAATTTAGGCACGAAGTTTGCCTACATTTAGTCAAGCAGGTCGAAATATGGATCGAGCTTTATTTGGGAGTCGAAAAATATTACACGAGCCGGCTTAATCAAAGCTGGTATTGAAATGAGAAAAAATTGCAATTCGTTGCAGGGAGTAAATGATGAAAATTAGAAACGTTTTACTGGGTACAGCACTGTTCGTATCCGCATCCGTTGCGAATGCTGTTACAGC
>CAZRKQ010000118.1:0-12976 GCA_964600755.1 uncultured Thiotrichaceae bacterium
GTGGTTATGCTTCATTTGATTACGACTTTGCGCGCTTCCAGGCAGATAAGCTGGTCAAGGTTGATATACTGATCAATAATGAAAGAGTTGATGCATTGTCTATAATTGCACATCAGGACATAAGTCAACGCCGGGGTCGGGAAGTGGCCGACAAAATGAAGGAACTGATTCCGCGGCAGATGTTTGATGTGGCAATACAGGCAGCAATCGGGCGTCATATAATTGCTCGCACAAACGTAAAAGCTCTGCGCAAAAATGTAACAGCCAAATGTTATGGTGGTGATGCGACACGCAAACGCAAGCTGCTGGAAAAACAGAAGGCCGGTAAAAAACGAATGAAACAATTTGGCAAAGTGGAAATTCCCCAGGAAGCCTTCCTTGCCGTACTAAAAGTGGATGGTAAGTGATTACTCATGATGGTTTTTGATTTTTCTTTTTATTTATTTCTCGGCACGCTAATAACGGGATTTATCTGGGCACTGGATGTATGGGTGCTGGCGCCAAGACGAAGCAAGGTGATCCAGGCGAACACGGAAATACACCAGGGTGTTGAGGTCAAGCGGGGCGGCAAAGAACCGGTTATCGTCGAATACTCAAAATCGTTCTTCCCGGTGCTGCTGATTGTCTTCATATTACGCGGCTTTGTCGTCGAACCTTTCCGCATACCATCAGGTTCGATGTTGCCATCATTGTATATTGGCGACTTCATCCTGGTGAATAAGTTTGCTTATGGTATTCGACTGCCGGTGTGGAATAAAAAGATTATTGAGACAGGTAATCCGGAACGGGGTGATGTGGTTGTATTCAGATATCCGCGCGACCCATCACTGGATTACATCAAAAGAATTGTAGGCTTACCGGGTGATCATATTGCTTATTACAATAAGGTGCTCTATGTAAATGGTAAGCCGGTGAAAAGAGAGTTTGTGGGCGAGTACGCAGGACCGGGTCAGGCTCACGCAAATGAATATACTGAAGACCTGCAGGGCGTTGAACACTTAATGCTGCTGCAGCCCGGAAGGCCGAGTAGTCTGGAAGGTGAATATATTGTTCCTGATGGAATGTATTTCGTAATGGGCGATAACCGTGACAACAGTAACGACAGCCGTGTTTGGGGGCCAGTACCGGAAAGGAATCTTGTCGGTGAAGCATTCATGATATGGATGCACTGGAATGGCGGTGTGAAATGGGGCCGCATTGGCAACATGATCGATGAATGAGGTTGGCTTTATGAATAATCAGAAAGGGGCAACGTTAATCAGCTGGATAGCACTTCTTGCGATCGTATTATTTAATGCAATAATCGCTATGAATGTCGTACCCGTGTATCTGACTGATCACAGTGTGAAGTCGTTGATGGCTGGCCTGGAAACGGATTCCGAACTTAGAGGCGCAACGCCAAAAAAAATCAGGGATACGGTCGTAAAAAGGTTGCGGATTAATAATATTTACGACATAAAAAAAGATAATGTAAAAATCTCGAAATCTAAAAACGACTACCTTGTTACGATTCAATACGAGCCTCGCGGTAAACTAGTGGCTAATCTTGATTACATCGTTTCCTTTAAGCATGAAGCAAGAGTCCCGGCAAGGTAAATCCGGATTGATTTGTTGATGGCGCAAAACAATGCGCTGACGATGCTTTGTGATCATCTTGAATATACATTCAAGGATGAAACATTGCTCGCTGAAGCGCTCACCCACAGAAGTGCTGCTTCTGTAAACAATGAACGCCTGGAATTTCTTGGCGATGGCATCCTTAATTTTACTATCGCGGCCTGGCTGTTCGAGCGCTATCCCGATATAGATGAAGGCGATTTGAGCCGCTTGAGGGCAAGCCTGGTTAACAAAGACAGCCTTGCCGATATCGCCAAGACACTGGAACTTGGTCAGTATATAAAGCTGGGCTCCGGTGAGCTGAAAAGCGGCGGGCGTCGGCGTGATTCAATTCTGGCCGATGCAGTCGAAGCTGTTTTTGGGGCTGTTTATATCGATAGTGGTTTTGACGCCACCCGCGAATTGATTCTGCGTTTATATGCAGAAAAGTTGCATAACATTCCTGATGTGCAGACGCTGAAAGACCCGAAAACAAGCTTGCAGGAACTGTTGCAGTCCAGGCGCTACCCACTACCTGTTTACACAGTGCTCGAGATTACCGGTAAGGCGCATAACCAGATGTTCAAGGTTGAGTGCAGAATCGAAGACCTGAATTGTATTACAGCCGCGCTGGGCAAGAGCAGACGCAAGGCAGAACAGGCGGCTGCAAAGCTGGCTATCGAGGAAGTAAGCAAGAAAATTGCATCGTAACAAGGCAGTCTCTGATACAGTATCCAAATGAACGATAGCGTATTTCATTGCGGGTTTGTTGCCATCATCGGCAGGCCCAACGTTGGTAAATCTACATTACTCAACCATATCCTCGGACAGAAGATCAGTATAACGTCACGTAAGCCGCAGACGACACGTCATCAAATACTTGGGGTTAAAACATCCCCGACATCACAGGTTATTTATGTTGACACACCCGGTATTCACAACAGGCGCAGTACAGCTATTAACCGTTACATGAACCGTGCGGCAAATTCTGTCCTTAATGATGTCGACCTGGTTTTGTTCGTGGTGCAGGCTATGCAGTGGACTGAAGAAGATGAAGTCGTGCTCAATCGTCTGCAGGGTATACAAGCGCCGGTTCTGCTGGTGGTGAACAAAATCGACAAGACCGGTGATAAAAACGAACTGCTGCCTTATATCGAGAAGCTCACGGCAATGCGCCAGTTCGATGCTGTCATACCCGTGAGTGCGCTGCACGCGGAGAACATTACACAACTCGAAGCCGATGTGTATGAGCGTCTGCCGGAAAATGAAGCTTTTTTCCCTGAAGACCAGATTACGGACAGAAATATTCGATTTCTGTCAGCAGAAATTATCCGTGAAAAACTCATACGCGAACTCGGGCAGGAACTGCCTTATACCTCAACCGTAGAAATTGACCGCTTTGAAGAAGGCGAGTCAATCACTCGAATATATGCCACTATCTATGTTGAAACCAAAGGCCAGAAGGCCATTATCATCGGGCGCAAGGGCGCCAGGTTAAAAAGCATCGGCACCAGGGCGCGTGTTGATATAGAAAAAATGCTCGATGGCAAAGTGTATCTTGAATTGTGGGTGAAAATTCGAGAAGGCTGGTCCAATGACGAACGTGCCCTGGCCAGCCTGGGTTACACTAACGAATAATTGGTATCGAATATTTGTAACTCTCGCCAAGTTGCCAAACCCGCAACGTATGATTATTGATAGTTACCGCAGAGGCGCAGAGACGCAGAGGAATTAAATAAGGTTTATTTCCCGGTATTTCGGCAGGTTGCAGGTTATAAGTTTGATTCTCCTGCTTGAAAACACATTAAGAATCAGTCTTTCTCTGCGTCTCTGCGTCTCTGCGGTAAATAAATAACTTTTTATTTGTATTCTTAGTGCCCTGGCGAGATAACATATATCTATGATGATTAAGCGCACTCCTGATATCTAGATATGACTATGCAAGTCAACGCCGAGCCCGCCTACATTCTGCACAAACGTCCTTATCGGGAAAGCAGCCAGATTCTGGAGGTGTTCAGCAGAAATCATGGCCGCCTGTCGCTGATGTCCAAAGGCAGCCGTAGCCCGCGCTCCAGGACCAGTGGTATATTGCAGCCATTCAGGCCATTGCTGCTCAGCTGGTACGGTCGGGGTGACATGCCCAGCCTGAGGGGTGTCGACACGGCAGATGCGAGACCACCGGAATTGAGAGGCAAATCGCTGATGTCGGCGGTCTATCTGAACGAATTACTGGTGATATTGCTGCATCGCAACGATGTGCATGAGGCGCTGTTCACCGATTATCATGAGACGCTCTACGCCTTGCAGCAGGCATCAAAGCTGGAAGTCATATTGCGTAATTTCGAGAAAAATCTGCTTGAACAGATGGGTTTCGGTCTCAATCTCGCCCATGACGCCGATTCAGGAGAACCCGTGCTGGCTGAGCGCCATTATGCCTATCATTTCGAGCACGGGCCGGTGCAGTGCCAGATGGGTCAGCCCAGGCAGAATCCCGTGATATCAGGCGACAGTCTGCTGGCTTTCAGCGCCGGCAAGCTGGAAGTGCCCGGCAGTGTCGCCGAAATCAAAAAGCTGATGCGCTATGTCATCAACAGCCACCTGGGCAGCAGAAAGCTGAAAAGCCGGGAGCTGTTCAGATCGCCGCTCAGAAGTGCCTGATTCATAACAAGTACATATAATTCTTCAAGCCATGTTCTTGAACTATGGCAAATTCATCCTATGCTCATAGTGTGAATCGGCTTATTTCAGCCTGTTCGATACAAATAACAGAATCAGGAATATAAATGTCATCAATTTCTTTAGAACAGGGGGGCGCTTACCAGTCCCTGCAAATGGTTTTGCAAGATGAATTCGGCATCGTCATCGGTGAAGAACGCAAAAACTCAATCACGGCAAAGTTGAAATCTGTCATCCTGGAATTCAGCCTGGATTCCCTCGATACACTTGTCGAAGAGATGCAGAAAAAAGATTCCATCGATGTAAGAAATGGTGTTTTGCAGGCAATTACTTCCCATGAAGATGAATGGTTTGAACCAAAAGAACTGTTCAATTTGCTCGATGACTACCTGCTTTCTGACATACTGAATTCCGACCGCGAGAACTATCGTATCTGGGTCATTGGAAGCAACGCAGGGCAATTGCCATATTCTCTGGCGATGAAAATACACCAGGCAGGTAAAGATGCAAATGTTACTGCCAGGGTCACAATCGAAGCGACAGACATTTCCGATACTGTTGTTCACGCTGCTGCCAGAGGAATATTTGAACAAGCATCTATGGAAGGCATGGTAAATCCTTACCAGAAGAAATATATGGATGAGCAGTCTGGTCAGTGGCAGGTTAATGACGATATTAAATCGATGATTAATTTCTCAACCTGTAATCTTCTGGAAGATTTTGAAGGCAAGGGGCATTTTGATTTAATCATCTGCCTTGATGTGCTCGTTTATTTTTCTGTTCCAGTGAAAAGTAAGTTGCTGGAGTCATTCTCGACTTTACTGGATCCATCCGGGATATTAATAGCGGGCATGGCTGAACCCGTTTTGCCGCTCAATGATAACTTCGAGATGGTGCGTCACGATGCCGGTATTTTCTACCGGCAGAAAGATGATTGAAGCGTTGATTCAACGCAAAGGCGCAGAGACGCAAAGGACGCAAAGATAATTAGAATTTATACCGCAGAGGCGCGGAGACGCAGAGAATGATTGTTTTTCTATGTGTGTTCAGGCCGTATGTGATTTTGTAACGAGCAGCTTTTTTAAAAGCGAGTGAATTAACCTTATTTATTTTCTCTGCGTCTCCGCGCCTCTGCGGTAAATATATATAAATTTACTTGTAGTTCTTTGTATATCAGCATTACATCGAATAAGTTTATCAAAGCACACTGGGCAATATGTCGAAAACATCCAGTTCTGGATCTGCCGGGTCTGCGGTCTCATCATCGCGACGCAGTATGTCGTAATAGCTGCGAATATTTTCCACATACCTGACAGGCTCCCAACCCCTGGCATAACCATATTTCGTTTCTTTGTGCCATTTTCGTTGCGCCAGCAGTGGTAATGATGTTTTTACGTCGATCCATTTATTTGGATCCAGGCCGCGTTGCTCGGTAATAATGCGTGCATCTTCAACATGGTAGAAACCAACGTTATATGCTGCCAGTGCCAGCCAGGTTCTGTCTGGCTCGGTGATTTCAAGAGGCATCATATCCCGGGTTTTTGCAAAATACCTGGCGCCGCCCTTGATGCTGCTTTCCGGGTCGAGCCGGTCTTTGATGCCAAGCTCTTTGGATGTTTTTCGTGTGAGCATCATCAGGCCGCGAACACCTGTGGCAGAAACAGCATCCGGATTCAGCAAGGATTCCTGGTAACCGAGTGCGGTCAGCAAGCGCCAGTCAAGATCATGCTTTTTCGCATATTTCCTGAACATGGACTCATAAGATGGCAGGCGTTGCGCAATATGTCTTCTGAATACAATGGTGCCGACATAATTCAGGTTATCAACATGGCCATAAGCGCGTTCAATCATGCGAGTCAGCTCACCGTTCTCTTTTATTTTTTCGAAAAATTTCACTGCCTCTTTGTAAAGGCTGTCATCCTCGTCATTAGAAAACATCCATGCCAGCTGCTGTGGTTCGCTGACATCGAACGCAACCCGCAGTTTTAAATAAAATAGCTTGTTCAGCGCGACTTCATTCGAGTCAGCGATGGTGTAATCAATAATCTCATCTGCAACGAGCTGCATCAAATCTTCAGTTTCAAGATCTGTAACCGATTTCCAGGAAAGATCCTTAATGACATTTTTCAGGTAATCGAGACGTTCTTCATGACTTGAGCCTGCAACAACCTCCAGTGTGCCGCCGCCGAGTTTTGACAGGCTCTTGGGTTTGGATTTATCAGCGTGATATAAAAGCTGCTCGGTTATTTCCTGGTAGGCTGGACCGAAACGGAAATACTTCTTGCGTTCGTCAGTCACGGTAAGACCGGCGGCAGCAAAATGTGCAGTGCCTTTCTCGACGCCTTCAAGAATATCGCCCAGTGTTTCGGGTATGATCATGGTCAGTTTCACGCCAAGCTCATCGGCAAACATTTTCGCCATGTCGTATTCAAGCCCGGCAGGCGCATCAGGGCCTTCGTAGTAGGTTGCAGGGCTGTTGCGGGTATACACAACAATCTCACCATCCTGCTTTATGCGCTCAAGCACGGATGGCGTCATCAATCTCGGCAACCCGTTAAACAGGAAAATGATAATGCCAAATACCAATGCAAGAGAAATAAACAGCGGTTTGCAAAATGTTTTTTTGATCTGAATAGCGAAATCCCGTGCAGCACATTATTTGGAAATCAAATAGATTATAATCCATTGCTTCGCAGGTGCTAGGGACTCGGTTCTAGAAACCAGGAAAATATTTCGACACCTAGTACCTAGATCCTAGTCCCTAGAGCCTGAATAAGGAGAGATGACAGAGTGGCCGAATGTGCTTGATTCGACAAATTTGTCGGGAACAAATTTGAACAGCGACCGAAGAGAGCTGGCCCCGAAGGGGTGGAGGGCAGGACGCCCGGAATAAATCAAGTGAACTGCAGGCGATAGCCTGCTAGATTGACTAAAAGATTTCGTTGGAGAGATGACAGAGTGGCCGAATGTGCTTGATTCGAAATCAAGTGAACCCTTGCGGGTTCCGAGGGTTCAAATCCCTCTCTCTCCGCCATACATAATAAAGCCCCGGTCAGGGGCTTTATTATGTATGGCGGAGAGAGAGGCTCAGGTTTGGACCCTTGTTCAAAAAATCGTCGGGAACGATTTTTCACGACCGCAGGGAGCCCGCAGGGCAAGGCGCAGGGAAGCGCCGCGTAAATCCCTCTTACAGTCAGCGATGAAGTCTTGAGACGGCAGGGGCTGATTTTATATGTGGCGGAGAGAGAGGCTCAGGTTTGGACCCTTGTTCAAAAAATCGTCGGGAACGATTTTTCACGACCGCAGGGAGCCCGCAGGGCAAGGCGCAGGGAAGCGCCGCGTAAATCCCACTTACAGTTAGCGATGAAGTCTCGAGACGGCAGGGGGAGGCGCAGGGACACCGAGTAATCCCTCAATCACCATTCAACCCTGGTGGCTGATTTCCTGCAGTGCGGCAACATTACACATATAAAAATTGTCTTTGAACCGGTAAATGATTTTCTGGCGCTTGAATTCCGCGATCATTCGGCTAACGGTTTCTACGGCGATGCCTGTCATCGCGGCCATGTCCTCGCGGTTAAGCAGTATGAACGCACCATTATCTTCAGAAAAAAACTTTTCCAGTACCAGTACCAGCTGGGCGACACGTTGTCTCGCGGCACCGGTGCCTAAAGCGACGATCCATTGATCGGCAATATTCAGCTGGTTTTGAAGTTGCTGACTAACATGCACGCACAGTTTTGGGTGGTTGTTTTCAAGCTGCCTGATTGTCGAAACCGGAATTTTACAAAGATCGACCTGGTTTATCGCAATGGCTGTATGGTGATAACCTTCGGCGCCATCGAGTAGCTCCAGACCGATGGCTGAGCCATTACCGAGAAGGCGAACAATTCTGTTGGAACCATCTTCTGTGACATGCTCAAGCTTGACCATACCGCGTCTTATCGAATAGATAAACGCTTTATGACTGCCGGCTTCATATAGTACTGATCCTGGCGGGTACATGAAATGGTCTATCGGCTGCAGCATGTGCTCAAAAGCCGATTCTGGCAATTCAGAGAAAAGCATCAACTGGCGAATATGGCATTTGTCACAGTGTGCACGTCCCAACCATTCCACATTTGTGCAGAAAGCCTGTCCTAATTCATTCCCCATAGAGTATGCAACCTTGTTTTATAATGATTTTTACTTTACATGAATTTAGTCATATTACAGCATGATGGTCGAGAAAATATGCTGCTCAAATTCTTGATACAGGTCATGTAGATACTGTAATTATTTTCTGATTATTGATAATTCTCAATGACGCACGGTCATGCGTGTATTAGGGTTTGATGTCTGATCTGATCAGCCCTAAATGTCCAAAAA
The DNA here is from genome assembly GCA_964600755.1 of uncultured Thiotrichaceae bacterium. GTDB lineage: Bacteria > Pseudomonadota > Gammaproteobacteria > SZUA-229 > SZUA-229 > JABDQW01. Next base: position 8,641 of record CAZRKQ010000118.1, read on the forward strand.
TATTCCTAGATATATCAATGTCATAGCAAAAATATGGCGTCATTTTACAGGTTTTTTCATGCGTTATTTCAGTAAGATGCTACCCAGGAGTACAAGCTTTTCAGGGATATGTTTATCTGCTCTGGTTGCATTAGGTTGCAGCAGTTCTGATGACCCTGCTGCGCCGCTGCCAGCAGCACCATCTGCAGCTCAGGTCGGTATCTATGACTCAACGGTAGTCGAAGGTGCAGATGATCTCGAGTTTGTGCTCAGCCTTGATACTGCAAGTGCCGAAACCATTAACGTTGAATATGCTACAGCCGACGGTACTGCAGTCGCCGGTACAGATTATTCAGCCGCTAGCGGAACTGTGACATTTACGCCGGGTGAAGTACGGAAATTCATCAGCGTTTCTGTATTAGACAATCCCGCAGCTGCGGCCGGCACCAGCAAGAACATGCAGCTGGTGCTGAGCAACCCGCAGAATGCGGGATTAAGTGTAGACAGTGCTACTGGCACGATCATCGACAGCGATGCCATGTCGACTGATACGGCTTTCAAGAGTGACTGGAGTCTTAATGGTGCATTCACCAATGCTGCCAAATGTGGTGAAGCCTGTCATAAAACAGATGGTACAGAAATGATCTTGAATGGAAAAGACATCAGTCCGGGCACCCAGTGGCAGCACAGTGTCATGGCGCAGGCATTCAATGATCCCTACTGGCAGGCTGCAGTAGAAGATGAAGTCGAAAGCTTTCCGCACCTGACTGGCTTAATTGAAGATACCTGCTCGACCTGCCATGCGCCCATGGGGCGAACTCATGCATACCAGACAAATACAAACCTTGATATTGACGGCTATTACCGCTTTGATACCGCCAGGACTGAGGATCATGCGCGTGAAGGCGTGAGCTGTACGCTTTGTCACCAGATTGAAAACGTTGACCTTGGTTCAGAAAAAACGTTTTCCGGTCAATTCACCATAGCGGATTCATCAGATACCAATTACAAACGTATTTACGGGCAGTATGCAGGTCCGGTCGGAAGCAACATGTACAACCAGACTGGGCACAGGCCGACTGAAGGCGCCTATGTTGCAGATTCAGCACTTTGCGCGACCTGCCATACCCTGTACACGCCTGCAATTGATCCGGATACCGGTGCACCATCGGGTATCAGTTTCCTCGAGCAGGGCCCCTACCTGGAGTGGCAGAACAGTGATTATGCCAGCGGGGTACCGGCGACCCATTGCCAGGATTGCCATATGCCGGAGCCCTCAGGTGTATATGAAACAGCGATCAGCCTGCAACCGCCGGGCGCACCTGCTGACCGCGCACCCTACGGACAGCACAGCCTGGTTGGCGGCAACGCACACCTGCTGGAAATACTGCGTGACTACCGTACCGAACTCGGCATTGCAGGCTCGACATCAGTCAGTGGTTTTGACAGTCAGATTGCACAGACGAAAAGCTTCCTTGGAAGTGCAGCCACTGTCGCGGTTTCTACACCTCAACAAGCTGGTAATAACCTTGAATTCAATGTCAAAGTCACCAACAAGGCCGGCCACAAGGTCCCGTCTGCTTATCCCAGTCGACGCTCGTGGCTGCATGTGACTGTTAAAGACAATGGTGGCAATGTGATCTTTGAATCTGGCGCGCCGGATGCGAGGGGCTATATTTCAACAGATGCGGCGCGTTTGAAAGCCGACTGCATGTCGAAAGATAAACTCGACGGTTTCGATTCCAGCCTGTGCTACGAGCCGCATCGTGATGTCATCAACGATCCGTCGCAGGTGGCTATCTATGAGACGGTACTGGGTGATGTCAATGACAATATCACCCATACACTGCTGCAAGGGGCGCAATATCTCAAGGACAATCGTATTCCGCCGTCCGGATTTACTAATAGCAAAGCCGCAACGATAGAATCGCAGACGGTTCCATCCGGCGTGGCTGGTGATAGTGATTTCAACTGTGGTGCAGGCACAGTCGATGAAGGCTGCGGTGCTGATAGCGTTCACTACCAGGTCGATATCACAGGCCAGGCAGGCCCCTATACAGTTAATGTCGAGCTGCTCTACCAGGCCACCCAGCCCGGCTTTGTCGATGGTATGCACACCGATGGCGACTTGGTCAATCGCTTCAAGGTGATGTACGATGCTGTGCCGCCAAGTGTGGAAGTACTGGCCACGGCAACGAACCCGTAGTCACTTCATAATATGTTTTAGATGATAACCGCAGTAGCCAGTGCAATCGTGCGGGCTAGTGCCTGCATATAAGTAATAAGCAATCGAATCCTGTCAACCCATTTGATGCTGGTGCGTTAACAGAATGATAACTCGAAGTCCGGAATCTGATCGGCAGAGGGTTATTAAATGTTCAAAAAAACATAATCCATTCAGTTTCTACATGTATAAAAATATGAATATTTTGAACAAGGTTATGGTTAATGGATTGATTGGTTTTGCCATAGTTGCAGCTACAGGGAGTGTTATAGCAAAAGGGGGGAGTCCGGTATCTACTAGCACTGATGCTGTTGTAGTACTTGATTACAACGAACAGAGTCACCTTGCTTTCATGCGTGAAGAGGAAAAGCTGGCGCGTGATGTTTATACTAAGCTGAGTACCATGTACCCGGAACATCCAATCTTTGGCAAGATCGATGATTCGGAACAGCGCCATACCGATGCAGTCAAAGCTATGATTGAAAAGTATGGCCTGGAAGATCCCAATACCAATGACAACGTTGGTGTATTTACCGGGGAAGACTATGGCTGGTACTTTACCGAGAAGTTCCACTTGCTGGTAGAGCGTGCATCCATCAGCGAGCTGGAAGCATTGTATGTCGGTGCATTTATCGAAGAGCTGGATATGATGGATATCAACCAGTGCCCGCAAGTGATCGTAGAAACCGAAAATGGCATCAACGATATCACTGAATGCGGCAAGATATATACAGACAACAGTGACGTAAGTAATTTATATGCAACACTGCTGGACGGTTCCGACAGCCACCTCGAAGGCTATGTAAAAAATATCGAGAAATACATCGGCGAAGGAAACTACCAGGCCCAGGTGCTGCCACAGGAAGAAGTAGACGAAATACTTGATCGTTAAACTTATAAATACTTGCTAGTGAAAAAAGAGGCGCCCTGCATAGCAGGGCGCCTCTTTTTTTGTGAATCACTAGCGAAACTGAGCTATATATTGTGTTGCTGGCCATACTGCATGGCTGTTGTTCCTGTCTTAATGATAGTATTCTTGCTGCAGCAGAAGTAACATGAACATGACTGGCCGGACAGTATGATCTCAACACAAACTTTATAAGTCATGACATCATCACTATTTAGCTCGTCTTTTAGTAAAGTTTACGCATTTCCAAAAAAATGCGCTTTTCTATTAGTAACAATTCTTGTTGCCACGATCATTCCCGTACACGCAGAAGAGGTTGTGCCGGATAAATTCAAGATTGCCTTCGGTGGTTACACCCTGGTTCGTTACGACTCGGCATTGTCATTAACTGAGCCGAATCTTGGTGCGGGGGTATCAATTAATCCCGAAGCAGCACTGGGCCTGAACACCGATCAGACCGTGCTACGCCTTACAGGTCATTATCGATTTAGCAAAAAACACGCACTTACTTATTCCTGGTACAGTATTAACTTGCATGGCAACAAGTCGATTGAAGAGGAAATTGAATGGCTTGATCAAAATGGTGATCCCATAACAATTCCGGTAGGGGCGAATGTCGACACTAATCTCGATTTCGATCTCTTTAAAGTCGGTTACCTCTGGTCCTTTTATCATACCGATAAAGTTGAGCTGGCAGTTGGCGCGGGCCTTCACATCACGCGTATCGCTGTCGGTATGACTGCAGACACCACAAGTACGGGTGTCGATGCCAGGGATGTATCAACCACCTTGCCGCTACCTGTATTCTCTGCTGGCTTCACTTACCACATAACACCTAAATTCAACTGGTTTCTTGAAGCCGAATTATTCGCCCTTAAATTTGATGATTGGGACGGCACCTATACTGATAGTTCGCTGGGGATGGAATACCGCGCCTTTAAACATGTTGGCCTGGGGATTGGGCTTAACAGTGACGCTTTGAAGATAACCGAAGATGCCAGTGATTATAAATTCACCTTTGATATCGGGATCACTGGTCTCATGATCTATGCAGCGGCCTATTACTGACAGGTCAGGTTTGCAGAATCGAAGCGTTTGCCGCCGGAGCCATTCTGGTGATGCTCGCTAATACCATGATGCCTGAGGCATATGAGCACGGCGGCAAACTGGCCGGGATTTTTACCGTGCTGGGATTCGTGGTTTCAGCGCTTGTTGTTTTAATCGAG
>CAZRKQ010000119.1:0-2991 GCA_964600755.1 uncultured Thiotrichaceae bacterium
CTTGACGTCTTTGGTCATTAGTCTTTAGTCGACGAAAGACCAACGACCAACGACCAACGACCAACGACCAACGACCAACGACCAAAGACCTAACCCGTATTCCGCATTCCCGCCGCGATGGCATTGATGCTGCGTAACAAGGGGTCAAGCCAGCTGTCGCGTTCTTCTTCGTTCAGCGACTTGTCACGATAGTGCTTCAACAGTTTTATCTGGATATGGTTGAGTGGATCCAGGTAGGGGTCACGGCGCATCAGCGAGACGGACAATGCCGGATTGTCATCAAGCAAGGTGTTCATCTGTGCAACCTTGAGTGTAAGCTCCAGGGTGCGCTTGTATTCATCACGTACCATGTTGAACACGCGTTTGCGGGTTTCCTCCGACAGGCACAGCTCAGAGTACTCCTCGGCGGTAATGATATCGGCCTTGTACATGGCCATTTCCGTGTTGCTGAGCAAGGCCCTGAAGTAGGGCCATTCCAGGTGCAGTTCCTGCAATTTGGCCAGGCGTGACTCGTCACCATCGATGTATTTTTGCAGGGCAGAGCCGATCCCATACCAGGCGGGCAAGGTATGCCTCGCCTGGGCCCAGCCGAATACCCAGCCAATCGCGCGTACCGATGATTTTGAGCGGTCACCTTTCTTGCGGTGAGAGGGGCGCGAGCCGATGTTCATCTGGGCAATCTCGGATACCGGGGTCGCCTCGTAAAAGTAATCGAGGAAGCCTTCCGTCTGTTCTGTGAGCTGGCGGTAGCTGGCTTCACCGGTGTTCATCAGTTCGCGCATGATTGCCATGCGTTCCGGGGTTGATGTGCTGGGCTCGTCAATTACGGTGAAGCGTGTTGCCAGCATCAGGCCGGAGATGCCCATGGTGAGCTCGTAGACAGCGGTCTCTGAATTGCTGTACTTGTTCGACAGGACTTCACCCTGCTCGGTGAACTTGATCTGTCCATGCACAGTGCCTTCCGGCTGGGCCAGGATAGACTCGTGTGTGGGGCCGCCGCCGCGGCCAATGGTGCCGCCGCGTCCGTGGAACAGGCGGCATTCGACATTGTGTTTGTCAGCCAGTGCAATGACTTTGCGCTGTGCCTCGAATAACTGCCATGACGAAGCCAGTATGCCGCCATCTTTACAGGAGTCTGAATAACCCAGCATGACTTCCTGCTGGTTCCCTGAAGCATGCAGCAGCTGTTTGTAAACGGCATCATCGAACAGGTTACCGAGCACGCTTTCAATGTGATGCAGGTCTTCGATGGTTTCAAATAATGGCGATATTTGTATGTGGCAATAGCACTTATCATCATTGAAGCCGGCGAGGCCAACCAGCGAGCCCAGCCACATGACCTCCATGATGTGTGAGGCCTGGTGCGTCATGGAAATGACATAGTTGCCAAATGCATGCTCGCTGATTTCGTCATACATGCGTTCCATGGTCTCGAATACTTCGACGGTCTCGAGATTGGCATCGCTGAGCCTGGTTCGATCCAGAACGAAGTTGCTGTCGGCATGTTTTATCTTTTCAGACAGCAGCGAAATGCGTTGTTGCTCGTCCAGGCTCAGGTAATCAATATCAGCGTCTATTTGCTGCATGATTTCAGCTACTGTATCCGTGTGGCGGGTTGACTCCTGTCTGATATCAAGATGCATCAGGTAAAAACCGAAGGATTCGACCAGGCGGGTGAAATCCTTGAGTACCAGGTCGGCAATTTTCTGGTCACCGTGGCTGTATAGTGAATCACGAATGACATAGAGGTCTTGCAGAAAATCAGTTTCATTTCTATAGGCATGCGGCCAGGCTGAATCATCAACATCGTCCTGGTAAATATGTGCACGGGTTTTGTCCAGGTTCTGTTGCAGGCGGAAACGCATAAAGCTTATTTTGCGTTGATACGGTGCCTTGCTATAAATCGTCGGCTTGGTGGTAAAAACTTCAAAGCGAATGTTTTCGTCAAGATTGAGACTGTCGGTAAATTCCTTGCTGGTTGTGCACAGTTGACTGGAATGGGTCAGCTGCTTGAATATATCAGCCAGGCGGCGAATATATTCGCCCAGTGCAGCCTCGGATTGCAGTCTTAACGCGAGTTCAGTGGTTTCTGGTTTTACGTTGGGATTGCCGTCACGGTCGCCACCGATCCAGGAGCCGAACTGCAGGAAGTTGGGAATGTGAAATTGTGCTTCCGGGTAGTTGTCCTGCAGCCTGTCTTCCAGGTTGTTGTAGATTTCAGGCACGGCCTTGAACAGGCTTTCCTTGAAATAGTACAGCCCGTTCCTGATTTCATCGCGTACCTGGGGGCGTGATTCACGTACCTCGTCTGTTCGCCAGAGGATTTGTATGCGTGTTTCAAGCTCATCGAGGATGTCCCTGCGTTGCTCCTTGCCAAGCCGCGTATCACTGAGCTTTTCATTCGAGAGGAAGATACGGCGCAAGGCATGCATGATGCTGCGGCGCTTGGCTTCAGTGGGGTGCGCAGTAATCACCGGGATATAGGCCAGCTTGTCGAGCAGGGTTTGTACCTGTTCGGCGCTCATGCCCATGCGCTTGAAATCGGCCAGTGCCGAATCAAATGAACCGCGCCACAGCTCCCCCTTCTTCTGCCGCATCATGCGCCGGCGTTGCTGCAGCTGTGACGCCTCCTCGGCAATATTGACCAGGCTGAAGTAGGTGCTGAAGGCACGCACAATCTGGGAAATCGTGCTCTGATCGAGCGATTCAATCAAGTCCATCAGGCGGGCACGTTTGGCTGCATTATCTTCCTTGCGCAGGTTGATAAAGCCGGTGCGCAGTTTTTCCACGGCATCGTAAACTTTGGCGCCCGCCTGGCTCAGCAGGACATTGCCCAGCAAATGACCGAACAGCTTGACGCGTGCGCGCAGCTGTTTGTCGATTGACTGCGTGTTCAGCAGACCGGCAATTTCTGGTTGTTTATGATCGTGCATGGAGGATGATTTATCGCACCCCGTTGGGGCAAAGGCGCGCTATTATACCCGAATACGA
>CAZRKQ010000120.1:0-12725 GCA_964600755.1 uncultured Thiotrichaceae bacterium
CAGCAAACACATCAAATCAAGGTCATTTTGTGGTCACGTAATCTCCACTAATGAATAAAACTGGATTTGTCCATACAAAAAAGCTGACATGATAAAAAAATGGGCGGTTATGGATATGTTCTCGGACAGCCACCTAGACTGTCAGATATAGCGCGTAGGGTGCAATAGCGAAGCGTATTGCACCGACAACATCCGGCGGATTACGGCTAACGCCTAATCCGCCCTACGGGCTGCCTGATTTTCCCTACCAAAGTCGAATGGCTCGGCAAACTTCACGGGGAAACTGTTCCTCCCGTCAAGCTCGCCGAAGACAGCTTCACTGATAGGGTCGATTGACCATGGACGGTCAATCGAGTCTTGTCGAGCATGGATGCGAGTCAAGACGACCCGTTGGCAGTGAAGATGGCTGAGGGAATGCAAAGCACGAGCGCCCGGGATGCCTTTTCTTTTGGTTACTTTTCTTTGCCTAGAGATATACCATGGGCAAAGAAAAGTAACTCGCCAGCAAGGCGAAATGAAATGTTCAGCTATGTATTGCAGGTGAAACTTGCTAGAAAATCTTAAGCTAAAAAAAGAAAATTAACCCAAATCCGCCAGTTCCCGATTCAGCAAATTCGGATCATTCAGGTTCAACTCCAGTAAGCGGCGCAGATGCTTGAGGCTGTCGACGTCGATGTGCTGCCACTGCAACCCCCAGTTGCCGCTGTTTTCAATATGGGTGATTTTGACGCGGGCGTGGATGGCGGTATCTTCACCCAGAAACAGTGCCAGCGCGCATGGTTTGCTGGTGTCTATATCAAGATTTTCCGGGGGCTCTACCAGCATGCCTTTGAGGGAGATGTCGAGTAGATTGCAGCTCCACTCTTCATTTCCGCTCTGCATGATGATTTCTGCCTGAAAAGGTATACGTTGGTGGTTTCTTCTTTCCTGGGAAGACATATCAGTTTGTATCAATTTGGCTATTAGTGGCTAGTTTGATCATGAGTATAGACACATGAAGCGCTTTCCTCGTTGAAATCACAGAAAAAAATTGATTAACTGTGCGCCTTGCTTGTCCAGCCATAATCCCCTGGGGTAAATCATGTTTCGAGGTAGCATGGTGGCATTGGTAACACCAATGTTCGCCGATGGTTCGGTCGATTTTGACAGTTTGTCAAAATTGATTGAAATGCATATTCAGAGCGGTACTGCCGCCATTGTGTCCATGGGCACCACGGGCGAGTCTGCCACGCTGGATATGGACGAGCATTGTGAAGTTATGCGTCGTACGGTCGAACTGGCTGCAGGGCGTATCGCTGTCATTGGCGGCACCGGCTCTAACTCGACCACCGAGGCGATCCAGCTGACCCGGTGTGCGCAGCAGGGTGGGGTTGATGCCTGTTTGCTGGTTGCCCCCTATTACAACAAACCAACGCAGCAAGGCCTGTATTTACACCATAAATCGATCGCTGAATCGGTCGATATTCCCCAGATCCTTTATAACGTGCCTGGACGTACAGTTTGCGACATACTGCCTGAAACAGTCGCTCGACTCGCAGAAATTCCAAACATTATTGGCATCAAGGAAGCAACAGGCAGTATTGAGCGGATGCATGAAATCCTTTCCTCTGTAGCGGATGATTTCGACCTCTACAGTGGTGACGATGAAACCGGTACAGAATTCATGCTCCAGGGTGGACATGGTGTTATTTCGGTGACAAACAATGTAGCACCAAAGGCAATGGCTGCGATATGTGAAGCTGCGCTGGCAGGTGATCGTGATAAGGCCATGGAACTTAATCGACCACTTGAGGGTCTGCACAATAATCTTTTTCTTGAAGCCAACCCGATACCTGTTAAGTGGGCATTACACGAGATGGGTTTGATTCCTGAAGGAATACGGTTACCTTTAACGCCGTTGAGCAAAGAATTTCATGAACCCTTGCGCAGGGCTATGCGTGATGCTGGAGTCATATCTTGAAAAGCTGGTTAATAACAATATACATAGTCTTGCTGGCCACCCTGGCTGTCTCAGGTTGCGGCAAGAACGAACGTCCTGAATACCAGGGTGCAGATTACTATAAAAGTCTGGAGCTGCCGCCTGATCTGCAACTGGAAAAATCGACTGCTGAAATGGAAATTCCAGAGCCAACTGTGACAGCTCTGGAAGATTTCCAGTCCAGGCATAAATTAAACAAGGCGGTTGCACCGGAGTTCAAGGGTATTCGCTTGCGACACGATGGCAGCCTGTATTTCCTCGAAGTGGATGCTGCGCCTGAAGTTGTGTGGCCGAAGATTGAGGCATTCTGGGAGTATGAAGGTGTTCGTCTGATGCAAAACAGGCCGATGCTGGGTTTCATGCAGACAGACTGGACCAAGGAAATGCAAATTCGTGAGGATGCGAATTATTTTGTCAAACTGTTCAGTAAACTGGAGCCGGATTTCAGGGACAAATTCCGATTGCGTGTTGAGCCCGCGGCTGATCGTACCAAAACACATATCTTCGTAGCTCATTACGGTATTGAAGTGTTTGTCGAAGGTCCTGATGGCGAAGGTGGGACATACTGGCGTGGCCGTAAGAGCGATATAGAGCTGGAACGTGAGATTTTATCTCGACTAACGCTTTTTGCCGGGTTGAGCGATAACCAGGCCGATAGTCTAATGAAAGACTATAAGCCTTTCCAGTCATACGTAACTTATGAAGAGAACTTCCAGGGTGGTGATGACCAGCCTTCAGGTGGTGAGCAAAGTGTTGCCGTACTGACAATGAAGGGCACAATGGACTTTGTCTGGTACCGTACGATCCGTGCATTAGACAGAATTCAGATGGAAGATATCTCGTTAAATAAAAAGCAAGGCCGTATCAGTTTCACTGCGCCGGGTAGCGTCAGGATTGCTGAGTCTGATGAAGAAAGCGATGAGATAGCAGAATCAAGCTGGCTGATGAGCTTTTTCACCGGTTCTAAAAAGGAAGGTGATCCTAAAGGAACAGAGGAATACGTATTGCAGTTAACTGAAATGCCTGGCTATATCAGCTTTGAGCTACAGGATAAGCGAGGGCTTGAAGCCACCAGTGCGCGTGCTTCCCAGGTAAGGGCGGCTATAGCAAAGGCGTTGGAATAAAAACAGGGGCGAGTGGCTAGTTTCGAGTAGAGAGGCTACCGCGATTTAAAGAACAAAAAAATCTCTGCGTCCTTTGCGCCTCTGCGGTGAATAATTCTTTTTACTTGTCTTTTTGTATCAGGGCGTAAGCCGAGTGATTGTGAATGGATTCGAAGTTCTCAGATTCCACTGTGTATGACTGGATACGTTTATCCTCGTTCAGTTGCGCAGCAATATCACGCACCATGTCTTCAACAAACTTGGGATTGTCGTAGGCGCGTTCGGTAACAACCTTCTCGTCCGGTCTTTTCAGCAAGCCATAAAGTTCGCTCGATGCCTGTGACTCGACAACATCGATGATCTCTTCTATCCAGACAAATTGCTGTGTTTTAATTGTTACAGTGACATGAGAGCGCTGGTTGTGTGCGCCACGGTCCGAGATTTTTTTTGAGCATGGGCAAAGACTGGTGACCGGTACCACGACTTTGACTTGCATCGTATTAGTGTGATTACGGCGTTCACCCATCAGTGTCACTTCGTAATCCAGCAGGCTTTCAACGCCTGATGCGGGTGCGGCTTTGTTTACGAAGTAGTGGAATGTCATCTCGATATGGCCGCATTCTGAATCCAGGCGGTTGGTCATTTCAGTGAGCATGACCTTGAATGACTCAACGGTTATTTCCCAGTCATGGTTGTTGAGGATCTCCACAAAGCGGGACATGTGCGTGCCTTTGAAATCATGCGGCAGATCCACGTACATGTTGAAGTTGGCAACGGCATGCTGAACATGACCGGAGCGGTCTTTGACCTGGATGGGGTGGCGTATGTCCTTGATGCCGACCTTGTCGATATGGATGGCACGGTTATCACGACTGCTTTGCACATCGACCATGTCAGATGCGTTCGTCGGTTTTGCTTCGATTGTGTCAGTCATGTCATTCATTCTCTTCGCTGTAGCGAACACAGGCTCGGTCCGTTTCCCACAGGGTCACTGCTTTCACCCTGATCGTATCGCTGTTTAATCTTGTTGCTATTTCGCGGTACATATATGCAGCAATGTTCTCCGCTGTTGGATTAATCTCGGTAAACGGTTCCAGCTCATTCAAATAGCGATGGTCCAGGCGGTCACCAACCTCGTTTGCAGCAGCTTTCATATGCTTGAAATCGATGCCCATGCCGATATCGTCAAGCGCAGTCGCTACCGCCTCAAGTTCCAGTTTCCAGTTATGGCCGTGCATGCGGCTGCAGGCGCCCGGATAATCTCGCAATGTGTGGGCCGATGCGAATTCGGTAACCACTTTGAGCAGGTAACTTGCAGCCATTATCCAGCCAATATCCTTTATATCAGAATAATACTTGAGTAAATTAGTAGGATTTTATCGAAAATGACCATCATTGGCAATTTGATGCATTCATTCTGGCGAGCCGGTTTTGAATGCTTTTGAGTATGCCGTCAGCGTCCAGGCCCCATTCTGACAGCATTTCAGCCTGTGTCCCCTGCGCAACATAGCTATCCGGGAAGCCCAGATTGAGTATATTAGTGTGCTCATCACTGGCCGCCAGCCATTCATTGACCGCGCTGCCGGCACCGCCGGCAAGCGCATTTTCTTCGATCGTAACCAGTAAGTCGTGGTCTTTGGCAGCCTGCCTGATAGCGTCTTCATCCATTGGTTTGACGAAGCGCATGTTGTACAGGCTGGCATCGATTTGCTCTGCTGTTTCACGAGCGCCAGGCAGCAGTGTGCCAAATACGAGCAAAGCAACCTTGTTGCCCTTGCGGCACAGCTCGGCTTTGCCGAAATCAATGGCCATCAGTTCCTTGCGAGGCAGGCTTCCAGCAGAGGTGCCGCGGGGATAACGCACGGCTGCGGGACCGTCATGTAAAAAGCCGGTGGTTAGCATGCAACGTGCTTCATCAGCATCAGCAGGTGTCATGATCACCATGTTTGGTATGCAGCGCAGGTAACTGATGTCATATGCGCCGGTATGGGTCGGGCCGTCAGCTCCGACAATGCCGGCGCGATCTATTGCAAACAGCACGGGCAGGTTCTGTATTGCTACGTCGTGAATCACCTGGTCATAAGCGCGTTGCAAAAATGTTGAATAGATAGCGACAACCGGTTTCAGGCCAGTGCACGCCATGCCAGCGGCCAGGGTAACAGCATGTTGCTCTGCTATGCCGACATCAAAATACCTGTCCGGATATTGTTGTGAAAACTCGACCAGGCCCGAGCCCTCGCGCATGGCTGGTGTTATACCGATCAGGCGTTTGTCTTGTGCAGCCATGTCGCACAGCCAGTCACTGAAAACACGGGTATAAGTCGGGCTGCTTTCGCTGCCGCCAGTGGATTCGCCCGTGGAAGTATCGAATTTACCAACGCCATGGTAACGGCCGGGATCATCTTCTGCAGGAAAGTAACCCTTGCCTTTTTGCGTAACAATGTGCAGAAAGCGCGGACCTTTTTGCTCATACAGGTTTTGCAGAATGGGTACCAGTGTGTTCAGGTCGTGGCCATCGACGGGGCCAAAATAGTTGAAACCCAGTTCTTCAAACAATGTGCCTGGTGCAACCATGCCCTTGACATGCTCTTCCGTGCGGCGCGCCAGCTCCAATGCGCCTGGTACATGTTCCAGTACTTTTTTCCCGCCTTCACGCACGGTTGAGTATATTTGCCCTGATAATAATCGGGTCAGGTGATTCGACAGGCCGCCAACATTGGGCGAAATCGACATGTCATTATCATTCAGAATGACCAGCAGGTCGGCATCGCTGTCACCGGCATGGTTGAGCGCTTCAAAGGCCATGCCACCCGTCATGGCGCCGTCACCGATGATCGCGACTGACTTGTAGTTCGCACCGGTTTGCCTGGCTGCGATGCACATGCCAAGGGCGGCGCTGATTGATGTGCTCGAGTGACCGGTGCCGAAGGCGTCATACTCGCTTTCGCTGCACTTGGGAAAGCCGGCGAGACCATCTTTCTGCCGTAGCGTTGACATGCGATTTCGCCTTTCGGTAAGAATCTTGTGAGGATAGGTTTGATGGCCGACATCCCACACCAGCTTGTCTTCAGGGGTGTTAAAAACATAATGCAGCGCGATGGTAAGTTCGACCGTACCCAGACCTGCCGACAGGTGTCCGCCGGTTGTCGACACGGTTTCAAGTAAATACCCGCGCATCTCGCGTGCCAGTTCAGGCAATCGCGCACGCGGCAGCTGGCGTAAGTCTGCAGGTGAATCTACAGATTCCAGCAATGGCCAGTCGTTTGTTGATGAACTTCCCATCTAGAATTCACGCTCAACGATGTATGCAGACAATTGACACAGTGTATCTGCACGTGCGTCCAGTGTCTCGAGATGTGACAGCGCCTGTTCGTGCTGTTCCAGCGCGAGTTTTCTCGATGCATCCAGGCCAAGGATGGAGGGGTAGGTTGGCTTCTGCATTTTTTCATCTGACCCTCTGGGTTTGCCCAAAGTTTCAGTATCACCGACAACATCCAGAATATCGTCCTGAATCTGGAAAGATAAGCCTATGCAATCAGCATACCGGTCCAGTATCGCCAGCTCGTCTTCTGTAACCACAGTGCTGCACATTGCACCCAGAAGAATGCTGGCCTTGATGAGTGCGCCGGTCTTCAGGCGATGCATGTCTTCCAGCTGTTCCAGTGAAAGTTTGCGACCGACCGCAGCCAGGTCTATCGCCTGGCCACCCGCCATACCGTCTGATCCGCTCGCGGTGGCTAATAATGTAATCATCTCGAGACGTCGCTTGTTATTGACCTGCAATCTACTCGCAGCAAGAATCTCGAAAGCATGGGCCTGTAGTGCATCGCCAGCCAGAATGGCTGTGGCTTCATCGAATGCCTTGTGGCAGGTAGGCTGGCCGCGGCGCAGATCATCATCATCCATTGCGGGCAGATCATCATGAATCAACGAGTAAGCGTGTATCATTTCTACCGCACATGCCGGTGTGTCGAGAATATCCTGATTAACGCCCATTGCTTCGCCGGCAGCATATACCATCGCAGGCCGAATACGTTTACCGCCACCGCCAATTACGGAGTAACGCATCGCTTCTACCAGATTGTGTTTCCGGTTTGGCGTATCCGGCAGACAGGCATCCAGTGCATTATCCACGCGTTGCTGATAGTGTTTCAGGCGGGAATTGAAATCAGTAGAATCAGACATTCACTATTCATCAACTTCAAAGTCTTTTTCCAGCAGTTTGCCATTCTTCTCAATCAGCTCCTGGACCTTGAGTTCGGCTTTTTGCAGGGCGTCCTGGCATTCCGATGTAAGTGCGATGCCTTTCTCAAAACGCTTGAGTGATTCTTCCAGGCTTAGGTTGCCCTGTTCCATTTCCTCGACCAGTTTTTCCAGTTCGGTCAGGGCCTTCTCGAGATTGACAGATTTTTTTGCCGGCATCGCTTGTTCACGTATTTTTTCAAGGGGGACAGTACGTTAGCTGTAAAGTGCGACTCTTGCAAGTTGCCAGAAGGGGGTGGTCCACAGATGAACACAGATAAACACAGATGGATTTAAAGTTGTACTGTTAAATTTCAGAAATATGCTCCGGATAAATGAAACAGGGCACGTAAAGACGATTTGCATCTCTCCTGTATTTATTACAATGTTGCTCACGGGCGATGGTAAACCTGCATAAGTGAAGCATTGCCGGTACACTGTTGCCGGGAGCGGTGTGCCTGATCACGGTATTCTACGACACAACACTCGTCTTAAATATCCGTGTTCATCTGCGTTCATCTGTGGACTGTCTAAATAGTTATGTCCATTAACTCGCTCACACGTTGTACTGGTGTAACTTTGAGTCCTTCGACAGCTTCGCCCTTCTTGGGCATGTTGGCTTTGGGTACGATGGCGTGTTTGAAGCCATGTTTTGCCGCTTCGCGCAGGCGCTCCTGGCCATTGGGTACCGGGCGGATTTCGCCGGCGAGGCCGATTTCACCGAACGTAATCAGGTCGGTCGGTAATGGCCTGTTTCTGAAGCTGGATAAGGCAGCTAACAGCAGTGCGGTATCTGCGCCTGTTTCTGTTACACGCACACCGCCGACGACATTGACGAACACATCCTGGTCAAACAAGGCAATGCCGCCATGGCGATGCATCACTGCCAGCAGCATATTGAGTCGATTGGCATCGAGTCCAAGACAGATACGGCGCGGATTGGGGCTGTGGCTTTCATCGACAAGCGCCTGTACTTCGATCAGCAGCGGCCGGCTGCCTTCGCGTATTACCGTGATGATGCTGCCGGGAACGGGTTCATCATGGCGTGACAGAAAAATGGCTGAGGGATTATTTACCGGTTTGAGACCGCCGTCTGTCATGGCAAAAACACCGAGTTCGTTGACGGCGCCGAAACGGTTCTTTACTGCTCGAATCATGCGGTAGCGATCACCGGAGTCGCCTTCGAAATAGAGCACCGTATCGACCATGTGTTCAAGCACGCGAGGACCGGCTAGCGTGCCTTCCTTGGTTACGTGACCAACAAGGAACAGGGCGGTGCCGGTTTGCTTGGCGAAACGCACCAGTTGAGCGGCGCTTTCCCGCACCTGGCCGACGGCCCCGGGAGCAGATGAGAGGGCCTCTGTATAAATTGTCTGGATGGAATCGATCACCATCACGCGCGGCTTTTGTTTGGCGGCCAGGGCAATAATGTTTTCAACACAGGTGGCTGAGAGCAGCTTAAGGCCGCGATCGGTGAGACCCAGGCGCCTGGCGCGAAGGCTAACCTGTTGCAACGATTCTTCTCCAGTCACGTACAGGCAGGGCAGGCTGCCTGCCAGTGCCGCCATGGTCTGGGTCAACAGGGTCGACTTGCCGATGCCGGGGTCGCCGCCAATCAGGGTGACAGAGCCGTGCACCAGGCCACCGCCAAGGACACGATCGAGCTCGCCAATACCTGTTTTTGTGCGTTCCTGCGTCTCAAGCTGAACTTCATCCAGGGACTGAATACGGATATCAGCGGTGATGCCCGGGGTGAGTCCAGCCCTGTTGCCCGTGGCTTGCGGCACGCTCTCCATCATTGTGTTCCATTCACCGCAATCCGTGCACTGGCCAGCCCATTTGCTCTGGCTCGAGCCGCATGATGAACACACATAGAGCATTTTAACTTTGGCCATCAGTTTGCTTCCATATTGCTCTCAGTTGATTCGTTTTCTGTTGCCAGTTGCGGATGCAGGCGCGCCGTTTGTACCGCGTTTTTATCTGTACGGGTGATTTCAACAGGGTAGTTGGCAATCAGCAGGCTTGTTCCCCGCGCCGGTATCATTTCAAGGTGTTCCAGTATCAGTCCGTTCAGGGTTTTTGGTCCTTCGGTAGGTAAATCCCAGGACAGCATACGGTTGATTTCACGGATATGCGTACTGCCATCAACCAGGTAACTGCCATCATCCTGCGGGTGAATGCCGGCAGTTCGTACCGAAGAGTCAGTGGTAAACTGGCCGACGATTTCCTCAAGTATATCTTCCAGCGTAACCAGGCCGTGTATGCTGCCATATTCGTCAACAACCAGTCCTGAACGCCTTCGATTTTTCTGGAAGTTAAGTAACTGGCGCGTCAGCGATGTGCCTTCCGGAATGAAATAAGGTTCGCGTATTAACGATTCGAGTGTTTTACGCGTAAGTTCGTTCCTGACCACCAGGTTGAGTACCTTGCGTAAATGCAGCATCCCTATCGTATTATCGATACTGTCCTTGAACACAGGAACCCGTGTGCGATGACTGTTGGTTATCTGTTGCACGACATCATTCCAGTCATCATTGAGGTCGATCCCGGTAATATCATTGCGCGGGATCATGATGTCTTCAACACTGATGTTTTCAAGATCAAGAATGCCAAGCAGCATGTCCGTATGTTTGCCCGGAATAAACTGTCGTGCCTCATGAACGACCATGCGTAATTCGTCGGCATTGAGGCTGTCATCAGAGCTTGACGCGGCATGTACACCAAACATGGCCAGCATTTTGTTCGATATCAGATTAACCAACCATACCAGGGGATAAAATAATTTCTGTAACGGCGTGTATATATAAGCCGCAGTGTATGCAAACAAATCCGGTTTAAGGGCTGCCAGCGTTTTAGGTGTTACTTCGGCGAACACCAGGATGACAAAAGTCAGTATGCCTGTTGCAATTGCAATACCGGTTTCACCGTAATACCGCATCGCAATCAGTGAGGCAATCGCGGAAGCAAGAATATTTACAAAGTTATTGCCAAGTAGAATAAGTCCAAGCAAGCGGTCAGGACGTTGCAGCAAGTAGCGCGCGAGTTTCGCACCACGATGACCTTTGCGGGCAAGGTTTTTCATGCGGTAACGGTTGAGTGTCATCAATGCCGTTTCTGAACCGGAGAAAAAGCCTGAAAGCAGTATCAGGACAACCAGAATAATGAACAGTGTGCCTGTAGAAATATGGCTCAATGAGAGTCTCGTTTACTTTCTGTGGTTTTATTTCAATTGACTGGGCGGCCGGGTGTCAAGATGAAGCCAGGATCACTTCGAGAACAAACTTGCTGCCAAAATAGGCCAGCATCAGGCTGATGTATCCTCCTATCGTCCAGCGAATGGCAGTACGTCCGCGCCAGCCTACCAACCAGCGGCCTGTCAGCAAGGTGGCGAATACCAGCCATGCGAGTATGGAGAGGATGGTTTTATGCGCAAGATGCTGGGCAAACATATTTTCAAGAAACATCATGCCGCTAATCAGTGACAGACTCAGACACACAAAGCCTATGATGATGGCATCGAAGAGTAATGATTCCATGGTCGTCAATGGCGGTAACAGGCGTATCAAGCCTCCGGGCTGGTGCTTGTGCAGGAAGCTGTTTTGCACCGAAAGCACGATAGCATGCAGAGCGGCGAGTCCCAGGATGCTGTAGGCGATGATCGAAGTTACGACGTGAAATATCAGGCCGCCATGACTGCCTGGCGGCAGTAGATGAACCGAGGTAGTTGCAAGATCCGCCGCCATCATAACGGCGGCTACAGGCATGACGACAATGCCGAGAATCTCAATCGGATGCCTTAACGCTGATACCAGTGTGAACATGGTAATGAAGGCGCTGACCAGTGAAAGCGCTGTAAAGAAGCCAATATTGATACCGATCGGACTCATCATGCTCACCGACAGGGTATAAAGATGTGCACCCAGTCCAAGGAAACCAGGAACCAGTATCATTTGTTTGCTCAATGTTGCGACTTTGCCGGACTGTCTCATTTTCATCATGAGCAGGACAGTGCAGCCCAGGTAGAGCGTAATGGCTAGAAATGCAGCTAAAAGGTCAGTCATGCTGGTCTATAATTTATTGATAACCGGATTGTAGCCAAACATTGTGAACCTCGTCACAAAAAATAAACAATGAGCCTGGCTGCTGTGATTACACTAAAGGCGGCATGTTAGCATCTGAGCACGCCAAAAAACATAAATCAGAACGGGTGGGGTGCATGCAAATACGTGTGCTGGGTTGCAGTGGAGGCATTTGCCAGAATATGGCAACGACCTCGTTTCTGGTCGATAACGACATTCTTATCGATGCCGGAACCGGTGTGTCTGAATTGACGCTTGATGAAATGCGTAACATTCGCCACATTTTTGTTACCCACTCCCACCTTGATCATATAGCCTCCATACCACTGCTGGCGGACACTTTGTTTGACAGCCTTGCTGGTAATCCGATTATTGTGCATGCACAGAACAAGACGCTTGATGTGCTGCAAAAGCATATCTTCAACTGGGATATCTGGCCTGATTTTACTACGTTGCCAAACAATACCAATGCCGTGCTCAAGTTTCATACCATGAAGGCGGGCGCTGTAACAGAGGTTGATGGCCGTATGATCGAGATGATCGCAGTGAATCATGCGATACCCGGTGTAGGCTATCGCGTAGAGTCTGCTGGCAAATCATTCGCGTTCAGCGGAGATACGACAAGCAATGAAAGCCTGTGGTCTGCCCTCAATAAACATGACGGCCTTGATTTACTCTTTATTGAATCGGCGTTTGCCAACAAGGATATTGAGCTTGCGCGGCTGGCCTTTCACTATTGCCCGGAATTGCTCGCCATGGATTTGCTCAAATTGAAACATCGCCCAACGGTTTGTATTTCCCACCTGAAACCCGGTGAAGAAGACATCATCATGAAAGAATGTCGTGAGGCGTTGCCGGAGTGGGAGTTGAAGCAATTGAAGAGTGGCGACGTTTTTGAATTGTAGCTTTCAGTTTTAGTTGTCAACTATCAGTAACAAATTCCCAGATCCATATCATCCCTGCGGAGGCAGGGATCCAGTGCTTTTTTTACCGCAGAGGCGCGGAGACGCGGAGGTTTTTTGTTGTTAACGTAGGAGCGACTTTAGTCGCGAACATCGGTTAATCGTAATTACCAGCTTCTTTTGTCATCATGATATTCACAAAGTTAACTCAATTTTATTATCACGTGTAACCAAGCATAGGTTTCGCTCCTGCTGGAGCGAGTTACCTTTTTTGTTCGTGCAAAAAACGTAACCCAAAAAATGCGACCCGGGCGCTCGTGCTTCGCATTCCCTCAGCCAGCTCCCCTGCCACGGGTCGTCTTGACTCGCATCCCTGCTCGACAAGACTCGATTGACCTTCCCTGGTCAATCGACCCTACCA
>CAZRKQ010000121.1:0-15101 GCA_964600755.1 uncultured Thiotrichaceae bacterium
GGAAGGTAGGACACTGGTTCTGCTGCAGTGGCACCGCAACACCCAGCTGATGCAGTATGCCGGCTGGTTACGGTCCTTGCAGCAAGATATTGGTGTCGCATTGACAGCAGAACAACTGGAGCAGCGCATCAGCGAAATGGAGGAGTTCTGGTTATCTCTTGCCATCAAGTTAAATGATGAAATGGCTTACCTGCTACCTTTGCTTGATGAAGACCAGCAGGAAGAACTGTTTATCTATATTGAAGATACCAACGAAGAGTTTCGTGAAGAGTTTGTCGATCTGGATGAACAGGAACGCATAGACGATTTTAGTGAACGTATCTCCGATACTTATGAAAACTGGATTGGAGAGCTGAGTGATGACCAGCAACTTGCAGTCGAACAGGCTGCCGCTCAACTGATCAGCAGCGCCGAGCCAAGGTTGCAGCGGCGCCTTGAGTGGCAGCAGGGTATTCGAAATATACTCTCAGAACACGGTACTACAGAAGACAAGAGCGTACGCTTGCGTACATTTCTGGCAGGATTTGAACAAGATAAAGACGGGCCAATTAAACAAGCATCGGATATCAACCGGCAAATCATGATTCGCTTGACTGTGCAAATATCGCACAGAATGTCAGATGAACAGAAAGACTTCTTTACCAGCAAAACCAGCAATTATATTCGCATGTTCACGGAATTAGCTGAAAACCGATAAAGAGCAGTTCATATAGTCCACAGATGAACGCGGATAAACACAGAAATTAAACATTTTATTAGTCCGCAAATGAACGCAAATGCACGCAAATTATATAAACATAAATGTAGCCCGGATGAAGTGCAACGGAATCCGGGGATTCACTACAGTAAAACCCCGGATTTCACTTCGTTACATCGGGGCTACTACTGGCCGAAAACCGTTAACGAGTAGTTCATATAGTCCACAGATGAACGCGGATAAACACAGATATTAAACATTTTATTAGTCCGCAAAAAACGCAAAGCACGCGAATAACACAAAATTCTTTGATTGTTTTGTTGGCGTTATTTGCGTTCTTCGCGGACCATAAATTTTTCCCCAGACCCTAGTTCCCAGTTCCTGCTCTTGTGAGCATTGGCTCCAGCCCCACCCAGACATTCTGCATAATCTGCGCTTGCGCTTCAGCTTTAGGGTGAATGCCGTCTTGCTGCATCAACGCCCTGTTCTCGGCAACCTGGTCGAGCATGCGCGGGACCAGGGGCACGTTATACTGGCCGGATAAACGCTCATACAGGGCAGCGAACTGCTCGATATATACAGGGCCATAATTGGGCGGCAGGCGTACGCCTGACAGCAGTACCTGTGCACCGTCTTTCTGGCAACGTTCAATAATGCTGGCAAGGCTGCTTTCTATTTCGCTAAATGCCAGTCCGCGCAAGCCGTCATTACCGCCAAGGGCGACAATCACGACAGCCGGCTTATGCTGCTGCAAGGCGGATTCGATGCGGCTTAAGCCGGTACGCGTGGTATCGCCGCTGACGCTGGCGTTGATGACCTTGTAATCAAAGCCTTGTTTCGATAATTTCTGCTGCAGCAGCGCAACCCAGCCTTCGTCGGTATCGATACCCCAGGCGCCACTGAGACTGTCGCCCAAAACCAGAATGGTTGCCGGTGTTTTATTTGCGGCAAACACAGTATTGTTTAACGCCATCAGCATGCAGAATACTGCAGGCAGGATAAATTTAGAGAATCTCGTCATCATGTCAGATAGTACATTACATAGTTTTGTCGAAGCCCGTAGCCTGGGTAAACAGGTGAGCACCCGTGAGGGCGTGCTTACGATACTGGATGATATCAATTTCAGCATTGATACGGGAACTTCAGTTGCAATTCTGGGCGCATCAGGTTCGGGTAAAACCACCTTGCTCGGCCTGTTGGCAGGACTGGACACGCCGACACGCGGCGAGGTCATTATGGATGGCCGCAATCTGAATGATTTTGATGAAGACGGGCGTGCCCAGCTCAGGGCCGAGCTGGTGGGTTTTGTGTTTCAGAATTTCCAGTTGTTATATGGTTTAACCGCGCTCGAGAACGTGATGCTGCCACTGGAACTGGCACAAGCGCCGCATCCGCGTAAAACAGCCGAGGAATTGCTTGACCGTGTCGGGCTTGGCGAACGTATTCACCACTATCCGAACCAGTTGTCCGGCGGTGAGCAGCAACGTTGCGCCATCGCACGCGCATTTGCTACCCAGCCACGTTGCCTGTTTGCGGACGAGCCAACCGGCAACCTCGACAGTGAAACCGGCAAGCGTATTATCGACCTGCTGTTTGACCTCAATAGCGAGCTCGGCACCACGCTGATTATGGCCACTCACGATGAAAACCTGTCACAGTTGTGCAAGCGGCGGATTCATCTTGACAGTGGATCCCTGGTCAGCGATGTCACGGGAACTAAGCATGTCTGAGCGGGTAAAACAAAAAAGTATTTCTTTTCTCTGGTTTACATCATGGCGCATGCTGTGGCGCGACTGGCGCGGCGGTGAACTCACTATCCTGGCTGTGGCGCTGGTAATTGCAGTAACCAGCATCACTGCGGTTGGCTTCTTTACCGATCGTATCGAACGCGGTCTGAAACAACAATCTGCAGAACTCATCGCTGCAGACCTCGTCATCACATCCGCGCGGCAGAATGTGACCGACTATATCGAACAAGGGCGTGCACGTCAGTTCCAGGTCGCAATGACCCAGCAGTTCCGCAGTATCGTTCTGGGTAATGAGCGGCCGCAACTGGTCGAAGTCAAGGCTGTTTCTGACGGCTATCCGTTACGCGGTGTTTTGCGCACCAGCGACACGGCTTTTGGTGTTGATGAAGCCACCACGAGCATTCCAGTTTCGGGTGATATCTGGGTCGAGGCACGTTTGTTGCAGATACTGCAGCTTGACGTTGGCGACACTGTCAGCCTCGGCACCAAGGCATTTAATATTCGCAAGGTACTGCGTTATGAACCAGACCGGGCGGGTGATATGTTCAGCGTCGCTCCGCGCGTATTAATGAACCGTGCTGATGTCGATGCCACCGGCTTGATCGGTACCGGTGCGCTGGTGAACTATCGCGTGCTGATCTCGGGGCCCCGCAGCAGCATAGACAGCTATCAAGCCGCGATCACGGACAGCCTGAGACCGGGTGAACAGATTTTGACGGTCGAAGAAGGTCGTCCTGAACTCAACACGGCACTGGAACGGGCGCAGCAGTTTCTTGGCCTTGCGGCACTGATCAGTGTTTTGCTTGCCGGTGTTGCGGTGGCGACGGTCGCTTATCGCTTCACCCATCGACACCTGGACACCAGTGCCATGCTGCGTTGTCTAGGCGCGTCTCAGCAAACCATCATCCGCTTGTTTACCCTGGAAATGTTGTGGCTGTCGCTGCTGGCCAGCAGCGTAGGCTGTGTCCTGGGGCTGCTCACGCAATTTGTCATCACCGAATTACTCGACCAGCTGGTGCTGGCACAATTACCACCACCGTCATTCAAGGCCCTGTTCCTTGGCTATGCCACCGGCATCGTGATGCTGACAGGTTTCGCTATCCCACCCTTGCTGTCTCTGAGGCGAGTGCCGCCGTTGCGTGTGTTACGCAAGGATATTTCAGCAAGCCCGGTGAGTGGCTGGCTTGTTTATCTCGCAGTCATGATCTGCATGGCTGTGCTGTCGTACTGGCAAATCGGTGATATTGAACTTGTTGCCACCGTGCTCGTCGGTATCCTGGCCACGCTGCTTGTACTGGCGCTTGCCGCCTATGTACTGATAAAGCTGTTGAGCAGTTTGCGTGGACAGGTCGGTATCGCCTGGCGTTTTGGACTGGCAAATATATCAAGAAGACCGGCAAGCAGCGTTATCCAGATTGTTGCTTTCGGTCTGGGCATCATGGTGATGTTGTTACTTTCAACAGTACGTTCTGATCTGCTGGACGACTGGCAAAGTAGCCTGCCTGATGATGCGCCCAACCATTTTGTTATAAATGTACAACCTGACCAGGTTGAAGCGATACAAAAATATTTTAATGAACGCGGTGTTGTTAATACTCGCCTGTACCCCATGGTGCGCGCACGACTGATGGAAATAAACGGTAAACCGGCACGCACCTCGGATTATGACAGTGAACGTGCGAAACACATGATTACCCGCGAGTTCAATCTTTCCTGGGCAGAGCATATGCAGGCCGATAATGCACTGGTTGCAGGTTCCTGGTGGAGCAGGAATGATTTCGGTAAACCCTTGTTGTCAATGGAATCAAAGCTGGCAAAAACACTGCGTCTGCAATTGAATGACGTGCTCGGCTTCGATATCAATGGTTCTGTGATTAATTTCACCATAAGCAACCTGCGCAGTGTCGACTGGGAAACGTTCAACATTAATTTCTTTACCGTGGTGCCACCGGGTGTACTGGAAGACAAACCGGCAAACTGGGTCACCAGTGTATACCTCGATACTGAACAACGTCAGCAACTGGGACAGCTGGTCAAAGCATTCCCCAATATCACCCTGATTGATGTTGATATCATCATGCAGCGTGTGCGCGGTATCATGGACCGGGTCACGCTGGCGGTGGAATTTATATTCCTGTTTACAATAATGGCGGGACTTGCGGTTCTATACGCGGCTATTCAGGCCAACCAGGATGAGCGGCGATTTGAAAATGCCGTGTTGCGCACACTGGGTGCGAGAAAGAAGACACTCATACTCGGGTTGTTCGCAGAATTTGCCACTCTCGGCGCATTGTCCGGTTTACTCGCCGGTTTTTCTGCAACCGCGCTTGCCTGGCTGTTATCAGAAATCATATTCAAATTTGACTATGAGTTTGACATCAGCGTGGCCCTGACAGGAATTATCAGTGGAACGCTCATTGTCGTTATCGCCGGGTTACTTGGCACGCGCAGCGTATTAGCGCATCCTCCCGTCAGAACGCTACGGGAAGGAATAGCATGATAATCATGCAGTTAAAAAAAAACAAGTGATATGATTTAACTCAATCAATTGGAGCTCACATCACAATGATAAATACAAACACTCGTATCTTGATAGTGATATCAATTTCCGCAATTATCCATTTGTCATCATGTGACACTAGTGTTGAAGAAGTAGCTGTGGAAAAAGTCCGGCCGGTAAAAACCCTGGTTGTTGGTGATCCCGGTATTGGGGGAGAACGGCGTTTTCCAGGGCGAATCGAATCTGCTCGGCGTGTAGAGCTGGCCTTCAGGGTGGCAGGCACACTCAATCAGCTTCCTGTAAAAGAAGGTGACGAGGTCGCTGTCGGTACGGTAATCGCGAAACTCGATGATGCCGATTTCAAGACGGCTTATGATGATCGCAAAGCTGTGTTTACGCGTACCAGTGCCGACTACGAACGCGCCAGGGAACTTGTCAAAGACGGCTTTATCTCGCGTGTTGACTACGACAAGGTCGAGTCTGATTATAAAAGTGCCAAAGCGGCGTTGCGCCAGGCGGAACTGGACCTGTCTTATACCACATTGAAAGCGCCGTTCAGTGGCAACGTCGCACAGCGCTATGTGCAAAATTTTGAAGAAGTGCAGGCCAAACAGCCGGTGATCGCTTTGCGCGACCTGAACCTGCTCGACGTTAAATTCAATGTACCGGAAAGCCTGGTAATCAGGCTTTCCGAAGAAGGTGTGGATGCAGAAGCAACTGACGTACCCGTGTATGCCATTTTCGATGCAGCACCTGATAAACGCTACTGGTTGAGTTACAAGGAAGCGGCTACGCGTGCTGATCGAGCAACGCAGACGTTTGAAATCACCTACACATTACCGGCACCCGATGAACTGGAAGTACTGCCGGGCATGACCACAACCGTCAGCGTCGACCTGACGCGCTATCTGGATAGCAGTAAGATATTCACTATACCGGTTGCATCAGTGGTTGCCGATCCCGGGCTTGCACCCAGGGTCTGGGTGATCGATCCTGACAGCATGACCGTAGCGGCGCGTGTTATCGAAGTTGGCATGATGGAAGGCAACAGCATCCAGGTCCTGTCCGGCTTGAATGGCGGTGAGCGCATTGTTACGGCAGGCGCCCCGTTCCTGGTTGACGGCATGAAAGTTCGACTGCTGCCGGAAGCTGAACAGGCTACAGACAACCTGCCGCGCGATACAGTAACAACAGCACCGGAGCAGGGATGAATTTCGGCGAGTTCAGTGTAAAAACCCCGGTCATCAGCTGGCTGCTGGTCATTATCCTCGTTGGCGGCGGCATCAGCGGTTTCCAGGCCATGGGCAAACTGGAAGACCCTGCCTACACCATCAAGAAAGCCAAGATCATTACCTATTATCCCGGCGCATCGGCCAAATCGGTCCAGGATGAAGTCACTTATCATATCGAAGACGCAATCCAGCGCATGCCTCAGCTCAAGCGTATCAAGATGTCGATTTCACGACCGGGCATGTCTGACATAGAAATCGACTTCAAGGATCACTACTCAACCGCGGACTTCCCTGCAATTTATGACGAGCTCAGGCGCAAGATTGCGGACATGCGACAGCTACTGCCACCCGGTGCCCAGGCCCCCGACATCGTCGATGATTTTGCAGATGTTTACGGTATTTATGTCGCAATCAGCGGTTCCGGTTATACCTATCGCGATCTCAAAGATGTCGCTGATGAGTTGAAGAAACAGCTTGTGCTGGTACCGGGCGTGCGCAAGATTGAAATAGGCGGTGTGCAGAAAGAGGTTGTATACATTGAAATATCCCGTTCACGCCTGGGAGAACTTGGCATTTCACTGGACCGGATAAGAGAAATACTCGCTTCGCAAAACACCGTTGTCGATGCTGGTAATGCGCGTGTTGGAGAAGATTATGTGCGCATAGAACCGACCGGTGAATTTGAGTCCGTCAAACAAATTGGCGATTTGCTAATCAGTTCTGATGACAGAAAACAAATATACCTGCGTGACATCGCAACGATCAAGCGTGAATACAAGGAAGTCCCTGACAAGCTGGTTTATGTCAATGGCAAGCCATCTCTCACCCTCGGTATATCCATGCTATCCGGCGAGAATGTCGTTGATGTCGGACACCGGCTGGCAGAACGTATCGATGAACTCACAGATCGCGTACCTGTGGGCATAGAGATAGAACAAATTTATAACCAGCCGACAGAGGTAGAGAAGTCCGTCAATGGATTCATTGTCAGCGTCGGCCAGGCCCTGTTGATTGTTATTGTTGTGCTGTTGCTGTTCATGGGCTTGCGCACGGGCATCATTATCGGTGCGGTATTGCTGATCACCGTTGCCGGCACGTTGTGGATAATGCAGATTTTCGGTATCGAACTGCAGCGGGTGTCACTGGGTGCGCTGGTAATCGCACTGGGCATGCTGGTGGATAATGCGATCGTTATCGCCGAAGGCATGCTGGTGCGCATGCAGGGTGGAATGAAAGCGGCGCAGGCTGCTCGCGAGACTGTGGGTAAAACACAATTCGCACTGCTGGGGGGTACCGCGATTGGCATACTCGCATTCTCTGCAATCGGTTTTTCACAATCGGATACCGGCGAGTTCGCACGCTCATTGTTTTATGTCATCCTGATATCGTTGTCCCTGTCGTGGATCACTGCAGTGAGTACAACACCGCTGCTGTGTGGACTGTTACTCAAAACGGGTGAAAGTACTAACGAAAATCGTGACCCTTATGCCGCGCTGCCGTTTCGTATCTATCGAACCATCGTCTCCAGGGCCATAGACTATCGCTGGTTTACGGTTACCGTAGTGGTCGGACTTTTTATCTTGTCTGTGTATGGCTTTACCCAGGTCAAAGAAGCGTTCTTCCCGGAAGCGAATACGCCGATGTTTTTTGTTGATATCTGGGAACCAGAGGGTACTGATATCCGGCAGACAAGAGACGACACGCTGAAAGTTGCCGAATTCCTGCGCCAGCAGCCCGGCGTTGTTCAAACAACTTCGGTTATCGGCGGTGGAGCAACACGCTATACCCTGGTATATGAACCCAAGGAAGACGCGGCTTCATACGCGCAGGTCATTGTGCGCACAGAACAACGTGACCAGATACCTGCAGTGTGGGCAGCGGTCGAGGATTACATGAAAACAGAGATGCCACAGCTTGATCCCATCCTCAAGGCGCTTCGAATTGGCCCCGGCCGTGATGGCAAAATCGAGGCACGTTTTCACGGCCCGGATGCAAAAGTTTTAAGAGAACTGGCAGAGCAGGCCAAGGCAATATTCCGCGCTGATCCTGAGACCAAGGAAATTCGTGACGACTGGCGATCACCGACCAAACTGATTAGACCGGTATTTAATGAAAAAGTCGGGCGTGATCTTGGCATTAGCCGTGAAGAACTCAGTTATGCCCTGCAGACTGCATTCGATGGCAACCAGGTAGGTCTCTACCGTGAAGGCATACGCCTGATGCCCATTCTGTTGCGTCCACCACCTGGTGAACGCGAAGATGTCAGTCATATCCAGGATATTCAGGTATGGAGCCCCATACTGCAGCGCTCTGTACCGGTCGGACAGGTTGTATCGGGTTTTGAAACGGTATGGGAAAACACCGTTATTCGCGGGCGCAATCGGGAACAGACGATTATCGCCTCCTGCAATCCAACCGGCAGCCTGACCAGCCCGGTATTTAACCGTGTTAAGCCGCAGATCGAAGCGATACAGCTACCACCCGGTTACACGCTGACATGGGGCGGCGAATATGAAGATTCATTTGAAGCCCAGGATGCCCTGTTCAAGGCAATTCCTGCCGGCTTCCTGTTTATGATCATCACCAGTATTCTGCTGTTCGGCAAGATTCGTCAGCCGCTGATTATCTGGCTCACGGTACCACTGGCGTTGATAGGTATCACCGCAGGCCTGCTCGGTTTCGACGGTGCGTTCGACTTTATGTCGATACTTGGAGCGCTGAGTTTGATAGGCCTGCTGATCAAAAATGCGATCGTGCTGATCGAGGAGATCGATCAACAGATAGCGGATGGCAAACAGCCCAGGCAAGCCGTGGTGGACTCCTCGGTCAGTCGCTTACGTCCCGTGGTGCTTGCAGCTGCAACAACCATCTTAGGATTAATACCGCTGTTGCAGGACGTATTCTTCGTCAACATGTCTATCACTATCATGGCGGGACTGGGCTTTGCCACGGTACTGACAATGGTTATTGTGCCCGTGCTTTATACCTTGCTGTTCCGCATCCCGGCATCTGCTATTAATAGATAAACTAACAAGTGAGCCTAATCTGCAAAGGCTACACAACTGTGCCTTTGATAGGGAAAAAATAATAGTCCGCGAAAAACGCAAAGAACGCAAAAAGCACTAAACCATTATATTTTTATTTGCGTCCTTTGCGTCCTTTGCGTTTTTTGCGGACAAATAACATGACTAATATCTGTATTTATCTGTGTTCATCTGTGGACTAAAGTTTTTATATGCCTTCCTATGCGGATAATTATTTTTATTTTTTCATTAACAGCTTGTTATAAGCCCGCACTTTTTTTCTTTTATTTGCTGATGTGTCATCGAGGAACATGCTGTCCAGGAATGCGTGGTATAGAATAAACAGGCTTGCCCTGTTTTCTGGCTCTTCACCACGAAATCCCAACTCTTTGAAAATTTCACTGATATAACCGAGGCGCTTACGGTCAGTTTTATTTATTCTTTTCCTGACACCATTGTCCTCATTGCCCCAGATCCGCAGCGCCATATCATATTTGCCGAGTTGATGATCCATAATCATGTCGCTGATGGATTGTAGTTTTTTTTCTGCATTAGCATGCTGCTGGGTACTGCTGTTTATTACTGTGTCGGTAAATTCTGATTCCCAGTAACTCAGGATGCTTTCGAGCAGATCGTCCTTGTTATTGAAGTGCCAGTAGAAACCACTTTTTGATGTACCGAGAGTTGTGGCCAGGCGTTCAATCACAATACCATTGACGCCATGCTCGAGCAGACTATCAAGTGCAGCTTGCAGCCATTGGTCCTTACTTACGCGTTTATTCATATTTCTTTAAATAAAGTATGTATTGACTAATAAATAGGATTGTAATACTTTTTTCTGTACGATAACGTATAGTCAGAACAATGAGGTCGTGTTCAAATGATAAAAATAATCGGGGGTTGGAAATGAACAAGCTGTTAATACCATTGATGCTGGGAGCATCGATATTCGCCGAGGCAGTATTCGCCGCCGGCGGCGTGGTGAAATCGCCAACAGGCACTGCTCCGGATCGTTATGCGTATTACCCGGGTACAGAAGAGCTGGCAAAAGAAGAGATCCGCCTGACGGCCTGCGGCACAGGTCTTCCTGCCGCGCGCCGTGGCCAGGCAGCCACCTGCTACCTGTTCGAACTGGGCAACGGCGATAAATTCCTGTTCGATGTCGGCACCGGTTCGATGGCCAACGTTGCGGCCTACATGATTCCCTATGACATGCTGGACAAGATCTTCCTCAGTCACCTGCACACCGACCACTGGGGTGACCTCGCTACCATCTGGGCCGGTGGCTGGACTGCAGGCCGTACCGGGCCATTGAAGATCTGGGGCCCGAGCGGTGCCACAGAGGAGATGGGTACCAAATACGCTCTCGATCACTTTCTGAAAGCCTTCACCTGGGACCTGACCACACGCAATGCCAAGCTGAGTCCGAAACCAGGCCAGATCAAGGTCACCGAGTTCGACTACAAGGGCGAGAACCAGGTGGTATATCAGGAGAACGGTGTCACCATCCGTTCCTGGCCCGCTATACACGCCGGTGACGGTGCAGTTTCATTCTCGCTGGAGTACGCCGGACTCAAGGTCGTCTTCGGTGGTGATACTTTTCCAAACAAATGGTATGTCAAATATGCCAGGGACGCAGACCTGGCCATTCATGAAGTATTTCTGACACCTGCAGAGCTGGTCACCTGGTACGGGCAGTCACCGGGGCAGGCGCTCGGTGTCGGTACCCAGGTCCACACATCGCCACCTGCCTTCGGCAAGGTGATGAGCGAAATCAAGCCGCGACATGCGGTCGGGTACCATTTTTTCAACGAGGAAGGTACACGTTATGGCATCTACGATGGCATACGGACGACTTATGACGGCCCGCTATCGATGGCCACGGATAATATGGTGTGGAATATCACCAAAGATAAAATCACCGAGCGTATGGCGGTAACGACAGAGGAAGCCTGGTCAGTACCGGGAGCGACACCGCCACCGCCACCGCCAGCAGCAGGAACGGTACCCGATCCGATGACCGACTGGATCAAAGAGGGCAGATGGGAGCCGGCAAACAAGGCGCAGGCAGACCTGGTCAAGACCTTCAAGAAAGATAACAAGATGAAATAGTAAGGTGCTGTGTATGATCAAGCTTCATGGCTACCCGTGTACAAATATAGAATGACATAAATAATTTAGAAATATTTCGATTACTCATTTAGTAGAAAAAGTATTGTGAAACCATTAACTGAATACCGACTGTTATCACTTGCCCTGGCAATGATTGTTGGCCTGTCTGCCTGTGCAGGTAAAGACAAGAAAGAAGATACCCCCGATCAGATGACAGAACAATTTCGCCAGGAAATTCTCAGCACCGTCACTGATGCCAGGCGCGCTGAAAAAGCGGCGAAATTGGCCGACCAGTTACGAGAATTGTTTGTCGATGCGGAAAAGCAACTCGAGAAAGATTTCGCCACCTTCCGTTCGTTAAACGCAAACTATGATGCTAAAGAAACTGCCTTCCAGGGCTTCTTCATGAACATGAACAACCAGGCCAGGGCGAGACAGAAACGGGTCCTGGAAATCCATGCAAAAATGCAGAAGTTGTTGACGGCGGAAGAGTGGAAACAGCTGGAAGAAGCGCGAGAAGATGCTTTAAAAACAGACCTTAAGTTGCTGTAAATAAAGGAATAATTATTATGCTAATTGCAACCTTGATTGCACTTCTGTTCCTGGGCTCCGGTGCCAGCATGATGCTCGACGGCATTGATCAAATGCAGGACAACATCAAAGCCGAAATTAGCGACGAGAACACCCGCAAGGCTGCGCTGGCTATCGTTGATAAGCTGGAAGACACCACGAAGGATTATGCCAAGGCAGACGGTGATGATGAAAAGGAATTGCTCAAGCTTATCCAGCAGTATGAAACTACGACCGCTGATCTGCAGAAAAACATGGATGCTTCCTACGACAAACGCATTCAATATCAGCAGGAGATGCTGGCGTTGCGATTTGAGTTGAAAGACAAGCTCAAACGCGAACAATGGGAAAAAGTTTTTTCAGAAGGCAAATCTGAAAAATAACCTGGCGTAGGCCTGTATAAGCGAAGCGTTGCTGGCGATTTGACTTGTAATAAGTCCACAGATGAACGCAGATAAACACAGATGATTGTGTGCTGTCACTCCTGTAAAGGCAAAGTCGAGTGTCTTTGATAAACCAAATAATAAAATGGTGGTCCGCGAAAAACGCAAAGAACGCGAACAAAACACATCAGTAAGGTCTAGCGCTTTTTGCGTCTTTCGCGGACAAATAACATGTTTAATATCTGTGTTTATCTGCGTTCATCTGTGGACAAAAGTATTTATTTATGCGTTTTTGCGTTGTTCGCGGCTGACTATTGTGAATTCCTTTCAAGGGTTATAATCGCTTTTCTGATCAAGCTATAACCATTAAAGTTAATGAAGCTATTCTATTCTTTTTACTCGTTTGCTCTATTTATAATACTCATTACTGTTTCTGTCCCGGCACAAGCAGACTGGATCAACCTGACCGGTGCAGAAACTTCGCCCAATATCGCAGAAATTTATGTATTGGATGACCACGTCAAGGTCAAACTGGAAGTGTATGTTGGTGACCTGCAGGCCTTCGAAGAACTGATACCGGATGACTGGATTGAAGATAAGGATATCAAGCGTGCGCCACTCGAACAAAGAGTCGAACATTTTGCCAACAACACGCTGAAGTTCATTACCGATGACGGTAAGACCCTGGCTGCGGAACTGGTACTCGTGGAGCCGAGGATGCGAATCGACCGGCGCTCACCATTTGCCGGCATGATCAACCCCTACACGCGCCAGCGTGTTCCCGAAGCACCGGCCGACAAACGCGTACTCTATGCCGAAATAATTTACCCGTTCGAAGGAAAACCGGGAAGCATCACCATGGTGCCGCCGCTGGATGAGGAAGGCCAGGCCGAAGTCACGCTTGGGTTTATCGCCTATCACAAGTCGGTTCCGGTGATTGACTTCCGCTACCTGGGCGCACCGGCAAAACTGAACCTCGACTGGGCAGACCCATGGTATTCAAGATTCGATAATCCCAACCTCAAGCGTCACCACAAGTCGGCGATGATGTCGTTTCTATACATTGAACCTCATGAGGTGCGGCATGAAGTTCTGATACGCGTCAAGGACCTGGAGCACTGGATGGACCTGGGCTTGCGTGATGATGAGTATATCGAAACCGATGAGCTTGATGATCTCAAGCAGCGCATAGGCGCATTCATGCTGACCAGGAATACCGTAAAAGTCGATGGTAAAGCTCTCAAGCCGATACTTGATCGCAGTAATTACATCAAGGTCGACGTGACAGGCATACAGATACTGGAGCAATCGCAAAGACTGGAACAATCGACAGCCATCGTCGGTGTCATCATTGCCTACCTGACCGAAGAACTGCCGCAACAGGTGAGCGTCGACTGGGACCTGTTTACCGACCAGGTACAGCGTGTACCTGCAACCGCAACTGACCCTGCCGGTCCACTGCCAACCTATCTGACGCCTGATGACAATGTACACACCTGGACCAACTTTCTGAAGAATTACACGCCGCCAGCTGTTGTGCAGGTCGCACTGAAGGATACCGTTGGCAAGATAACGCTGCCCGTGGTCAGCATCGGTGCAATAATTGTGGCTATCGCTGCCGGTTGGTGGCTGAGGCAGCTTCGTCGGCAGCAGCTGCCATACATGCTGCCATTGCTGGCGGCAGTCACAGCTACGGTCATTGCTGTCGTTGCGTTCCCCTTCATGCAGTTAACCATCCATCGGCCTGCAGTTATGGTAGGGCAATTATCCACTGACGAAACAAGACTGATCATGCACAGCTTGCTGAAAAATGTATACCGTTCGTTCGATTTTCGCGACGAATCGGACGTATACGACAAGCTGGCATTGAGTGTAGAAGGTGATTTGCTGGAAGAAATTTATCTGCAAAACCGCAAATCTTTCGCAGTAAAGAAAGCCGGTGGTGCCCAGGCGCGGGTAAAAGAAATTGAAATTATAGAGGCCGGATCAGAACCGATAACAGCCGATGGCAAAGGCTTCGCTGTAAAGGCAAAATGGACTGCACAAGGTTCGGTTGGTCACTGGGGCCATGTGCATACCCGTAAAAACTATTATGATGCACTGGTTAATATCCTGGTCGATGACGGTTACTGGAAAATAACCGGCCTGGAACTACTGGAAGAGAAACGCATTGATCCCTATACAAAACCGGACTTACCGGAAGACAGCAGCTGATATCTTCTG
Organism: uncultured Thiotrichaceae bacterium; assembly: GCA_964600755.1. GTDB lineage: Bacteria > Pseudomonadota > Gammaproteobacteria > SZUA-229 > SZUA-229 > JABDQW01. The sequence continues at coordinate 14,489 of CAZRKQ010000121.1, forward strand.
CCGGCAACAACCAGGCATAGCACAGTGATCGATATCGAGGCACTCGAGTTTCACTACCCGCAAGGCGAGTTCCGGCTGTCAATTCCACACATGACAGTGGCGCAGGGAGAGAAAGTCGCGGTGATTGGCCCCAGCGGTTCCGGCAAGACCACCTTGTTGAACCTGATAGCCGGGATCAGCAAGCCTCAACAGGGTACAGTGACAATAGCTGATCAGCTTGTCAGTGCCTGCAGTGATGCCAGGCGACGGGATTTTCGCATCACCAACATCGGCTTTGTGTTTCAGGACTTCGAGCTGCTCGACTATTTAAACGTAATCGATAACATTTTACATCCTTATCGCATCACCAGCGCACTCAAGCTAACCCGGCAGGTGCAGCAACGCGCAATTGATCTGGCCAACGGGCTCGGCATTGGTGGCAAGCTGAAACGTTTCAGTGGTGAGTTGTCACAGGGTGAGAAACAGCGTGCCGCTATCTGTCGTGCATTATTGCCACAACCTCAATTAATTCTTGCCGATGAAGCAACAGGCAATCTTGATCCACGTAACAAGGGCAGGATTCTTGATTTGTTATTTGACAATGTCGAGTCTCATGGTGCTTCCTTGCTGGCAG
>CAZRKQ010000122.1:0-1526 GCA_964600755.1 uncultured Thiotrichaceae bacterium
TCATCGACAACCAAAATACGCTCATTCATGGTATCGCCTTATTTTTCAAGGGATTAACTGTGACACTTGCCTGAGCCTCATTGCCGGCAGCGGATACCGGTAAGCTCACGCCAAAGCTGGCTCCGCCCTGGGGTGCTTTACCGACACGCACCGTCCCCCCGTGTTCATCGACGATCTTTTGCACGATTGCAAGGCCAAGTCCACTGCCCGACGTCTTGGTAGTTACATAAGGATCAAACAAATTATCTGCTACCTCGTCGGAAATCCCACTGCCACTGTCCTCTACCGTGAATTCAATCCAGCTGCGACCAGATTTTTCGCTGCAGCAGGTCTTTAGCCTGATCCATCCCTCCCCTTCAAGCGTTTCCAGACTGTTCTTGATCAGATTGTGCACCAGTTGCCGCAAACGTACATCGTCAGCCTCAATCTTCGGCATCAATTGATCGAGTTCCAGGTCTATGACGATGTCAGCATTATCTTCATGATAAAGCACTGCAATTTCTTCGAGCATCGCATTCATGTCAACCAGCTGTGGCTTTTTCATCGGTGAACGAGCGTACTCGGTAAAGGCGTTGACCATTAGCTTCATCGCCTCGACCTGCTGCACGATAGTATGGGTATAGCGATCCAGTATCGATTGATTTTCCGCACTCACCTCTCCGCTTAACTTGCGTTGCAGACGTTCCGCCGACAGTTGAATCGGGGTTAACGGGTTTTTGATCTCGTGCGCAAGCCGACGGGCCATTTCACTCCAGGCAGAGTCTTTTTGCGCCTTGATCAATTCCGTTAGATCATCAACCACGATGACCTGCTCCTTGCGTTCCTTGGATTGAGATAGCAACGCAGTGCCGCGAACTCGTAGCACTTTCTTTTCACCCTGGACAAATATTACAATTTCTTCCTGCCACTCATCTTCATTGTTCACATGTGATTGCACGGTTTCGAAGAATGGTTCCATCATCGGATGCTGAGCAACAACATCAGTAATGTATTGTTCGCTGAAAAAGTAATCTTCGATATCAAAAATCAGGCAGGCTGCCGGGTTACCGCTAATAATAAATCCGGTTTCATCGATCGTCAGTACACCAGAAGTAATATGTTCCATCACCGATTCCAGGTAGTTTCTCTGCAGCGCCTCCATGCGCTGACTTTGGTCAGCAATAGCACGACTGCGTGAAATCTTGCGCGTCATGGTATTGAAAGAGCGCAGCAGAAATCCGAGCTCATCATTTCCCGACAGGGTTAACTGTTTTTCGTAATCCCCGGCTGCAACCGCCTTGGTTCCTTCCACCAGGTCATTGATCGGCGCCACCAGTTTACGGGCGGCGACAAAGGCCAGCCAGATAGCCGACAGTACGCTCAATAGCCAGATGATTGACAACGTCAGGGTGAAACTTGTTTTCAACGGGTCGCGCAGAATCGCAAGTTCCTTGTAACGGTTATGGGCCTCCTGTACCCCAATCGTAAGTTCGTTAAGTCGATCAGTAAAAGGATACTGTGCCTGCAGCGTTTTAGCCGGCTCGGTC
>CAZRKQ010000123.1:0-4618 GCA_964600755.1 uncultured Thiotrichaceae bacterium
CGATGCTCGTCGCTCAGGTGCCAATCTGCCGTTCACCAACAACACCGCATACCTCAATACTATCCCGACGCATATGCAGGAACCGCACCCGGGTGACACGGCCATCGAACGCCGCATCAAGTCACTGGTACGCTGGAATGCCCTGGCCATGGTGGTGCGCGCAAACAAGGAAAGCTCCGAACTCGGCGGTCATATCGCCAGCTTCGCCTCGGCGGCGACACTGTACGATGTCGGACTCAATCACTTTTTCCGTGCACCCAGCCACGAACATGGTGGCGACCTGGTCTTCATGCAGGGCCATTCAGCCCCCGGAATATACGCGCGCGCCTATCTCGAAGGCCGCATGAACGAGGAGCAGCTTGACAAGTTCCGCCAGGAAGTGGACGGCGAGGGCCTGTCCTCCTACCCGCATCCCTGGTTGATGCCGGATTTCTGGCAATTCCCCACGGTGTCGATGGGACTGGGGCCGATCATGGCGATATACCAGGCCCGCTTCATGAAATACCTGCAGGACCGCGGTATCGCCAACACCACTAACAGGAAAGTCTGGGCATTCTGCGGTGATGGCGAAATGGACGAACCCGAATCACTGGGCGCGATCTCGCTGGGTGGCCGTGAAAAACTCGACAACCTGGTTTTTGTTATCAACTGCAACCTGCAGCGCCTCGATGGTCCGGTGCGCGGCAACGGCAAGATCATCCAGGAACTCGAATCCGTGTTCCGCGGCGCCGGCTGGAATGTTATCAAGGTCGTTTGGGGCAGTTACTGGGACCCGTTGCTCGCCAGGGATAAAGACGGCCTGCTGCGCAAGCGTATGGAAGAAGCGGTCGATGGTGATTACCAGAACTACAAATCCAAAGACGGCGCCTATGTACGTGAGCACTTCTTCGGTAAATATCCCGAACTCAAAGCCATGGTTGCAACCATGTCGGATGAAGACATCTGGCGTCTGAACCGCGGCGGCCATGATCCGCACAAAGTCTATGCCGCCTATGCAGCCGCAATGAAGCACACCGGCCAGCCGACCGTGATTCTGACCAAGACCGTGAAAGGCTATGGCATGGGCGGAGCCGGTGAAGGCCAGAACATCACCCATTCGCAGAAAAAAATGGATGTCGACTCGTTGAAACAGTTCCGTGAACGCTTCGACATACCACTCACGGATGCCCAGGTGGAGAAGGCGGAATACTACCGTCCGGCTAAAGACAGCGAAGAGATACAGTATCTGCAGCAACGCCGCAAAGCGCTTGGGGGCTACCTGCCTGTACGCCAGCAGCTTGCTGTACCGCTGGAAATACCGGGTCTGGATATCTTCAAGACCATGCTGGAAGGCTCGGGTGATCGTGAACTGTCAACTACCATGGCATTTGTGCGCATGCTGACAGCACTGGCGCGTGATAAAAAAATCGGCAAGAACGTGGTTCCGATTGTGCCTGATGAAGCCCGCACCTTCGGCATGGAAGGCATGTTCCGCCAGCTCGGCATCTATTCCTCTGTGGGTCAGCTTTATGAGCCACAGGACAAGGAACAGGTCATGTTTTACAAGGAAGACAAAAGCGGCCAGATCCTGGAAGAAGGTATTAACGAGGCGGGTGCCATGTCATCCTGGATCGCCGCCGCAACTGCTTACAGTTCACATGGCGTGAACATGATTCCATTCTACATTTACTACTCGATGTTCGGTTTCCAGCGTATTGGCGACCTGGCATGGGCAGCTGGCGATATGCAGGCACGCGGCTTCCTTATAGGCGGTACTGCCGGGCGGACCACGCTTGCTGGCGAAGGCCTGCAGCACCAGGACGGCCATGGTTTGCTGGTTGCATCAACAATTCCAAACTGTATCGCCTACGACCCCTGCTTTGCCTACGAATTGGCCGTCATCATTCATGATGGTATGCGTCGTATGATGCAGGACCAGGAAAACGTCTACTACTACGTCACCGCAATGAACGAAAACTATGTGCAACCGGCAATGCCGAAAGGCGTTGAAGGCGGCATCGTCAAGGGCATGTATCGCTACAGTGAAGATACTGCCAGCAAAGATGAAGCCAGGGTACAACTGTTCGGCAGCGGTACGATACTGCGTGAAGTGATTGCAGCCGCAGAACAGTTGAAGAGCGACTGGGGCGTTAGCGCAGATGTGTGGAGCGTTACCAGCTATAACGAACTGGCGCGCGAGGCGCGTGACTGTGAACGCTGGAACATGCTCAACCCGGAAAAGAAAGCCCGCGTCAGCTATGTTGAGCAGCAATTGCAGGACTGCGAAGGTCCGGTCATTTCATCATCCGACTACGTGCGTAATGTTGCTGAACAAATCCGTAACTTTGTACCTGCAACATATACTGTGCTTGGTACCGACGGCTTTGGCCGCTCGGACACACGCAAGCAACTGCGTAAACACTTCGAAGTCAACAGCCATTACGTCACTGTTGCTGCATTAAAAACACTTGCTGATGAAGGCACCATTCCTGCATCCAAAGTCAAGGATGCTATCAAGAAGTATCACATCAGCATCAGAAAACCCAACCCGCTAGTGGCTTAACAGGAATCAGATAATGGCAGATGTAAAAGACATTCTTGTTCCTGATATAGGCGACTTCGAAGGTGTAGAAGTCATCGAGATCATGGTGTCAGCAGGCGACACCATCGCTGTTGAGGACCCGCTGGTATCGCTCGAATCCGATAAGGCGGCAATGGAAATTCCTTCACCGCAGGCTGGCACCATTAAAGAGGTGAAAGTCAGCATCGGCGACACCGTCTCACAAGGTGACCTGCTGGTCACCATGGAAGTGTCTGCAACAGAAGCCGCAGCTGCAGAAGAAGCGAAGGCAGAAGCACCCGAAACACAGGCTGCAGAGCCTGAAAAGCCAGCTGCAGCTACGCCTTCAGCTGCACCATCGCCGGCACCGGCACACAGACCACCGCCTGTGGCACCAAGCCCGATCGATGAAGCCGGTTTCCGCAAGGCATACGCCAGCCCGTCTGTGCGTAAATTCGCCCGGGAGCTGGGCGCTGATCTTGGACAGATAACCGGCAGCGGCAATAAAGGCCGCATCATTAAAGAAGATGTAAAAGCCTTTGTGAAAAAGGTGATGACATCAGGCGGCCCCGGCGGCGGTCTCGCTGTTGCGCCCATGCCGGAAATCGATTTCAGCCAGTTCGGCGATATCGAAACACAGCCGCTGACCAAGATAAACAAGTTGACCGGCCAGTTCCTGCATCGCAACTGGGTCACTGTACCCCATGTCACCCAGTTTGATGAAGCCGATGTCACCGAGCTGGAAAAATTTCGCAAGCAGCTCAATGAAGAACATAAAAGCGAAGGGGTGCGCGTTACTGTACTCGCATTCCTGATGAAGGCACTGGTCTCTGCACTGAAAGAATATCCGCGTTTCAACTCTTCACTGGATGCAAGCGGTGAAAACCTGGTGCTGAAAAAATACATACATATCGGTGTAGCAGTTGATACACCTGATGGCCTGGTTGTCCCGGTTATTCGCGACTGTGATCGCAAGTCACTGATTGAACTTGCCAGTGAACTGATTGAAATCAGCGGCAAGGCACGTGACAGGAAACTGTCGCCTGCAGACATGTCTGGCGGCTGCATCAGCATCTCCAGCCTTGGCGGTATTGGCGGTACTGCATTTACACCCATCGTCAATGCGCCCGAGGTTGCCATACTCGGTGTGTCACGCGCGCAAATGAAACCGGTTTATAAAGATGGCGAGTTTGAGCCACGCCTGATACTGCCATTATCGCTTTCATACGACCACCGCGTCATCGACGGCGCCGATGGTGCACGCTTTACGTCGTTCCTGAATAAAGTGTTGTCCGATACTCGCCGGCTATTATTGTGATTTCATGTAGGAGCGGCTTTAGCCGCGAAGTTAATCAAAACAGGTTCGTGGCTAAAGCCGCTCCTTGTATCTACGTATCGTAGAATTGTTATATGAGCAAAATTGTAAAAGTTGAAGTTCCTGACATCGGCGACTTCACCAATGTTGACATCATCGAAGTCATGGTTGTTGCTGGTGATCAAATTGCTGCTGAAGATGCATTGATCACACTCGAGTCTGACAAAGCCACCATCGAGATACCATCACCCCAGGCCGGTACGATTAAGGAAGTACGGGTTAAGGTTAATGACAAGGTTTCCCAGGGCGATGTCATTCTCACCATGGAACTGTTAACAGCGGCAACTGCATCAACTACAGAAGCTGGAGAGCAGCCTGCTGTAGCTGAAGCAACAAGCACACAGGAACCAGCAACTGCACCTGAAGCAAATGCAGCGCCCACCGGCGACAGCGACATGCATGCACAAGTGGTTGTGCTGGGCTCGGGCCCGGGCGGCTATACCGCTGCCTTCCGTGCCGCAGACCTGGGTAAACAGGTCATACTTATCGAAAAATACGACAGCATCGGCGGCGTCTGCCTCAACGTTGGCTGCATACCTTCGAAAGCATTGCTGCACACTGCACAAATAATTACCGAAGCCGAAGAAATGTCTGCACATGGCGTCAGCTTTGGCAAACCGAAAATAGATATCAAAAAGCTCGCCGCTTTCAAGAACAAGGTGATCGGCCAGCTCACCGGCGGACTTGCCGGACTGGCATCAAAA
>CAZRKQ010000124.1:0-35113 GCA_964600755.1 uncultured Thiotrichaceae bacterium
GGCTCGGCAAGCTTCGTGGGGAGGAATCGCACTTTCCAGTCAAACAACGTGTAGGGTGCAATAGCGAAGCGTATTGCACCGACTGCATCCGGCGGATTACGGCTAACCCCTAATCCGCCCTACGGGTATGCGAAGCACGAGCGCCCGGGGCGCATTTTTTGGGTTACGTTTTTTGGGCGGGCAAAAACAAATTCATCGGGAATGAATTTGTGCTGCGCAGGCAGACCCGAAGGGCAGATCACAGGGACGTGATCTGCAACGTAACTCGCTCCAGCAGGAGCGAAACTACTGTTTAATAACGCGTGAAAATAAGTCTCTTAATAACACCAAAACATTTACCCACAACACGCTAACCCCTTGACCCTCCAATAATTAGAAACCATACTTACGCTTAGCACTCGAATAGATAGAGTGCCAACATACATTTTTAACAAAGTAATACCTGACAATGCCCGAACAGCTGAACGAACGCGCTGCACTTTTACTTAAAAAGCTGGTTTACAGCTACATCGCTGATGGTCAGCCTGTTGGTTCCAAGAGACTGGCCGACGATGCGGATCTCAACATCAGTTCAGCTACCATACGTAACGTGATGTCTGGCCTTGAAAAGAAGGGTCTGATTACTTCCCCCCATACCTCTGCCGGACGAATTCCAACAGAGCAGGGCTACCGGCTTTTTGTCGACAGCATGCTTGAAACTGAACCACTGAGCAAATCACTACTCACCAGGCTGAAGCAGGAACTTGACCCTGACCAGAATACAGATGCATTAATCAACCATGCATCACAGATGGTTTCGGAACTGACACACATGGCAGGTGTTATCACCGTCCCCAAAGCCAGCCAGGCGACACTGCGGCACATCGAATTTTTACCGCTGTCCGAGCAGCGCATACTTGCCATCATGGTAATCAATGAACGTGAAGTGCAAAACCGGGTTTTACATATGCAGCGTTCATACACCACAACCGAGCTTCATGAAGCATCGAATTTTCTTAACCAGAGCTTCGCTGGCAAGGACATCTACGAAGTCCGTGAAACCCTGCTGCAGGGCATGCAAAAAACGCGAATGGATATTGATGCAATTATGCTGACAGCAATCGAGGTCGCAGGCGCAACATTTTCAGAGTCATTAGAATCCAAAGAAGAATACCTGGTTCAAGGAGAAGCTAACCTGGTGCGATATGGCGAGACATCTGATACAAATCAGCTGACGCAGCTGCTGGAAGTATTTGATCACAAACGTGAAATGCTTGGATTGCTCGACCGCTGTATCCAGGCTGACGGCGTCAAGGTCTTCATCGGAAACGAGGCGGGTTTCAAGGGACTGGGTGACTGCAGTGTAATAACTGCGCCTTATACGGTCCAGGGAGAGCCCCTGGGAGTACTAGGAGTCATCGGACCTGCCCGGATCAATTACAATATGGTCATCCCGGTAGTCGATGTGACCGCAAAACTGCTGGGCGAAGCCCTGAATAAATAATGTCATTGATTTTTAAATCCTGCCTTGATATTGGGGTTGTAGACCCCATATAGGCCGGAATAAGACTTAGCTATGTCATTTACTGGACAAAAATGCGAAATTCATTGGAGTAAACATGTCAACAGGCAATGAAGAACTGAAACAATCAGCTGAAAACGAACATCTGGAAGAAATGGAAGAAGAAATGGCCTTTGAAGAAGACGAAATCATCCAGTCGGAACAGCATCTGCAGGAACAAATAGCGCTGGCAGAGAAAAAAGCGGAAGAAAACTGGGAATTGCTGCTGCGAACCAAGGCGGAAATGGATAATCTGCGAAAACGCACTGAAAAGGACCTTGAAAATGCGCACAAATATGGTATGGAGAAATTTGTCAATGAAATGCTGCCCGTTAAGGACAGCATGGAACTGGGCCTCGCAACCGAAGAAGTTTCCGTGGAAAGCCTGCATGAAGGCATGAATCTGACGATGAATATGTTCAACACCACGTTTGAAAAACTGGGTGTTAAGGAAATTAACCCGTTAAATGAGCCGTTTGACCCGGAGCTGCACCAGGCCATGTCCATGCAGGAAATGGATGGAGTAGAGCCCAATACGGTAATAGCCGTAATGCAAAAGGGCTATACATTGAATGATCGTCTGGTCAGGCCGGCGATGGTTATGGTGTCAAAAAAACCGGAATAAAAGCGCGAAAAATTACTGGCAGGTTGTTGAATTCAATACTGGCAACCCCATATAGAACAACAAGAATGAATTAATTAAGTACGGAGAAAGCAATGTCAAAAATTATCGGTATTGACCTGGGTACCACCAACTCCTGCGTAGCAGTGATGGATGGTGACAAGCCCCGGGTTATTGAAAACAGCGAAGGTGATCGCACGACACCTTCTATCGTCGCTTTTACCAAAGACGATGAAGTCATTACCGGCCAGCCAGCCAAGCGTCAGGCAGTCACTAATCCTGCAGATACATTATTTGCTGTGAAGCGCCTGATTGGTCGTCGTTTCGACGAAGAAGTGGTACAACGCGATATCAAGCTGGTGCCTTACAAGATTATCAAAGCCGATAATGGTGACGCCTGGGTTGAAGCGCATGGCAAGAAGATGGCGCCGCCTGAAATTTCTGCCCGCGTGCTGCAGAAAATGAAAAAGACTGCCGAAGACTACCTGGGCACAGAAGTAACAGAAGCCGTTATCACGGTTCCTGCCTACTTCAACGATTCACAGCGCCAGGCTACCAAAGACGCCGGTAAAATTGCCGGCCTCGACGTAAAGCGTATCATCAACGAGCCGACTGCTGCTGCGCTGGCTTATGGCATGGACAAGAAACGCGGTGACGCAAAAATCGTCGTCTATGACCTCGGCGGCGGTACCTTTGACGTATCGGTTATCGAAATTGCGGAAATCGATGGTGAGCACCAGTTCGAAGTACTGGCCACCAACGGAGACACCTTCCTCGGTGGTGAAGATTTCGATATGCGTCTGATCGATTACCTGTCAGATGAATTCAAGAAAGATAGCGGTGTCGACCTGCACAATGATCCACTGGCCCTGCAGCGCCTCAAGGAAGCCGCTGAAAAAGCCAAGATCGAGCTATCATCTACGCAACAGACCGACGTAAACCTGCCGTACATCACGGCTGATGCCAGCGGTCCAAAACACCTTAATATCAAGGTGACACGCGCAAAACTGGAAAGCCTGGTTGAAGACCTGGTTGCACGCACGGTTGGCCCGATGAAACAGGCTATGAGTGATGCCGGTTTGTCTAACAGTGATATCGACGACATCATCCTGGTCGGCGGCCAGACACGTATGCCCAAGGTACAGGAAGAAGTGCAGAACTTCTTTGGCAAGGAGCCGCGTAAAGACGTCAACCCGGACGAAGCTGTTGCTGTCGGTGCTGCGATCCAGGGTGGTGTGCTTGGCGGACATGTAAATGACATTCTCTTGCTTGACGTCACTCCGCTGTCACTGGGTATCGAAACCATGGGCGGCGTCATGACCAAGCTGGTCGAAAAGAACACCACGATCCCTACCAAGGCGCAGCAGGTATTCTCGACTGCTGAAGACAGCCAGACCGCAGTGACCGTGCATGTCCTGCAGGGTGAACGTGGAATGGCTACCGGCAACAAATCACTGGGACGTTTCGACCTCTCAGATATCCCGCCGGCACCGCGTGGTATCCCACAAATTGAAGTCAGCTTCGATATCGATGCCAACGGTATCCTCAACGTATCAGCAAAAGACAAGGCTACCGGTAAAGAGCAGTCGATTGTTATCAAGGCTTCCAGCGGCCTGTCCGATGATGAAGTCGATCAGATGATCAAGGACGCAGAAGCACATGCCGGCGAAGACAAAAAACTGCGTGAACTGGTTGATGCCAGGAACGCAGCTGACGGCATGATCCATGCGACTGAAAAATCGATGAAGGATCTCGGCGACAAAGTTGATGCTGGTGAAAAAGCAACAGCAGAAACTGCTATTGCTGAACTCAAGGAAGCAGTCAAGGGTGACGACAAGGAACTGATCGAAACCAGGACAACAGCCCTGACCGAAGCCGCAAGCAAAATCGCTGAAAAAGCCTATGCTCAACAGGCTGAAGCAGCAGGTACTGAAGGTGCTGCTGCAGGCGATGCTGAAGGCGCCCAGGCTGATAGCGGTGAGGAAGTGGTTGACGCCGAGTTCGAAGAAGTTAAGGACAACGATAACAAGTAATCGGGAAACCGGTTTAAAAATAAGCCAGACATCGGAGCCGGTTCGCCGGCTCCGAGCATGTCAATAGGGGTAAATCGAGGAAGCTGTGCAGGACACTATGTCAAAACGTGATTATTACGAAGTACTGGGCGTATCCCGGGATGCCAACGAAGCTGATCTAAAGAAAGCTTATCGCCGTCTCGCGATGAAACATCACCCGGACCGTAATCAGGACAACGAAGAAGCCGAAGCCATGTTCAAGGAAGCCAAGGAAGCCTATGATGTACTTTCAGATGCACAAAAGCGCGCTGCCTATGACCAGTTTGGACATGCCGGTGTAGACCCATCTGCCGGGGGTGGTGCCGGTGGTTTTGGTGGTGACCCGTTCGGTGATATTTTCGGTGATGTCTTCGGTGATATCTTTGGTGGCGGACGCAGACGCGGTAGCCGTGTTCAAAGAGGTTCTGACCTGCGTTATAACCTGGAGCTGTCACTTGAAGATGCCGTCGCCGGTACATCAGTCAACATTCGCGTGCCAACGCTGGTTGCCTGTGAAACCTGTGATGGCTCCGGTGCAAAAAAAGGCACCAGCGCCACAACGTGTACAACCTGTGGCGGTGTCGGCCAGGTGCGTATGCAGCAGGGATTTTTCTCCGTGCAGCAGACATGCCCGAACTGCCGGGGCCAGGGCAAAACCATTTCAGATCCGTGTCCGGATTGTCATGGACAGGGCCGTAAACAAAAACACAAAACCTTGTCCGTCAAGGTTCCTGCGGGTGTCGATAATGGCGACCGCATCCGTCTTGGCGGTGAAGGCGAAGCAGGTGAACAGGGCGGACCAAGCGGCGACCTGTATGTCCAGATCCAGGTAAAACCGCACCCGATTTTCAGACGCGAAGAAAATGACCTGATGTGTGAAATGCCGATCAGTATCGGCACCGCGACCCTGGGTGGCGAACTTGAAGTACCCACCTTGCTAGGCCGACTCAAGTTGAAAATACCGGCAGAAACACAATCAGGAAAAGTGTTCAGGATGCGTGGTAAAGGCGTCAAGTCTGTACGCGGTGGCGCCACGGGTGATCTACTGTGCAGGGTGAGTGTAGAAACGCCGGTTAATCTAAATAGTCGCCAGAAAGAGCTGCTGCGGGAATTCGAGGATTCAATCCAGCAGGCGAGTCAACATCACAGCCCACAGAGTGCATCGTGGATGGATCGTGTAAAATCCTTTTTCGATGATTTGAAATCGTAAGCAAAAATATTTTTAGTTGATTGTCATTTCCGTTTGTTTCGACAGTTCGTACGGAATGGCCCGGTTTTTATAATAACGACAACACAACGGGAGAAAGCAGTGTTAAACATTGCTGTAACTGGAGCTGCCGGCCGTATGGGCCGTGCATTAATTGCCGCCTGCGACCTTAACGAGAATACACAACTTAGTGCGGCTATCGAGCGCCCCGGGAATACACTGGTGGGCAGTGATGCCGGTGATCTTGCAGGTCTTGGCCCACTCAATGTAAAAGTCAGCGATGATCTGGAAAGTGTTGTTGATTTCTTTGAGACTCTTATCGATTTCACCAGCCCTGAATCAACTCTGCAAAATCTCGAAACCTGTGTAAAACACGGCAAGAACATCATTATTGGCACAACCGGTTTCGACGATGCGGGTAAACAGAAAATCAGCGAAGCAGCCAATTCGATAGCTGTCGTATTTGCACCGAACATGAGTGTTGGGGTTAATCTTTGTCTTAAATTGCTTGATATGGCTGCACGTATCCTTGGTGATGATGTTGATATCGAAGTTGTTGAAGCGCATCATCGGCACAAAGTTGATGCACCGTCAGGCACGGCCATTCGTATGGGAGAAGTCATAGCCAATGCGCTTGGCAGAGACCTGGCCGAATGTGCGGTGTATGGCCGTGAAGGCATTACCGGGGCACGTGATCGCAATACTATTGGATTTGAAACCATTCGAGCTGGCGATATTGTCGGCGATCATACCGTGTTATTTGCTGCTGATGGTGAGCGTGTCGAGATTACTCACAAGGCCTCAAGTAGAATGACTTTTGCCAATGGCGCTGTGCGCGCAGCAAACTGGTTACAACAACAGCCTGCAGGATTGTATGATATGCAGAATGTACTGGGTCTCTAATCTGCTGCACGTAATAACTGGCATATTCAATAACAGGTAATAACATTGCTGACATTCAATATTGCTGTTGTCTTTCCTGGCCAGAATTCACAATCAGTTGGCATGCTCAAAGACTATGCCGAAACGTGGCACCAGGTTGAGGAAACTTATAAACAGGCTTCTGACGTACTCGGTTATGATTTATGGGACATCGTTTGCAATGGCCCGGAAGAAAAACTCAACCAGACCGCAATCACACAACCCGCCATGCTCGCGGCCGACGTGTCAGTTATGCGAATAATGACTGAACTGTGCATGACGACACCTTACGCACTTGCAGGGCACGGTCTTGGTGAATACGCGGCACTGGTTGGTGCCGATGTGCTCGATTACCAGGATGCAATCAAGCTGGTTGCCGAACGCGGGCGCCTGATGCAGAACGCTGTGCCAGAAGGGGAAGGCGCGATGGCGACCATCACCGGTCTTTCAGATGACCAGGTAATACTGGCCTGCACAGCAGCAGGCGCAGAAGCAGGCAATCCTGTAGAAGTCGTTAATTTTAATTCCCCCGGCCAGTTTGTCATTGCCGGCGCGACTGCTGCTGTCGATCAAGCCATTAAGCTTTTATTAGATGAAGGTGCCAAACGCGCCGAGAAACTACCGGTAAGCGTGCCTTTTCATAGTTCCCTGATGAAACCGGCTGCTGATGAAATGGCCAAGCTGCTTGAAACAGTCACCTTCAACAAGCCTAAAGTACAGGTGATCCATAATTATGATGTCAAGTCACACGAAGACCCTGATGCCATTCGTGAAGCATTGACCGGGCAGATCTACAACCCGGTTCGCTGGGTTGAGACAATCAAGATCATCAAGGAAGATGCAGATGCAATCATCGAATGCGGCCCCGGCAGGGTGCTTGCCGGCATGACCAGGCGTATCGACAAGGATATTAAATCATTTGCACTCGATACACCGGCTTCGATGCAGAAATTTCTGGATTCCATGTAATAAACTAATTAACCGCAGAGACGCAGAGGCGCAGAGAAATATTTTTATTATTATTGATTGTAAATTTTGTTATTTCGACTAGAAGAGGATATGTCTTTTGAGTCGAGATGACACCTTGGTAATATTTCTCTGCGTCTCTGCGCCTCTGCGGTAAAAATAATAGGTATAACAATGAGCAAATCTCTACAAGACGAAATCGCATTGGTAACAGGCGCAAGCCGAGGCATTGGCAAGGCTATAGCCGAACAGCTTGCAGCGGATGGCGCAACCGTTATTGGCACCGCAACAACAGACAAGGGCGCTGAAGCAATCAGTGGCTATTTACAGGCTTCCGGCGGCAAGGGCATGTGCCTGAATGTGGCTGATAATGAATCTGTCGGCGCTGTCATCAAACAGATTACTGACGAGTTTGGTGCCGTCAGTATACTGGTCAATAACGCCGGTATTACCAAAGATAATTTGTTGATGATGATGAAACAGGATCAGTGGGATGATGTAATCAACACCAACCTGACATCAGTTTATCGTTTGTCAAAGTCAGTTGTGCGCAGCATGATGAAAGCCAGAAAAGGGCGCATCATAAACATTGCATCGGTTGTTGGCTCAACCGGTAACCCCGGCCAGACAAATTACTCTGCCACCAAGGCAGGCCTGCTGGGTTTCACCAAGTCACTGGCTCGGGAAATTGGCTCACGCAACATAACCGTTAACGCGGTAGCGCCCGGATTTATTGATACTGACATGACACGTGAACTGGGTGATGATCAGCGCGAAGCATTAATTGCACAAATACCACTTAGCAGGCTGGGTGATCCGGCTGATATAGCCAACGCCGTTGCCTTTCTGGCAAGCCCCGAAGCGGCTTATATTACAGGCGAAACCCTGCACGTTAACGGCGGTATGTACATGGCATGACATTTATCGGGGATAAATGCCGTACATCTTAATGATATATTACATTAACAAAAAAACCTATGTTATTGTATTAATTAATAAAATAGGTAACTCTTAAACTAATTTATTTTTATAAATCCAACTGGAAAGCTGGGCATTTATTCACTACAATACCGCGCAGCTCAAGACTGATCATAACAAGAGGATAACTAAATGAGCACAGCTGAAGAACGCGTTCGCAAGATTGTAATCGAACAACTAGGTGTGACTGAAGACCAGGCAACTAACGCCGCATCATTCGTTGACGATCTAGGCGCGGATTCACTCGACACTGTCGAGCTCGTGATGGCTCTCGAAGAAGAGTTTGAATGTGAGATCCCGGACGAAGAAGCCGAAAAGATCACGACTATTCAACAGGCCATTGATTACGTTAACGCACATAGCGAATAATCAAGGCATCAATGTACGGCCTGTTATGCAGGCTGACTTCAATACAATTCAGGGTTTATAGTGTCAGGACGTCGTGTAGTCGTTACTGGTTTAGGCATTGTTTCCCCGGTAGGCCTTAACCTCAAGCAATCCTGGGACAATATCGTTGCCGGTACCAACGGTGTCGCCCCCATTACAGAGTATGATACTTCCGGGTTTCCGGTGCGTATCGCGGCGACCATCAAAAACTTTGATGCATCAGAGGTGATTCCGGTAAAAGACCAGAAGAAAATGGATCTTTTCATTCATTACGGTCTGGTTGCGGCGGAACAAGCCTGGCAGGACTCCGGCATCGAGGTATCCGATGAAAACGCTGACCGTATAGGTGTTGCTATAGGTTCAGGTATCGGTGGTTTACCGATGATCGAAGCCTGTCATATAAAAATGCTTGAAGGTGGACCTCGCAAGGTTTCACCTTTTTTTGTGCCCGGCTCAATCATCAACATGATTTCCGGAAATTTCTCCATCAAGCATGGCATTAAAGGGCCTAACATCGCCCTGGTAACAGCCTGCTCAACGGGTACACACAGTATTGGGCAAGCTGCTCGCATGATCGCCTATGGCGATGCTGACGTCATGATTGCGGGCGGTTCTGAAAAGGCTTCCTCACCATTAGGTATGAACGGCTTTGCTGCAGCCCGCGCTTTATCAACCAGAAATGATGATCCTGCTCATGCCAGCAGACCCTGGGACAATGACCGTGATGGCTTTGTTCTTGGCGACGGCGCCGGTGTGATCGTACTGGAAGAATATGAAATGGCGAAAGCTCGCGGCGCTGATATCTATGCAGAAGTTGCCGGTTTTGGACTGAATAGTGATGCCCATCATATGACACAGCCTGTGGCCGATGGCAGTGGTGCGGCCAGGTGCATGAAAATCGCACTCACTGATGCCGGTATAAATCCTGAAGATGTCGATTACATTAATGCACACGGCACCTCGACACCTGCAGGCGATATAGCAGAGACCAATGCAATAAAAACTGCATTTGGATCAGCCGCAAATGAGGTTGCTGTGAGTTCTACCAAATCCATGATAGGACATTTGCTGGGCGCAGCAGGTGGTGTCGAAGCTGTATTTTCAGTCATGGCAATACGTGATCAGGTTGCGCCACCAACCATCAATCTTGAAAATCCGGGTGACGGCTGTGATCTTGACTATGTGCCGGATACTGCACGTGAAATGAATATAGAAGTGACTTTATCTAATTCATTTGGTTTTGGCGGCACCAACGGTACCCTGGTGTTCAAGAAAGTCAGTTAACCTGCACATTTATCCACCTGTTTATTGCTGTCAGGTGTTAAACACTACAACCGACACGGTTCAATGTATTTCCAGACCAGACCATTAACAGGCCCGGACGCTGGTATATCCAGAATTAGCGATCTTTATCAATTAAAGCCCGATGAATATCCCTACATTCTTGCCAGTACAGCAACTGGTAACAACGGTCGCTTCGATATTCTGTTTGCACATCCACAACAGTCACTCGAACTGTATGAACCGACAAGCAGCGAAGCCCAACCGGGTTTTCTTGATTCTCTACACAGCTGGTGGCTGCAGGAGAGTATTGAAAATGACGGTGCAGATAATTCCGCCACATCTGATGCCAGCTTAACCTGTCGAATACCTTTTACCGGCGGTTGGTTTATATACCTGTCCTATGAACTGGCTGCAGAAATCGAGCCTGTACTCAAGCTGCCTGTTGGCGATCGATCTGATCCGGTAGCAATGGCGGTACGTTGTCCGTCTGCTGTTATTTATGATCATCAACGCAAACTGCATATTGCCGTTGCCGAAGACGAATACAGCTATTTACTGGATACCATCGAGCAGGACTTCAATAAAGCGACAGCAACTTTCAACACAGAATCAATTGAGACAAGTACGGTAAAGGTAGACAAAATAACCGAAGCAGATAAACAGCCGTACCTGGAACAGGTTGCCCGTATCAAACAATACATTTTTGACGGTGATATTTTTCAGGCTAACCTGTCACGCCCCTGGCAACTGGAAATCAACGAAATCACCAGCGATATCAGCATCTTCAATAAACTGGCAATAGCCAATCCGGGTTCTTTTGCGGTTCTGGCAAGATTGCCAAATTCTACTGTGATCAGTTCATCGCCAGAGCGCCTGGTCAGCGTTGATCACGGTACTATAGAAACGCGTCCAATTGCCGGAACTCGCCCGCGTTCTGATGATGAAAATATCGATGTCCAGCTTGCTACCGAACTGATGGCGCATCCAAAAGAACAAGCTGAACATATCATGCTGATTGATCTCGAGAGAAATGACCTCGGACGCATTTGCGTCCCTGGCAGCATCAAGGTCAATGAGCTGATGACGCTGGAATCGTATCAGCATGTGCATCACATTGTTTCCAATGTAATAGGCAGGCTGCGTGATGACGTATCACCCGCCGACGTCATTCGTGCGGTATTTCCCGGAGGTACCATAACCGGCTGCCCAAAGGTCAGGTGCATGGAAATTCTGGCCGAGATGGAACAGCAGGCCCGCGGTGCATACACAGGTTCTATTGGCTACATCAACAGAAGTGGAGATATGGACCTGAATATCCTGATTCGCACACTGGTTCGAAAAGGCAATAAAATCACCTTCCGCGCCGGTGGCGGCATCGTTGCAGATTCTGATGCAGAACATGAGCTGGCAGAAACGCGCGCCAAGGCCAAAGGCCTGTTACGAGCATTTGGTATCGAATAAATGAGTAAGGTATTAATCAACGGAATAACAGCTGAATATGTATCAGTCACAGACCGTGGTCTGCATTACGGTGACGGCGTATTTGAAACAATCGCCTGCATTGATAACAGCCCGGTATTTATTGAGCAGCATTTAAAGCGCATGCAAAGCGGCGCGCGTAAACTCAAAATACCTTTTCCTGACAGGCAATTATTTCTAGATGACATAAACTGTTTACTCAGGAACAGCAATACAAATAGCGTAATAAAACTGATCTTGACACGCGGACATGGAAAACGCGGATATCGCTATGAAGCGAAGCAAATGCCGACACGTGTATGCATGCTTTCAGAGTGGCCGGAGCATGTTGCCGACTGGAGAAAACATGGTATAACGACACGGTTTTGCCAAACACAGGTATCACTTAATCCCCGGCTGGCAGGTATAAAAAGCCTGAACCGCCTGGATAATGTACTGGCAAGCAGTGAACTTGCAACAGGGTTCGATGAGGGCTTTCTGTCAGACATTGATGGCAATGTAATCGAGGGCACGATGAGCAATATATTTGCTGTATGTAATGATGTTCTGGTGACGCCTGACTTATCGCGTTGCGGCGTAAATGGGATCATGCGTGAACAGATCATTGATATCGCGGATAAAAACAACATCAGCGTACAAATCCGGAACATAACCCGGGATGAATTACTGGAGTCGCAGGAGATTTTTGTCAGCAATAGCGTGATTGGCATATGTGGAGTAAAACAGCTGGAGCAACAACTTTTTAACACGGACACCATGACAAATAAAATCAACACGGTTTTACACAGAAGGATAGAAGCGGATGCAAAAACAGCTACCTAAGTTAATTGTTGTTGCTGGTGTGCTGCTTGCAATTATTGCCTATGTTGCCAGCAACATGTTTCACTACATGCATGAACCAGTGCTGTTCGATGAGGAAGTGACGATCGACTTTAAGCCGGGCTCGTCCATACGCACATTGTCGAATCAGCTGCAAAGCCACAACCTGCTCGAGCATCCGGATTATTTCCTGATCTGGGGGCGATTGTCCGGTAAAGCAACACGGTTGCAGGCAGGTGAGTATACCTTCGCTCCCGGCCAGGCATTGGCCGAGCTGGTCGATGACATGGTCACAGGGCGAGTCAGGCAGTATTCACTCACACTGGTCGAAGGCTGGACGTTCAGAGAGTTTCTCAATGCTGTAACAGCACACGAAGCCGTAGAGCATACACTCAAGGACGTTGCTTATGACGACGTTATGTCTGCACTGGGATTTGATGAGCAGCATCCTGAAGGCCGGTTCTACCCGGATACATACTTCATCCATAAAAACACCAGGGATACTGCATTGCTGAACCGTGCATACCAGCAAATGGAACTGCATCTGAATATGTTATGGTCTGAGCGCGATGACGACCTGCCGTTTAAGACACCCTACGAAGCGTTGATCATGGCATCCATTGTTGAAAAAGAGAGTGCGGTTGCTGAAGAAAGGCCGGTGATTGCCGGCGTCTTTATAAATCGCCTGCGCAAAGGTATGCGCCTGCAGACTGACCCGACCGTAATTTATGGCATTGGCGAAGCATACGATGGCGACATTCGTTTTCGTGACCTGCGCAAGGACACTCCCTACAACACCTATACACGCAAAGGCCTGCCGCCAACACCAATCGCCATGCCCGGGCATGGCGCATTGAAAGCTGTCATGCATCCGGCCGATACCGGCTATCTGTATTTCGTTGCTACAGGTGATGGTTCAGGACAACATATTTTTTCCAGCACACTTGAAGATCACGAGAAGGCCGTGGATAAATATCAACGCAAACGGAACAAGTAATGTCGGATTTTACGGGTAAGTTTATTACGCTGGAAGGAATCGAAGGCGTCGGTAAAACAACAAACCGGGAGTATATTCAGAGCCTGCTGGAGCAAACAGGTAAATCATGCGTGGTTACAAGAGAGCCGGGCGGCACACCCCTTGGAGAGGCCCTGCGCGAGATGCTGCTGGAGCACATGCATGAAGGCATGAGTTCAGATGCTGAGTTGTTGATGATGTTTGCAGCACGTGCAGAGCATTTGCATAAGGTCATTCTGCCCGCACTTGAAGCCGGTAATAACGTGTTATGTGATCGTTTCACTGAAGCTACCTATGCCTACCAGGGCGGTGGCCGCGGCATCAACGATAAAAAGATCTCTGAGCTGGAAAACTGGGTACAGGGCGAATTAAGGCCCGATCTCACCATAATACTGGATGCACCGGTGGAGACTGGCAGGGAACGGGCAGGACGCCGCAGCGCGCCTGATCGCATCGAAAAAGAACAAAATGACTTTTTTGAAAGAGTGCGTCACACTTATCTTGAACTGGCCAATCATTATCCTCACAGGGTTGCCGTGGTCGATGCCAGTGTTGCCATTGAAAAAGTTCAGGACCAGATTTATCACGTGATGACAGAACATGGAATTTTAGATTGAGATGATTTACCCCTGGCAAAGCGAGCAATGGCAGCAAATAGCGCGCCAAAGGCAACAGAACCGGCTGGCGCATGCGCTGCTGTTCCAGGGGCCTGCAGGCACGGGTAAA
Organism: uncultured Thiotrichaceae bacterium; assembly: GCA_964600755.1. Classification (GTDB taxonomy): domain Bacteria; phylum Pseudomonadota; class Gammaproteobacteria; order SZUA-229; family SZUA-229; genus JABDQW01. The sequence continues at coordinate 13,996 of CAZRKQ010000124.1, forward strand.
AAACACTTTGCTAACGAGCTCGCAAATGCCCTGCTATGCAGGCAGCCGACAGACTCGGGCAGCGCCTGTGGCCACTGCGAAGCCTGTAAGCTGGTCAGGGCAGGCACACATCCCGACCTGCGCCTGCTCAAACCCACACCACCAGCGACATCCACCAGCAAAAATCCGGTATTAAGCATCAAGATCGACGCCTTGAGAGACATGTACAGGGCACTGTCAGAAACCAGCCAGTTTGGCGGCTATCGTATCGCTGTCATCGAAGATGCAGATAAAATGCCTGTGCAGGCAGCTAACAGCCTGCTCAAGACGCTGGAAGAGCCGGGCAGGGACACCTTGCTGGTCCTCGTCAGTTCGCATCCGCACCATTTGCCCGTAACCATACGCAGCCGCTGCCAGTCAATACGCTTCCAGGTCCCTGACGCGGCAACCGCCATTGAGTGGCTGGACCAGTCCGGCGTCAGTGATGTCCACACCGCATTGAAACTGGCACACGGGGCGCCGCTGCTGGCACGGGACTTCGTTGAGAATCACGCTGAAGAGCGTGAGCTGCTGGTCAAGGCGCTGAATGCCAGCACAAGAGGTGAAACATCGATCCAGTACGCGCAGAAACTGGCTCAGATGCCCAAAGAATACCTGCTGACATGGCTGCTGGACTGGGTCAGTGACCTTGAGCGCCTGTTGACCTGCGGCAGCGATACCGAGCTGGTCAACGAGGACCAGCGTAAGGCGCTTGAGGCCCGTGCCAGCAAGGCCGATACAGTTAAGGTATTCGGCCTGCATGATCAAATTAACGCCCTGATAAAAGCCGAGGGGATAGCCCTCAATCTGCAATTATTGTGGGAAAACCTGCTAATATCTTGGGAAAACATATAAGAATAAACAACAGGAGTCGTTATGACCGCACCAGCCGCACGCCCGGGAATGTTGTCCCTGAGTATCAAGGACAAAGCTTCTCTGTATGCTGCCTACATGCCTTATGTGACCAATGGCGGCCTGTTTATCCCAACCACAAAACAATACGATCTCGGCGATGAAGTGTTCATGCTGCTGACATTAATGGAAGACAGCGAGCGCATGCCGGTGGCTGGAAAAATAATCTGGATCACACCATCAGGCGCCCAGGGTAACCGTTCAGCTGGTATAGGCGTGCAGTTCTCCTTCCAGGACAAAGGCGCCACACGCAATAAAATCGAGACCCACCTGGCAGGAGCCTTGAAGTCTGATCGTATTACACACACAATGTAATTTCCGCCAGCCTTTAAATGCCGGAGGCTGCCAGCCAATTGTTTGTAGACTCACACTGCCATCTCGATTGCATCAAACTTGATGAATTCGACGATGATTACAATGTACTAATCCAGCGCTGTCTCGATGCAGGTGTTGAACACATGCTGTGTGTATCTATCGATATGCACAGATATCCACACATGCTTGCACTGGCAGAACACTACCCACAGGTGTCTGTATCCGCAGGTGTCCACCCCATGGCAGACCAGGCAGAGGATGTCGAAGCTGAAACATTATCAGGGATTGCCAGCAACGAGAAAGTTGTGGCCATAGGCGAGACAGGTCTCGACTATTATTACAACAAGGGTGATACAAAATGGCAGCAGCAGCGCTTCAGAACGCATATACAATGCGCCGTAGAATTAGATAAACCTGTAATTGTTCATACACGTGATGCTGGCAAGGATACGCTGGATATCTTAATAGAAGAAAACGCTGAAAAATGCGGCGGTGTTATTCACTGCTTCACTGAAACAATGGATTTTGCTGAAAAGGCCCTGGAGCTTAATTTCATGATTTCCTTTTCAGGGATAATCACGTTCCGCAATGCCGATGCACTCCGGGAAGTCGCCAGAATGGTCCCGGACAGTAATCTTCTTATCGAAACAGACTCTCCCTATCTTGCGCCGGCGCCATTTCGAGGTAAACAAAACTATCCTGCTCATGTAAAACATGTTGCACAAAAACTGGCTGATATAAGGAACACATCCGTCGAACATATCGCTGAAGTCACGAAAGATAATTTCTACCGGGTCTTTCACCAATGTCAGTAGGTATTAAAGACCTGATCCTGTCAAAAGATCCCAAGCAGGCACTGCGCATGTCCAGGCACCTGGCAGCACTGGTTGCGATCATGCTATTTTCCACTGCAAGTATTTACTTCTCGTATAACAACATGCTCAAGGTTGCCGATGTCCAGTTACTGGAGATTAATCTCACCTTCTGGGCAGGGCTGCTGGTTATTACCCTCATCATTCGCAGCGGGTTCAATCAGAAATTTTATGACCCCAGTATGACAATGGTGCAAATGATCTGGTGCTCGATATATATGCTTACCATCATTTACATGCTAAATGACTGGCGCGGTATTGCACTAATGTCATATTTTGCAATCTTGAGCTTTGGCTATTTCAGGCTGGACTTCAAGGAATTCCTCATCATCACCATGTTCTGTGTGTTCGGGTATTTATTTGTCATTGTTTATATCGCTATTAACGAGCCTTTACGCATACATCGTGATAAAGAGCTCATGCAGTTGTTTGGATTCACCATGACCTGCATGGTTATGGTATATACCGGTTCGGCCGTGAATAAACTGCGTGTAGGCTTCAGGGAAAGGAATGAACAGCTTGCAGAAGCATTAAAGCTCAATACACGACTGGCAACCACGGATGATCTGACAGGACTCTATACACGCCGCTACCTGATGAATATGTTGTCAAACCAGAAAGCCCTGAGTGAGCGCGATGATAGTGATTTCGTTATCCTGTTTGCTGACCTGGACCACTTCAAACATATTAATGACAGCTTTGGGCATTATATTGGTGATATTGTATTGAAGAACTTTTCTGACATTATACGAACGTCTATCCGTGAAATTGATTATGGTTCACGCTTTGGCGGTGAGGAGTTCGTTGTTCTGCTGGTTAACACCGATATAGAACAATCCAAAAACATTGCCGAACGTATTCGATACGGTATCGAGCATTTCAACTTCAGTGATATTGCCCCGGGTCTGCATGTAACCGTATCCATCGGCATGGCCAGCTACATGCAATACAAGAGTATTCAGGAAACACTGATGACCGCGGACAACAGGATGTACAAGGCCAAGGACCAGGGCAGAAATAAAATTATTTTTGAATGAAATATATATTTAGCCACAGAGTTCACAGGGGAGCACAGGGGGTATCCAAAGAGTTTGTTTCAACGCAAAGACGCTGAGGCGCCAAGAGCGCAAAGAAAAGCAATTCATGAATCTAAATCTAAAAAATTAAAAATATATTATCTCTAAAAACATATTCTCTCTGCGCCCTTTGCGTCTTCGCGCCTCTGCGTTGAGATATCATTTCTCAAGCCTGGCGTGGTCCGTTTAATTCTCACAATCCCAATGAATCCAGCCAGACATCAATAGGCACGGCTGAATTTGAAACCATACCCAGATGATCACCAGTAACAGTCTGATAACTAGAGTCTGGACTTGTAATCTGGCTGGCTAATGCAGCCATGTTGTAGAAAGTTGTTAAATCGTCAACGTCCCCGGCCAGCCATAACACGGGTAACTTGATTGGTGGCAGCACATCGTTGATATCAGGATATTGATACTGGGCATGGTAGGAAAGATAGTCGTTAGCAGTGGCGCTTATCTGCAGGAGGGGATTGTTCAGGTCCGGGAAGAGTGTGTCGAATGTATCCAGAACATCCCCATTACCATTTGCTAACATGTCTTCCGCCTTAGCAATGCTGGATGTAATACTGGCGGCAGTACCTGGGTCAAACACAGTCAGCAGGGGTAACTCCAGGTGAGGGAAATGGCCCGGGGCCAGGGTAATAATAGCTTTCACTTCTTGTGGGGGAGAGGTGGCGGCGTAGATTATGGAATGCGCGCCACCCATGCTATGGCCGGCAATGATGACAGCATTACCCTTAACCGCTTCTTGTGCAGCAAGTTCGTCAATATAGTTCATCGCACCGCACATGGAGCCATCCCAGGTTGTGTCACTCCATGGCATGTAGGGCGCTACAACATCATAACCGGCATTTGACAGCTCGGTGTATAAGGGCGAGAGATACAGAGGAGAGACGGCTTTACCGTGCATCAGGATCACCGTGGTTGTGGCTGTGCCGGAAGATTGTGTGATTGGATCAGGACCTGGTGAATAGATTGCGTATGAAGAGCAATCAACACTGTATTCAACAAACGTTGCTGTAACCGACTTTGCCGCATTCATCGTAACCGAGCAGCTGTCAGATCCGCTACATGCGCCACTCCAACCGGCAAACAGGGAACCTGTTGCGCGTGATGCCGTAAGGGTGACTATCGTATTCTGAGCGTAACTCTCAGAACAATCCGTACCGCAAACAATGCCCGCGGGTGAAGATGCCACAATTCCCGTGCCAGGCCCATCTGTTGAAATTGAAAGAGTAAAAGCCGATCCACTCTCACCACTACTACAACCCGTAATGAGAATGATCAGTAGAAGTAACAGGCTGTGTTTATACAGAAAAACTTTCATTAGAGCAGTTAATACCATTCATATATAAATCACTCTAACAGCTTCCCAATACATTCGAATTGATCATCGTCAATACAACACATTCAAGATAAGACCGGGATGAGTCCGCGAAAAACGCAAAGGACGCAAAGGACGCAAAATGGATTTTAATAATTAAAACATGTCGCGTCGTTGGAGTTTTTTGCGGCTAATAATCGAAATAAAAAACGGCAGCCATAAAGACTGCCGTTAGAATTGTATGTTGTGAAGTAAAGCTAAGCTTTACGCCTTGCCAGTCCAGCTAAACCAATAAGGCCAGAACCAAACAGCCACACGGCCGGGGGGATGGGTATTACGGTAAACCTGAGATTATCGATGGCGCCTGAGCCACCCATATTCAGTTCAATCCGCTTCACACCGTCGACACCGAACATGACCTGGTCCCACATCCTGTCGCCACCGGTATCTGGCGTGTAAAACATGCCGGGCATGATCTCGTTTTTTGCCGCGTCAAACAGCTTGATTGAATTATTCTCGGTCTTGCCATTTTCCGCGGTTTCTACATCAAAAAAATCGATGCTCTCGAGCGTGACTAATTTTTCAAACTCAAAGAAGAAGGCGCCGGCCGGGCGTGAGCCTTCATCATCCGGGTCGTCACAGGTGAAAGCATTACAATTATTCGTTTCGTGAATAATGAGAACTTTTCCTGTAGTGAAATTATCAGTCAGACCAAGGCCATTAACATCATTAGTGTTAAATGGCCCCATGAGGTCCGTATCACCGCCGGTAGGATTCAGCGTGTCAAACACGACACCCACATCAGGGGCGCCAATTCTTTTATTATCAACACTGACGTTGACTAGCGGGGCATACTCGATGTCAATAATCGTACCTGCAACGAAGTCTTCAAAATCGATGACAACAGCAGCATTGGCGAGCGGAGTAAGGCAGCACACAAGTGTGCCAGCGACCAGGATCTTCTTCATAGGTAGATACCTCGATACGTTCCCTGTTGGGTTGGATGTAGATAGTATATTATTTAATCACTAAAAATCCATTGCAATATGTGTGCCATCTATATAATCAGTAACTTAGACAATTATTCATCGAAAATAGTGTAAAGCATTCCAACACATTTCGAGATATTTTACAGAAGGAGGGCCCGCATTATATGCAGTCTAAAAAGACATCTGTTGAAGCTATAACATGATGATAGTCGTGAACTGGCTGAAATGAGTGATAATTGAAAAAACTATTGAATGCCTGTAATCAGCAATACACAGGAACGATAAAGATTCCTGCTAACTAGTATCTAGAACCTAGTACCTAGAACCTGTTAAAGACTCGCCCATGCAGTATCAGACTCGAAGCGATCACCGTATTCATGCCTGAGCTCATTCATACGATCGCCCAGTTTCTGTTTTCCAGCTTCGCGAATATAGTGAATCGGGCCACCGCGAAAAGGTGCAAAGCCGGTACCAAAGATAACCCCGGCATCGATCAGATCATCCGACTCGACAATCTCTTCACGCAGACAGGCTGTTGCTTCGTTGAGCAAGCGCATAACAAGACGATCCTGCACTTTTTGTACATCGGCATAACGCGCACCCTTGTTTTTCTGCGCCTTGCCATGCTTGTATGTATAGAAACCTTCGCCGGATTTTTTGCCGAGCTTGTTGGCAGCAGCCATTGCATTCAGGTTTTCGGGCAGCGGCATGTCAAGTGCAGCGGACAGAATTTCCGCAACGGATTTGCATATATCGAGACCAACCGTATCGGCCAGTTCAATAGGCCCCATGGGCATACCATAGTCAGTGGCCGCTTTATCAATCACTTCAGGTGGTACACCTTCACCCACCATGGTGACGGCTTCCAGCAGATAAGGCATGAGTATTCGGTTGACCAGGAAACCCGGAGAACTTTTTACTGCTAAGGGCAGCTTGCTGATACTGAGTCCAAACGCCAGTGCTTTCTGCACGACATCTTCATCAGTTTCATTGCCACGAATGATTTCAACTAACGGCATTTGTGCTACCGGGTTAAAAAAATGCAGACCCACCAGCCGGCCCGGCTTGTTCAATGATGAACTCAGGTCCTCGAGCTTGATGCTCGAAGTGTTGGTAGCGAGAATTGCGTCCGGCTTCATGCGGGGTTCGATGTCCTGGTACAACGCACGTTTGACACCTGCATCCTCAAAGATTGCCTCGATGATGATATCGGCCTGACTGACGCCATAACCTTTATGATCGGGCATCAGGCGATCACCCGCTGCAACAATGGCGCGACGGTCGCGTTTATATTTTTTCTTGAATGAGGACTGCGCGCGCTTAAACGTTTGCGCCAGTCGCGATGGGTCCTGGTCCTGTACTGTTACGCTGTAGCCCTGGATAGCGCACCAGGATGCGATATCGCCACCCATGATGCCACCACCAATAACATGCACATGTGAAGGCTTGAATTTAACCTGCTTGCCCTCGCTTTTCAGCTTCTCCTGTAAAAAGAATACACGTACCAGGTTATGCGCAGTTCCTGTGGTCGCGAGCTTCGCCACAGAGATCGCTTCTTCGCGCAGCATGCGTTGCGGATTGTCTGCATATCTCTGCCACAGGTTGATCAGGCTGTAAGGTGCAGGATAGTGTATCTGCCTGGCCTTGCGCGAGACCTGCTTGCGCATCTGCTGTGCAACCAGTGGGCGTAACAGACGGTTATTGAGCAAGCGCTGAACGAATGGCGGACGTTTACGTTTAGGCGCTTGCAGTACGAAACTGACTGCAGCATGCCTGAGCTGACGCTCTGGTATACACTCATCGATAAGGCCGATCTTTTTCGCCGTTCTGGCTGGTATCGCACGACCGGTAAGCATGATATCCATTGCTGGCAAGGGTCCGCAACGCTGTATTGAACGTACAGTACCGCCATAGCCCGGGTGTATGCCCAGTTTTATTTCCGGCAAACCCAGGCGCGTTGATGAATCATCCGAGGCAACAATGTAATTGCAGGCCAGTGATAATTCCATACCACCACCAAGGCACATGCCTTTCACCATGCTCACGGTCGGACAGGGCAATGCAGCCATCTTGTCCATGATTTCATGACCGCGATCGAGAAACGGCTGCGACTGGGAAATGTCATCAAGCTCGAGGAATTCTTTAATATCAGCACCAAAGATGAAGCCGGCTTTCTTGTCTGAAAGAATGATGACACCCTGGGGTAAATTGTTCGCCAGTTCATCGAGCACAGACCTGAGTTCTTCCAGTACAGCCCCGGACAACAGATTCACTTTTGAGTCTGCCATATCCAGGTGCAGCCACGCGATATTGTGATCGTCGTAATCCAATCTGAAATGTGTGAGTGTGCTTGCGGAATCCATGCTCATTATGCTGCCTCGCTGCTGGAGATATCATTGCTGACATTTTCAATTAACATGGCACCGCCCTGACCGCCACCGATACAGAGACTCGCCATACCGAGCTTAGCGTTATTGCGCTGCAGAACTTTTGCCAGGTGCAGCACAATGCGTGCACCACTGGCACCGACCGGATGGCCTATGCTGACACCACCGCCATCCACATTGAGTCGTTCATGCGGTATTTCGCCAAAAGCCTTGTTCTGCTCTAAATGCGTTTTGCAGTAGTCGTCATCTTTCCATGCTTCGACACAACCCAGCACCTGGGTAGCGAACGCTTCATTGATCTCCCAGTAGTCAATGTCATTAATGTCCAGTTCATGCCGGTTCATGATCGGGCTCATTGCATGCACCGGACCCATGCCCATGACGGCAGGATCAAGCCCGGCCCATTGGCTATCTACGATTTTTGCCAGTACTGGCAAATTGTATTTTTTAACTGCGTCTTCACTGGCAAGTAACACCAGCGTTGCGCCATCAGTAATCTGGGCGCTGTTGCCGGCAGTAACACTGCCGTATTTACGATCAAATACCGGGCGCAGCTTGGCCAGCTTCTCGATGCTTGACTCAGGCCTTACACCATCATCATGATCATAAAACTTGCCATTGCTGTCGTACAGAGTTTCAATTTCATCAAGATGACCGGCTGCATGTGCAGCAGCCAGGCGATGATGGCTATCAACGGCAAAGCTGTCCATCTGCTTGCGGCTAATACCGAAGTTGGCCGCAATGTTTTCCGCAGTCTGTCCCATATTGAGACCAACAACCGGGTCTGTCAGTCCTCGTATAAGCGCGATAACAGGCTTCAAAAAACCAGGGCGAAATTTAGCGAAGGTTTTCAGTTTCTGGCCGAAAGATTTTGCCACCATTAAATCAGCCATCCAGTTAACCATGGACTTGTTATATAGCAGTGGTGCACGGCTCATGGCTTCAACACCACCGGCGAGAACCAGATCAGACTGACCATTAGCTATGTTATGAAATGCAGAATCAATCGATTGCATACCAGAGGCACAGTTTCTTTGTACGGTCCACGCAGGCACGGTTTGCGGTACACCCAGCCTTAATGCAATAACGCGGCCTATATTGGCTTCATCTTCACTGGGCATGACGCAACCGACTATGACTTCGTCCAGTTCACCCAGGTCGAAGTCATGGCGCATCAACAGCGCACGTCCCGCAGTCACAGCCAGATCACTGGCACTGAACGGCCCCGGCTTGCCCCGTGCCTTCAACTGCGGCGTACGGCTGCCATCAACAATATAAACATCTCTGCGATCATTCATTTCCATTTACCATTATTCATTATTCATTGTTAATTGCTAATGTCCCCGGATTACGCTGCGCTAATCCAGGCTACACTCTTTTCATTATTCACTGTTAACTGTATTTATGGTGTTTCCAGCTTCCAGCCCGTATTTGAAAACTCATCAACCTTGATTGCATTGCTGATAGCCGCCTGTGCCTGCTTCAACAGATCATATTCTGCATCTGTAATAATGTCTTTTTGTTTCGCATCTTCGTACAGGGTAAGCGAGGCAGTGGACAAATAGCCTTGTTTCATAGCACTGCGCAAGCGTTTCTCGAGTTTTTCTGTTCTGAGAACGTAGTCGAGTGCGTGATCGATGCGGCCCGTTGCATCATCGGCATCGTCACTGACATAGATACCGCGTGTCAGCCGCGCTCTTGCATCTGTTGGTGACAGCAGCAGGCGCGCAACCTCATAACCCTGCCTGTCGTCAGGTCCTTTGTATGGCTTGGTCAAGGGAAATACAAGAAAATTAAGTACACTGCCAATGAATGGAACCGGCATGTTGTTCATCACGCCTTTCATTGCCGTTTGGATATTGAAAAGGGCATCATCACAGGCCCAGCGCAAAAAGGGAATATCGTCTTCCGGCTCACCTTCATCTTCATAATGCTTGAGAGTTGCAGAAATGACATACATATTCGACAACACATCGGCGAGCCGTCCTGATATTTTTTCACGTCGCTTTAATGAGCCGCCAAGTATAGCCAGGCAGAAATCTGTCATCAGGGCAAATGCTGAACTCATACGTACGAGCTGACGATAATAATAGCGTGTCACTTTATTACCAGGTGTACGCAGCAGGCGTGCAGAAGTTATACCCATCCAGAAAGTACGAACGATATTGCTGAAGATGAAGCCCATATGTGCAAACAGTGCTTTATCAAAATCCTTCAGGCCGCGTTTTTTATCTGGATTATGAAAGGCTTCAACTTCTTTCAGCAGGAATGGATGACTGCGCAATGCACCCTGACCGAAAATAATCATGGTACGTGTCAGGATATTAGCACCTTCAACGGTGATACCGACAGGTATCAACTGATAGCCACGGGCAAGAAAATTATGAGGCCCCATGCAAATACCATGGCCACCGTGTATATCCATGGCGTTATTAACGACTTCACGCATGCGTTCCATCGTCTGCTGTTTCACGATACCTGAAACAACAGAAGGAACTTCGCCTGCATCAAGCGCAGATAGCACCAGCAACCTGGCAGACTCAATCGCATAAGCCTGGCCGCCAATTTCTGCCAGCACTTCTTCAACGCCTTCAAAGTAGCCAATAGGTGTACGAAACTGTTTACGTATGCGTGAATAGCTGCCGGTATAGCGCGATGCAACTTTCGATGCGGCCGTGCCCAGGGCTGGTAATGATATTGCACGGCCATCGGAGAGGCATTCCATCAACATGCTCCAGCCTTTACCGATATACTCTTCGCCGCCAATGATCCAGTCAATCGGTATAAACACATCTTTACCGCGGACAGGCCCATTCATGAAAGCCTGGTTGGAAGGGAAGTGGCGTTTACCGACTTCTACACCCTCGGTATCACGTTTAACCAATGCCAGGGTGATACCCCTGTCTTCAACATCACTGAGCAAATGATCCGGGTCGTATAACTTGAATGCAATACCCAGCAAGGTGGCGACCGGCGCAAGTGTGATATAGCGTTTTTCCCAGTTGAGGCGAATGCCAAGCACGTCATCTTTGCCGTCAAAACTACCGTAACAGACAAATCCGGTATCAGGCATGGCACCGGCATCACTGCCCGCGTCCGGGCCAGTCAAACCAAAACAGGGGATCTCTTCACCTTTGGCAAGACGTGGTAAATAATAATCCTTTTGCTCCTGTGTGCCATAGTGCATGAGTAACTTGCCGGGCCCCAGTGAGTTAGGCACCATCACGGTCACACCAGTCGAGCCGCTGCGGCTGCCCAGCTTCATCACAACTTCTGAATGCGCCAGTGCTGAATAACCCAGGCCGCCGTATTCTTTTGGAATAATCATGGCGAAGAAACCATTGTCCTTGATGAACTGCCAGGCTTGCGGAGATAAATCAAAATTTTCGTGGGTTATCTCCCAGTCATTGGTCATCCGACACAGTTCTTCAACGGGGCCATCGATAAATGCCTGCTCTTCTTCTGTCAGTTGCGGTTTGGGTATGGAGCGGATCTTGCTGAAATCGGGCTTGCCACTGAACAGTTCGCCTTCCCACCAGACATCACCGGCATCAAGTGCTTCCTGTTCGGTCTGTGAAATCGTCGGCATTGTCTTAGCCATACCTTTGAATAAAGGGTTGCTAATAAAGTTCTTGCGCAACACTTGCACATTCAAAGGAATAACTACAGCGGCATAAATGACCCATAGCAGCGAAAGCATGGCTGTGCCGATACCGGGTATATAGTGCATCGCAGCAAGACCCAGTGCAACGAGGACTGACCAGAGTATTAACGATATACGAAAGTAAACGGCTATCGCCGTTATAAGAACAAACAACCCAATCCACAATAACATGACAGGTTCCTTTTAATTTTACTATTGTTGTTTCTGATTCTGTTCAGTATCAATTGGTTCCCCTGCATCGTCAGACGATTCGTCGGGCACCTTTATACTGGTGTTTATAGCTTCTGAAGCTATTGTTTTCGGCTCTGTGTAACCGCTATCTATCAGCTCAATATTAGCTTTATCACTTACAATACAATCACTGGTCTCGTTACAGTGCACACCTGTACGATCCCATGGCAGTTTTCGATACACGGCCAGGTCATCAAGATCCAGCATCGGGTATTTAATGATCTCGAAATATGGCGAGTAATCAAAATCCGATGGTGTAATTAATTTGGTATTACGACGAAACAAGGTCAGGTTTCCATACTCATCCTGATGTAAAACCGGCCTGATAGGAAAGTGTACAGAAGCAAATGCCTCGGCCATCATTACAGAACATACGGTTTTTGTCGGGCGACCTGCATTATGTTCAAACAGTGTCGATACCCAGCGCTTCGGAATCCACCAGTACGGAAACATAAAGCGCGCAAGATCCATCACATAACGCACATTGTAGTCGGTACCCAATTGATACACGCCATAATTGACAACGCTTTGTGCATCTTTGCGTGTCAATCCCTTGGGGCGACAGATTCTTAAATGTTCACCGTTGTACTTTTCCAGTGTATTGATAATGGTACCGTGACCAAGAAGTGATTCGATGATTAACTGCTCATCCGGTGTACAGCTGGTGAATTTTTCAATGCGCTTACGCACATCCGGATCATCGATATCATGCAAACGACCGACATAAAGAAACGAGTGACTCCAGATGCTTTGTGTCACCGCTTTGATGATGTCACTAACATTGGAACGGCCTTCAACAAGTAATACGTCCCCCGGTCGCAGCTCATAGCGCAACTTTTCGAAATCAGATAACGGGACCTTGGGGTTATCGCTTTCGTGGGTCAGCCACTTGACGGTTTCGTCCCAGATAAAATCCCTGACTTTGTTAAACGGCCACAGCATTGAAGCACGCCTTGATTAAATCATATTAATTAAAGTGTAGTTACATGGTAAGACAATTGCCTTATTTTGCGGTTCATTTATTACTATAAGCCACTGTTTTTTTGCTGATTATGTATATATTAGTCGTTTTTCTCAGCGAAACTCACGGACCAGTGAAACAGCAACATCGATCTTTTCCAAAGCTGTATAAAAGTGTGGTGAAAAACGTATACCACCGCCACGCATCGCGCAGATCACATTGTGTTGTTGCAGATGCCGGTACAGCGCCTCGGTATCAGTATCCAGCTTCCTGAACAGTACAATACCTGCACGCCTGTTGTCATCCAGCGGGCTGAGAATTTCGATGTCACTCAGTGCTGTCAATTTTTCAATAAGGTAAGCCGATTTATCCATAACCAGTTTCTCGACTGTGTCCATGCCGATATCGAGCAGCAGGCCGACCGAAGCATGCAATGCCACAATACCTGTCATGTTCGGGCTGCCGCATTCAAAACGCTGCGCGGTTTTGTTCGGCTGCCACTCCTTTTTATTGAAATCAGTGTAATCCTGCACCATGTGCCAGCCATACTGCTTCAGTTCGATTCGGTTGATCAATTCTTTTCTGCAATAGAACAAGGCGCTGCCTTCAGGGCCCAGCATCCACTTATGGCCATCAGCCACGGCAAAATCAGCCTGGCATGCCTGTACATCGAATTGCAATGCTCCAATCGACTGGATTGCATCAACGCAAAACAGGGTATCGGATTGCTTACAGGCATGACCCAGGCGTTCGATATCAAGTCTTAATCCCGTTGCGTACTGCACCGTACTGCAACTCAGTAAACGTGTATGGCTGTCGATGGCATCAATCAGTGCCTGTTCCGGATCATCAAGCTTAGTAACTGGAATGAGTCGAGTTATAACACCTCGACTTTCGAGTGACTGCCAGACAATCCGATTGGAAGGGAATTCTTCAGCGGGAATAACAATATTGTCACCGGATTGCCAGGGCAGGCCATAGGCTATCAATGACAGGCCCTCGGATGTGCTTTTCAGTAATGCGATTTCATCCATTGATGGCGCGTTTATCAGCTGTGCCAGGCGTTTGCGAAGATCCTTCTCTCTTATCAACCATAATTCGTAGTCTTTCGAGCCTTGCCGGGCATTTTCATCGGCAAAAGCTTTTACGGCTGCAGCTGTCTGCAACGGCCAGGGTGCGACGGCCGCATGGTTCAGATAAATAACATTCTCATCGAGCTGAAAATAAGGTTCCACGTCATCTCCAATGAAGCAGTTGCAGTTGATGGACACACTGCTATTATGTGCGCCACACAACCTTAATATCTTAAGTGTACACATGTCAGGAAAAGCATCAAACATTGGCGTCATGGTTGTCGATGACCACGACCTGGTCAGACACGGTTTCGTCAGTTTATTGTCAGCCCAGGAAGGCATCGAAGTTGTTGCACAAGCAAACAGTGGAGAAACGGCGATAGAGCAATGCCGTAATCATCATAAGGATATCGATGTTGTCCTGATGGATGTCAATATGCCCGGTATTGGCGGCATCGAAGCTACCAGGCGTATCAGTAATCAGTGGCCTGATATCGGCATTATCATCATTACGGTTCATGCGGATGGCCCAATACCCAAGCGCCTGCTCAAGGGTGGCGCCATGGGATATCTCACCAAGGGGAATGACGTCAATGAAATGGTTGAGGCCATCAGGGATGTATATAAAGGTGGCCGTTATATTGCCAAGGACATTGCTCAGCAACTGGCCCTGTCGATGCTGCCCGGTCAGGACAGTATCATCGACAGCCTGTCAAAAAGAGAATTGCAGATCCTGATGATGATCGCGCAGGCGCACAGGAATAATGAAATTGCCGAAACGCTCAATATCAGCCCTAAAACTGTCAGTACCTACCGCAAACGCCTGCACGAAAAGCTGGGTGTTACCTCGGATATCGAAATGCTTCACCTGGCCATGAAGCATGGCATACTGGATGATGATATACTTAATAATTACAATTAGATATATAACTTAGTTAAAGCGTATACTACGATACTTGCATGACTTCATTTACTACCGACTGCGTTCAATGCGAGCGCCTCGCCAGCTTTCTTACAGACGTTCGCAGTGAGCATCCAGATTACTTCTCAAAGCCAGTGCCTGCTTTTGGCGATCAGGCAGCACACTGCTGTATCGTTGGGCTCGCACCCGGCATGCATGGCGCCAATGCCAGCGGCCGCCCATTTACCGGTGATCACGCAGGCATACTGCTATACCAGACCTTGCATAAATACGGCTTTGCTACAAAACCTGAATCAATAGCAGCAGATGATGATCTGCGACTGATCAATTGTCGTATCACCAATGCAGTTAAGTGCCTGCCACCGCAAAACAAACCTGTCGCAGCAGAAATCAATACATGTAATAACTGGTTAAGCGAAGAACTAAAAGCACTGCCCGACAATTACGTCATCATAGCCCTCGGCAGCATTGCACACAAAGCCGTAGTCATGGGGCATGGATTGAAACAGTCTGCGTATAAATTCGGCCATGCGCAGGAACACCAGCTCGATCGCGGTGTACTCATCGATTCCTACCACTGCAGCCGCTACAACACGCAGACGAAAAGACTGACAACCCCCATGTTCGAAGCCGTGTTCGAACGTGCAAGCGAATTGCTGGATTGAAAAGATATATTCACCGCAGAGGCGCGGAGGCGCAGAGATTTATTATGGTTGTAGCCTGGATGAAGTGAAACGTAATCCGGGGAACTTGTCAGTCATTTAAGACACTGGATGCCCGCTTCCGCGGGCATGACGCCATTTGGTTATTTCATCGCGAGTGCAGGAACAGTTACAAGTCGTATAAAAATAATTGTGTAATTGCTGTCAAAAGTCACGATAACAACAAGAAAAACTCTGCGCCTCAGCGCCTCTGCGGTGAAAAAACATCCGTTATAATCCCGCAATGCCATTTGATTCCAAAGCGTTCCTCAAATCTGTCACCGGTAAACCCGGTATCTACCGGATGTATAACGCCGAGGACAAGGTGTTGTATGTCGGTAAAGCACGCAATTTAAAGAAGCGCCTGCAAAGTTATTTTCGCAGCACCGGGCTGTCACCGAAAACAGAACTGCTTATGTCGCAAGTCACCGATGTCGATGTCACCGTGACGCATACCGAAAGTGAAGCATTGCTGCTCGAGAACAACCTGATCAAGGAATATCGGCCGCGCTATAACGTGCTGTTGCGTGATGATAAAAGCTACCCGTACATTTATATATCAGACAAGGACAAGTACCCGCGTATAGATGTGCATCGCGGCGCTCGCAAGAAACCGGGCCGCTACCTGGGGCCATATCCAAATGCGGGTGCGGTGCGTGAAACCATCAACCTGTTGCAGAAAACCTTTCGCATTCGCCAGTGTGAAGACAGTTATTTCAGAAACCGTTCGCGTCCATGCCTGCAGTACCAGATCAAGCGTTGTACTGCGCCCTGCGTCAACCTGATATCCGAACAGGCCTATCGCCAGGACATCAAGCACGCATTGCTGTTTCTCGAAGGCAAAAGCAGTCAAATCATCGAAGAACTGGTTGCCTCGATGGAAAAGGCGGCAGATAAGAAGAACTTTGAAAAAGCCGCTATTTACCGGGACCAGATCAGCAACCTGAAGGCAATCACCGAACGACAGTATGTCAGCGCGGAGAAAGGTGATATCGATATTATCGCCTGCGCTTCTGCAGGCGGGCAGGCATGCATACAGGTGTTTTATATTCGCAACGGGCTCAACCTGGGCAATCGCAGCTACTTCCCGTCACTGCCTGAAGCCATGGAGATCCCGGATATCCTGGCCGCCTTCATTCCACAGTTTTACCTCGGACGGGAAATTCCGGCCAACATTATTCTCTCATCCAGGCCGACAGATTCCAGCCTGATACAACAAACACTGAGTGAAAAGGCAGGCAGAAAGATTACTTTCAGCACCAGTGTGCGGGGCGAACGCGCCCGGTTTCTTGAAATGGCATTGAACAACGCCAGGCAGTCACTCGCATCACGCCTGGTTTCACGCACCGGATTGCTGCAGCGATTTGAAGCACTGCAGGAAGCACTGCAGCTGGAATCGGTTCCTGTCAGGCTGGAGTGCTTTGATATCAGTCATACCCAGGGCGAAGCCACCAACGCTTCCTGTGTCGTTTTTACCCAGGAAGGGCCTTATAAAATTGACTACCGGCGTTATAACATCAAGAACATAACACCCGGCGATGATTATGCCGCCATGAGACAGGCACTGCAGCGCCGCTATAAAAAGTCAAAAGACGACGCTGAGGACGGCCGTAAGCTGCCTGATGTATTGTTCATCGATGGCGGTAAGGGCCAGCTGCGCCAGGCAATTGAGGTTTTCGATGAGTTCGGAATCAGCAGTGTACTGCTGGTCGGTGTCGCCAAGGGAGAGGGGCGCAAGGCCGGGCTGGAAAAGCTGGTGTTTAGCGATGGCCGACCTGAACTTCATCTTGAAGCTGAATCATCAGCCTTGCACCTGATTTTACAAATTCGCGATGAAGCACACCGTTTTGCCATCAGCGGTCACCGTGCCCAGCGCGCAAAAAAACGTACGCAATCACCACTCGAGGATATTGCCGGACTCGGACCCAAGCGCCGGCAGACATTGCTCAAGCATTTTGGCGGATTACAGGGTATTACCCGCGCAGGCGTCGAGGATCTTGCTAAAATACCCGGTATAAGCAGTAAACTGGCACAGGCGATATATGGCCGGTTTCATGTAAATGACTAGACAGAATCACTAAAGCTCATAATGATTAACGTCCCGAATACACTCTCCATCGTCCGCATTGCGCTGATCCCGGTATTTGTCTATGTGTATTACCTGCCTTATGACTGGTCTCACATCGCAGCAACGGTGGTATTTAGCGTAGCGGGCATTACAGACTGGTTTGATGGCTACCTGGCGAGGAAACTGGGCCAGCAGTCGCATCTCGGTGCAATACTTGATCCGCTCGCCGACAAACTCATGGTGGTTGTCGTTTTGATCCTGCTGGTAGCTGACAATCCACAAAATAACTGGCTGTTATTCTCGTCGGTGATCATCATTACACGGGAAATCTTCATCTCTACCTTGAGAGAATGGATGGCAGAGCAGGGCGAGGGCGCAAAAGTAGCTGTTTCCTTTACCGGCAAAGTCAAAACAACCCTGCAAATGGTCGCACTGGGATTCCTCATCTTCAAGCACGATCTACTGGGCCTGCCGGTATACCTGATAGGAATTATCCTGCTGGTAATAGCTGCTTTGCTGACACTTATATCAATGATCAACTACATCTACGCAGCAAAAGACACCTTCAAAAATTCAGGTTGACGCCGTGTAAGTCCATATAAACCTTGACAGAACGGCGCTCACGGCTAGAATACCCGTCTGCTTATAGCACGCGGGAATAGCTCAGCTGGTAGAGCACAACCTTGCCAAGGTTGGGGTCGCGAGTTCGAATCTCGTTTCCCGCTCCAATTTTATGTTGAAGCCCTGTTAGCCTGGAGCTTGCGTTAGATCACATGATGATCGCGTTTAGATCGAAGTTCACATGTGAATTTTCGACTGAATTAATAGCCTCAGCTATTGATGACCGAGAAAATTAGCATGTGGGCTGCGAGATAAATGTGAGGGCATGTCAGCTAACGCAAGTTCCGGGCTTCAACAGGGTTTTTTCGTTTTTACAGCGGTAAAATACCGTGGGCAGGCTCACAGGGATAGAGCACACATTAAGCAGCTTAGACAGGCGGAATGGCAGAATGGCTATGCAGCGGATTGCAAATCCGTGTATCTCGGTTCGACTCCGGGTTCCGCCTCCAAACACTTCTACTATGACCAAAGGCCCAGGTGGCGAAATAGGTAGACGCAAGGGACTTAAAATCCCTCGGTGGCAACACCGTGCCGGTCCGATTCCGGCCCCGGGCACCATTATCTTCTTTATGAATACTCCTCATATATATCAGCCACCAGCCCACAAGGGGCTTGATATTATCTATCTAGATGATTATATGTTGATTGTTAATAAGCCCGCAGGTTTGTTAACCGTCCCTGGTAAGGGGGCGGATAAACAAGACAGCCTGGTAAGCCGTGTACAGCTCGAGTTTCCTGAAGCATTAATTGTCCATCGACTTGATATGGCCACCTCAGGATTGCTGATACTTGCCCGTAATAAGACCATTCAAGGCAAGCTAGGCACCATGTTTCAAAGGAAACAGATAATCAAACAATACACCGCTATAGTTTCAGGGCATATGAAGATAAAACAGGGGACAGTTAACCTACCTTTGATTACCGATTGGCCAAACCGCCCTAAACAAAAGGTTGATTTTGAAATGGGCAAACCTTCGGTGACTCAATATAAGGTGATCTCCCATAATCCCGATAACACAACATGGGTTGAGCTAATACCGATTACAGGGAGGACCCATCAATTACGTGTGCATATGCAATCGCTTGGACATCCTATTGTCGGTGATAAATTGTATGGATTACAGGAAAAAGCACAAGTTGGACGGCTATTATTACATGCGACTTTTTTAAAATTAAAACATCCCGAATCAGGTAAGACTATTGAGTAGTGGGGTCGGACCGAGTCAAGCTGATGAAAAGCAGACCGTTCTTTCGCCGTTCCGCACAGTCTCTTGGCTTAGATGCCGCTTTTCAGAGGGAAAAGCAGTGATCTAAGGAGGGCGCACGTGCCACGCGCCAACCGATATCGGCTGCCAGGTCAAATTCGGAACATCGCGCACCGTAGCGTAATGCTGTGAACACGAGAGCCGCGCCGGCCGAGGGCACGGTTCGGCCGATGGATCCGCTGCCACCGAGGCCGAGTTTGGCCCGGTTACCCGCGCCATCGGACGGTGCTGCTTCCGATTCGCCAGGCGGCGGGAGCTCTTGCGGCAGCCCCTAGCCCTGATGGGCGTGGCTCGGCGATTGGTACGGGCTGATCGCCGACTCCAGCTAGCCTACCAGCAGGGCAAAAAAGAGCCGCGGGGGCTCCGTCACGTCGGCACTGCTGAGCACCGGGATCTCGCTGGACCTGAACAAGATCACCATCGGGCTGAGCGCTTCGTTGCTCAAGACGGCAGGCATGGGCACGGTGCTTGACCTATCCAAGTGCGGCCTCCATAGGCACTATACCGGCTGCCAGGCGGTGGTGCAGGAGGCGCTGCGGATCGCGGTGGCCGAGCCCGACGAGACAACCGCGATTCGGCGGATCCTCGACAGCGATCTGGGGGTGCTGGCCAAGCTTCAGCGCGACATTGAGCAGGGGCCGCTGCAAGGCGCCAAGGCCAGCGCCGCGCAGCTCAACACCCTCGACCTGCTCGGTTGCTACGGGCCAGCGACTGAAATGACGAGCTGCAGCGCCGCTGCAGTCGATTGCCCGTGAGGTGAGATCGAATACGGTTTCTCCCCACCGGATTCACGCCGAGAGCGCTCGGCTGTCGGCAAAACCAGACCGGCGTTGTCGGCATCCAGAATCTTCGTGGACCGTGGCCGCACCGGTTAGCTGGCCGGGTTCGTGTTAGCCAAGGACGTCGAGTCCTTTCTGATCGACAATATTGAGGAGTTTCAGAGATGGCCCGTTCGGTTGCTTTTGACCCTGCTCCCATTTCTGCACAGTGGACGGGCTGGTATTCAAATACGCGGCGAACACTGCTTGGCTGGCCTTATAGCGCAACCGCAGCTTCTTGATTTGACTGGCGCTGTAGTGTTTGACAGGCGGCAGGCACAGCGCATCAAACTCGCGCATCGTGGTCGCATCCATCGCGCCCGCTTTGTGCAAACCTTTCGCCGTCTCGTGCACGGCATTCAGGATGGTCTTACTCGTCATTCGTCTGTACCTCGATCAGTTCTCTCGCTTCAAGCGCCTTGTTGATTCGCGTGTCTCCGTAACTCAGTAGTTCTTCTGCCAACCGTCGCAACGCCTTCAGTTCAGCATCGGAGATGTTGGCGCGCACACTCTTGGCGAAGCCATAAACGAAGAACACGTGATGGTCCTGCTTAAACGCAAGAATTGTTCGCATGCTGCCGCTCTTGCCTCTTCCGGGCAGTGCGACCCGTTTCGAGAACTCGGCCCCAAGCATGCCCGAACGCCGGGACTAGTCCGGGTAGGCCGCGGTTCGCTGGGGAGCGACATGGCATTGTATTTCCTAGCCTTTATCCTTGCTCGCCAACCAGGCAATGCCGAGGGCGTGCCAGGTCGTCGGATGCCAAAACTCCGCCGCCCTCAGGCCGAAGCATGGGTCGCCAGTGACTCGCACGGCTTCCAACCAAGCTTCCTCGATATTTCTACTGCGATAGCGGCTATGCGCATCGTGAAGCAGGGCTGGGTCCAGTCCCGCATGTTT
>CAZRKQ010000125.1:0-5938 GCA_964600755.1 uncultured Thiotrichaceae bacterium
TCAACGCGATGGAAGAACGCCTGGTGTTCGACGCGCTTAAAACATGGCTAGTCGGCAAAGGGCTGAACTTGCGTCAGCTGTTCTGGATCACCGGGATCATTTCGTTCTTCCTGTCCCCGATTGCCGATAACCTGACCACAGCATTGTTAATGTGTGCCGTGGTTATGTCTGTCGGTGGCGAGAACAAGAAATTTATCATGATTGCCTGTATCAATATTGTGGTCGCGGCCAATGCAGGCGGGGCTTTCAGCCCATTTGGCGACATCACCACGTTGATGGTCTGGCAGAAGGGCATCATTGATTTCTGGACGTTTTTTAACCTGTTTATTCCGTCCGTGGTAAATTATGTAATACCTGCGGCGATCATGTCCTTTTTTGTGTCTACTGAACAACCCGGTGCTCAGAGCGAAGCCACCACGATGAAGGATGGCGCGATAACAATTATCGTCTTGTTTGTGTTGACCATCGCAACAGCGGTTAGCTTTCACAATTTTTTACATCTGCCACCCGTCGCCGGCATGATGACCGGTTTGGGTTACCTGATGTTTTTTGCCTACTATCTGAAACGGAAAAAGTATGGCGGGACTCCCCCAAACCTTAACACAGAAATTTCTGGGTCCGAAATCTCCCTGCATGACGATTCATCAGGTGATGACTATTTTGATATTTTTAACAAGGTCAAGCTTGCGGAATGGGATACGCTGTTTTTCTTCTACGGAGTTATTCTGTGCGTCGGTGGCCTTGGGCTGATTGGATATCTTGCCCTCGCCTCTGAGTTTATGTACGTCGATCTGGGGCCAACCGCCGCTAACGTACTGGTTGGAATACTTTCAGCGATTGTCGACAATATCCCGGTCATGTTTGCAGTTTTGACCATGAACCCGGAAATGTCTCAGGGACAGTGGTTGTTGACGACGTTAACCGCAGGTGTGGGGGGCAGCATGCTATCCATCGGTTCGGCTGCAGGCGTTGCTTTAATGGGCTCCGCCAGAGGCTATTACACCTTCTTTGGTCATTTGAAATGGATGCCCGTGATAGCGCTGGGCTACGTTGCCAGCATTCTGACTCATTTTTGGGTTAATTCGGCCATGTTTTAAACCTCACCTGAAGCTGATGTCTGAAGTCGATACACGGGTGCAGGGTTACCGCCGATATTAAATAAAATGGAGTCGGTGACAAATGCTTCTACTTCTCATTTGCCACTGACCCCATTAATCCCCCATAAAACGACATGCGTGAGGAGTCGGTGTATGCGTAAATTCCAATCTGTCAAACAAGCCCCTGTACCTGTTTAACAGAGGTTTCGCTGCGTCCTGGAAAAATACCGCAATAGCTTAGAAGTAATTTCCAGAATCCTAGTGGCGTCGAGAAGTTAATTTTCTGGGACATAACACGAATATCGGTACGACGTTAAATCCTGTACAAACCGTGGGCTCAGGAATAGGGTGATTTACATCAGAATAAGTTTGTCTAAGGATCCCAGCTTAGACTGGAATAAAATATAGTAAGAGCAGAGATTTTTTATTAGAAGGAAATTGTCCCTTCTAAAAACTCGTCTGCCCTGATTACATTGAACTTATTAGTCATTAGCGGTTAGTCTGCGCCACGAGTGAATGGCTGAAAACTACTTTTGTTGCACTTCAAACTTGATACCAGGACTCACCTCTCACTCGATAAGGATGCGCCCGATTATCGAATGAAGAAACCTCCAGATGCAGGACAAATAGTCCCTATTCGGCGGGTCGGGGGACTTCACCACGAATACACACGATTGGCGGCGTAACTTTGAGCTGGATGAATTATATAGAAGGAACAGGCATCCGTGGAAGATCGTGCAGTTCCGGGCCATCGGGAAGGTGATCTCCTGGGTGGCTCGAAGAACAGCTACATCGCGACCCTGGTCGAGCGACATACCCGTTATGTCATGCTGGCCAAGGTCAAAAACAAAGATACTGAAAGTGTGGTGTCAGCACTGATAAAACAATCCCGGAAACTGCCTGGCGAACTGTATAAATCACTGACCTGGGATCGAGGTAAAGAGCTCGCAGATCATCAGTGTTTCACGCTGGCAACCAACATCGACGCCACTTTTGTGATCCGAGTAATCCCTGGCAACGGGGTTCCAATGAGAATACCAATGGATTGTTGAGACAGTATTTTCCAAAAGGCACTGATTTATCATTACACTCACAAGCAAAGCTCAATGCCGTAGCTCGCCAACTAAATGAACGACCCATTAAAACACTAGAGTACGAGACACCAGCAGAGCGATTTAACGCATGTGTTGCATCGACCAGTTGAGATGGCAATCCTTAACAGACCCTCAATAAGTGCTTGAAACTAAATAAAGTTCCGCTTTTACGTGGGTTTCGATATTTTCCTTACTAATTCTTGATTGGTTTACACCGCTTATTTAGCAGTCACTGAATTACGAATATTGCTCGCAATGGCTGGATAGTGCAAAGTTGTTGTCTGAGGAGAATCTATAGAGGCATTAACGCGAGCAATGATCGATCATATTATTCTTCAATTTGCACTGATTTTTGCCGGTGCGGCCCTGTTCGCTACCCTGTTCCTGTATTTGAGGCAGCCCATAATTCTTGCCTACATCGTGCTGGGCCTCGTCGTCGGGCCGAAGGGGCTGGGGCTGATTAATGATGCCGAACAAATTGAACGGCTTGCACATATCGGCATTATCCTGCTGCTGTTTTTGATAGGCCTTAACTTCCAACCGACAAAATTCGTCGGGCTGCTTGGACGTGTCGGTATCGTAACGCTGGCGACCTGTTTCATATTCATGCTACTGGGTCTGACGGCGGCATCGGCGTTAGGTTTTCCCCTTATCGACAGTTTGATAATCGGCGCGGCGTTAATGTTTTCCAGCACCATTATTAGTCTGAAATTAATACCAACAACAGAATTGCATCATCACCATGTTGGCGAGGTGATGATCAGCGTGCTGTTATTACAGGATGTAATAGCTATCGTGCTCATTGTGCTGGTAACTGAAGGCGGCACGGACAGCATTACAATATCTGTTGCTTTGTTATTGCTCAAACTGGTTCTGTTAAGTGTTATGTCATTCGTTATCGTCAGATTTGTCATAACAAATCTGTTTTTGAAATTTGATGTGATAAAAGAACATACCTTTGTAATGGCTTTAGGCTGGGGCCTGTTTGTTGCCGGTGGGGCAGAAATGTTGGGTCTTTCATATGAGATGGGCGCTTTCATTGCCGGTATAAGCCTGGCAACAGTACCCATTGCTCTGGTTATTGCAGAAGAGCTTAAACCTTTGCGTGATTTCTTCCTGATACTGTTCTTCTTTTCAATTGGCGCGGACTTTGATTTAGCGGTTTCCCAACAGCTCATTGTGCCCGGACTGATAATAACCGCATTGTTGATGGCAGCAAAACCATTGATTTTTAACTGGGGGTTTAAAGCGATTGGCGAAAAGCCACAATACTCGGCTGAGATCGGAGTCAGGTTGGGACAGGCCAGCGAGTTTTCATTATTAATCGCCTTTAGTGCTCTGGCATCGGGTATGATCGAGGAGCGTTCGTCAAACCTGATACAGCTTGTTGTAGTGCTTACATTTGTAGCGTCAACATATTGGGTAGTAAGTGCGTATCCGACTCCTATTTCGTATAAGAGCAGCCAAAGAAAAGACTAATGTTTGTTTATACGAGGACTTATGTTTTATCGGACAGTAACGTATTCTCTCGATTTAATTTAATCGCAGGATGGTTATCGAATTTCGGGGCGTTGCTATGCACCGGTTCAAAAATATTCTCTGTGTCTTTAACACTCATCTAAAAAACAATGCTGCACTGGAACAAGCAGTCAAATTGGCAGAAAACATCCACGCCAATCTTACTGTAGTCGTGGTAATCGATGAAATTTCTCCAAACTCAAAGGTACTCGAGAATGTACTATCGCTGGAGGACTTCCAGGCAAAGATAGTAATAGAACATCGCGAGAAGTTGAAAGAGTTAGTTTTTCCCTGGGGCAAAGAATCGCGAATAAAACCATCGCTGCGACCATGTTCCAGGGTGTATCTTTGGGACGAAGTCCTGAATCCTTTTGGAAAAAATAAACCACGGAAGCTTGATGCCGGCGTGCAGAAACACACCCGCTGTCGTGACAGCCAAAAGGAAGTAGATCACAGCGGGCCCTTCCGCCAATGCGGCTTCGGAGATGAGTGCCCTGGTGGTAAATCCGGACGTCAGTGGAAAGCTTGAGATGGATAGATCGCCGATAATGCTGCACTCACATGGGAGCGGTGCCGGCTTCGATTGAGACGGGCAATAATATAGTCTGACTCAGAAATGTTTAATAAATAAAACTAAGAAATAAATAGCCAGCAAGAAATATCGCTACCCACATCGCCATGCTGCCAGCAGGACGAGCGCTTGTAAGCAAGCCGCTAGGCACGTGGTAAATTCCAGAAAGATAGTCCAGACTTTGGTGCAATCTTGTAACAAAGGCCCGGCGTAAAGCGCCATCCAGTCTCCATGTGGCCGCGAACAGGCTTTGTATCGCAACCGGGAAAAGACGGCGATAAAACCAATCCGCGTCCAGGTTGGTAGAGTGTAGTTCGGGGGGATACATGCCTTTGAGGTTGAGCCAGACGAAGGCTAACGCTGAGAAAAATAGCAGCTGGGTCTGTGCTAACACGTGCGTTGCGTCATAGGGGTTGTAACCGGTGTCGTAGGGCAGCAGGGAGTATAGTGCGGCGGGATAGACGCCAATTCCGATGCACAAAACTGCTGCGATCAACATCGCCAATAACATATTGTTGGGTGGATCACTTGCCCGAATGCCCGAGTCATGCGCAAAGAAAGCGAAATAGGGGATCTTGATACCGGCATGATGAAAAACACCCGCGGAAGCAAATAACAGCATTAACCATATCCAGTCATAACCGTTTTCCAGGGCAGCGGACATCACCATCGATTTGCTGACGAAACCGCTGAATAACGGGAAGGCCGAAATAGAGGCTGCCCCCACGATGCACAATACCGTGGTCTTCGGCATGGTCTTGTATAGTCCGCCCAGGTCGGAACCGTTCATGCGCCCGGTCATATGCAACACTGCCCCCATCGTCATAAACAGCAGGCCCTTGAAGATGACATCGTTAAAGGCATGTGAAACGGCGCCATTGATTGCGAGCGCTGTGCCAATACCGACTCCGACAACCATAAATCCCACCTGGTTGATCAGGCTGTAGGCCAACACCCGGCGCAGGTCATTTTCGATCACGGCAAAGAAAATCGGGAAACAGGTCATAGCCGCGCCGATATAAACCAGCAGCTCGGTACCGGGATATCCACGAGCGAGTGCATAGACGGCGACCTTGGTGGTAAACGCACTGAGAAATACAGTGCCCGTTACAGTGGCCTCGGGATATGCATCGGTGAGCCAGTTGTGCACAACTGGAAAAGCACATTTAATGCCAAAAGCGATAAAGATCAGCCATCCGGCAATACCTTCCAGGCCAATAAAGCCGAACTCCAGAGTACCGTTTTCGGCGCCATAAAACAGCGCACCTATCAACAGAATGACACCGGACAGGACCTGGATAATAAGATAACTCATCCCGGCATGATAAGAACGACTGGATCTGCGCGCCCAGATAAGAAATACCGACGTGAATGCGAGGAGCTCCCAGAACACGAATAAAGTTAACAAATCGCCGGAGAAGACAGCTCCGAGACCGCTGCCCGCATACATTAAGGCAGCCACCTGTTGCAGGGTGTCACGTACGTGCAGTGAGTAAACAATGGCAATAAACGCGGCTATATGAAATACATAGCCGAACATCAGGCTCAGCTTATCGACACGGTAAGGGGTGAGCTGATAATCGAAAAAAGCCAACTGTAGATGAACACCTTCGGGTACCATCCATAAATGGAGGGCACTCGCGACAGGCATTGCCAGC
>CAZRKQ010000126.1:0-11144 GCA_964600755.1 uncultured Thiotrichaceae bacterium
GTAAGAACCCGGATTGCCGTATTTGCTTTTCGCCTCATCCTTCGGCACAGCATCGGGTATCTCGTCCCAGTTCCTTGCATATTTCTCAGGCGCACCATCTTCGACTTTGACGCTGCAGGATGCAGCAAGTCCTGATAACAGAATCAGCACAAACAGGCGCTTTGGTGAGTAATTAAAATGCATCATTTCTGCGCATCAAATTCCAGGCTTAATTGATAGACAGCCATCGCATACAGTGCACTGTGATTGTAACGTGTAATCACGTAAAAATTATCCAGTCCAAGCCAGTACTCCTTGCCCTTTTTACCCTTCAGCGTTATCACCGTAGCTTTTTCCTCTTTACCTACAGCGGCTTCAGGAGCAACCCCCTCGGCGGCGAGATCTGCAATACGCGTATGCGGTTTCAGCTTGTTTCTTGTTTCTTCTATCGAGCCATTTACACGCGCGGGAATGACTACCTGCCCCCCTGTTTTCCAGCCATGAACATTGAAATAATTGGCCACACTGCCAATCACATCCGTGGTGTTATTCAGCAAATCACGCTTGCCATCACCATCAAAATCAACCGCATAGTGCCGGTAACTGCTGGAGATAAATTGCGGCATACCCATCGCGCCCGCATAGGAACCACGAATTTCCCTGGCATCTACATCTTCTTCACGCATCAGCAACAGAAACTGTTCTAGTTCGCTGAGAAAGAATGGTGAACGTGGCGGATAGTCAAATCCCAGTGTAACCAGTGAATCAAACACCTGTATCTTACCGCTGCGTCTGCCATAGTAAGTTTCAACACCAATAATGGCGGTAATTATTTCCGCCGGGACACCGTACTCCTTTTCAGCACGCTTCAGGGTCTCACGGTTTTCCTGCAGAAACTTGTTGCCCTTTTTGATGCGACTGGAAGTGACAAATATCGGCCGGTAGTCTTCCCATGTCAGAACTTTTTCGGCCGGCCTTGAGATAGCTTCGAGCACCCCATCCAGTCTTTTTACCGAGGCAAACCGCACCATGAGGTCTTCACGGGCAAAGCCATGTTTTTCAACCATCTCGTCAATAAACTGCTGGACATCGCTGCGCTGAGCGTAATTTGCCTGCACAGACAGCGAAATAAACATTAGTGATAAAGCAAAAAGGGATGTAACTCGTTTCATGAATCCTGATTATGATTTTTTATTATTATTATCTAGACAACAATCTGCGATGAGAGTTTATCGACATCAGCATACCAAATCCCGCCATTAGTGTTACCAGTGATGTTCCGCCATAACTTACCAGGGGTAACGGTACGCCTACGACGGGCAGGATACCGGATACCATGCCGACATTGACGAACAGGTACACAAAAAAGGTCATACTCAAACTGCCGGCCAGCAAGCGACTGAAATTATCCTGTGCGTGATCTGCAATATACAGTCCGCGCCAGATGATAAAGACATACAGCGACAACAGTACGACCGCGCCCATCATACCAAATTCTTCCGCAAACACCGCGAAAATAAAGTCCGTTGAACGCTCTGGCAAGAAATCAAGCTGTGACTGTGTGCCGTTTAACCAGCCCTTGCCATAAAGGCCACCGGAACCAATCGCGATTTTCGACTGGATAATATGGTAGCCGGCGCCTAGCGGGTCGCTCTCAGGGTCCAGCAAGGTCAGCACACGCTGTCGCTGATAATCATGCATCATTCGCCATAAAATCGGAATAAATGCCAGCAGCGCCAGGCCTGAGCCAATCAGCACACCCCAGCTTATGCCAGCGAAAAATACAACAAAGAAGCCGGCAGCGCCAACCAGCAACGCAGTTCCAAGATCCGGCTGCATCGCAATCATGATAGTCGGCACCAGTACCAATCCAGAAGAAATCATCAGCGAACGGAATCCAGGCGGCAATGGGCGCTCGGATAAATACCAGGCCAGCATCAATGGCGTTGCCAGTTTCATAATTTCTGAAGGCTGGAAGCGCACACCGATCTTGAGCCAGCGCTGAGCCCCTTTACCCACTTCACCGGCAAAAAACACCATTAACAATAGAATCACGCCAACAAGAAACACCCATGGCGTCCATAGATACAGCTGATGTGGCGAGATCTGCGCCGCTATCAGCATTACCAGAAAAGCAATCGACAGCCTTACCACCTGCTTCTGCATTAATTCAGCAGACTGAACACCCGCACTGTAGAGAATACCCAGCCCTGCCAGGGTAAGCATCAACAGTCCAAATAACAGTACCGGGTCAATGCGAATAATCTGCAACACACGGGTAAACCGGCTTTGATATTCTATATCGAACTGGTATTTACTTGGCATCGTCTTTTTTCAACAGGTATTTATCCATTATTTTTTTTGCAATCGGCGCCACAGCGCTGCCATGCTCGCCATTTTCCTCTATTATCGCAACGACGATTTCGGGATCCTCAAGCGGTGCAAATGCAATGAACAATGCGTGATCTCTTAATTTCCTGGCGACGGTCTCCGCATCGTACTCCTCATCCTGTGCGATACCGAAAACCTGCGCAGTCCCTGTCTTCCCAGCCATTTCGTAGCCTTTGAGCGTCCACCCGGTGGCACGCGCAGTACCCCATTTGCCGCGAAGCACACGCTGCATGGACTTGTGCATATGATCCCAGAGATGTTCCCGCTTTAACTCGACCCATGAAACAGAGGGCGCCGCCATAGCCGTGACCTCTCCACTGGTATCGCGCATTTCTTTCAACAGGCGCGGCTGCACTTTCTTGCCCTTGTTTGCAAGTACAGACGTAGCCAGGGCCAGTTGTAACGGCGTAGACAGCATATAGCCCTGACCAATTCCTGCAATCAAAGTTTCACCCGGATACCAGATCTTGTTATGTACCCTGCGTTTCCATTCCTTCGAAGGCAGCAAACCTGAACGTTCCCCAAGCAGGTCGATGCCTGTTTTATCGCCAAAACCGAATTCACGCAGATAGTCGTGCATACGATTGATACCCAGCCGGTGTGCAAGTTCGTAGAAATACACATCGCAGGACTGTTCGATAGCATCGCCCAGGTCAACCGTCCCATGGCTTTTCCAGTCGCGGTAGCGATGCTCCTCGTCGTTGGGCAATGTATAGTAACCAATACATTTTATACTTTGCCTGTGGCCAATAACTTTTGAATCTGCACCCGCAAGACCCAGAAATGGTTTGAAAGTTGAACCCGGCGGATACTGGCCGAACAATGCCCGGTTAAATAATGGCTTGTAATCACCCTCACGCAGTTCTTTGTAGTCCTTGACACTGATACCATGGACAAACAGGTTGGGATCGTAAGCCGGCTCGCTAACAAAGGCGAGAATAGCCCCTGTCTTCGGCTGCATTACAATCACCGCACCTGAAAAATCACCCAGTGCCTGCTCTGCTGTACGCTGCAGCTCCATGTCCAGGTTCAGCACCAGGTTGTTCCCCGGTAACGGCGGGACCTTGTCGATCACCCTGAGGATGCGGCCCTCTGCATTCACCTCAACATTCTGCTGTCCGACAATGCCATGAAGCTCTTCCTCGTAATATTTTTCCAGGCCGGTCTTGCCTATATGTGATGATCCCCGGTAGTTACTGACATCGATGGTATTGAGTTCCTTTTCACTAATGCGGCCAACATATCCGACGGCATGCACCGTTGAAACACCCTGCGGATAATACCTGCTCAGGCGCGCGACGACGTCCATACCAGGAAAGCGGTGGCGATTGACCGCGAGGCGCGCAACATCATCTTCACTGAGCCGGGTTCTTAGAGAAATGCTTTCGAATGGCCGATGCGTGCGCATTGCCGTTTGAAATTGCTTGATATTCTGCTCGCTGATGGTCACGATTTCGCCCAGATCCTGCAGCGTGGCCTCGATGTCTTCAACCTGCTCCGGAATCAGTTCGAGATGATAGCTAGGGCGGTTCTCGGCGAGTACGACGCCGTTGCGGTCGTAAATCAGCCCCCTGTTTGGCGGCAGTGCCATCAGGCGAACACGGTTATCCGTTGACAGGCCTGCAAAATGCGCATATTCGACAATCTGCAGCCAGCCAAGCCTGGCCAACAAGCCGGCAATCAGCAGGAAACTTAAGAGCCCGGCAACTATGGCGCGCACTTTGAAAAGTCTGGAAACTACTGAGTGGTCAGTTACGAAAGATCTACGCACCACCAAATCCCGTTAGCATCAACTGTAAGGTCGCTGCTTTGAACAAACTAAAACTGATTTGAATAATCCCCCAGGACATACCCGGCATAACCCGCATATTGCACGAAGGCGGACGCGGAATGATCGATAGTGAATGACATTAAAAGAAGTTACAGTAAATTTAAAGGTTTTCAACCTGTTACAGTTTGTCCTGTTTGGTTTTATGAACAGCCTGGCGTCGCCCACAGAAAATCATCATTGGGAACGATCCCTCTTGATCCATAGCTATGGCTATGATTACGACGGGCATCCTGCCCTTGCCCTTCAGGCTCGGTTACGAATTACTTCCTGTAATTCGCCCTTTGGGCCGCACTTCGTGCGTTCAAATTTGCTCCCGGCAAATTTGTCCGCGGGCGATCGTCTAACCTGCATAGCCAGGTTGTTCGTCTCATCCATGAGACTCACCCCTTCGGGGCTAACGCGATATTTTGTTGCTGACAAAATATTGCCCCTAAATTCCAAATCCTTCATGCAATATGCGGACTAATCTGCAGATTCTGGTCGGATTATATCGACTTTATAATGATTTAGGCGGGATTAATCATGTTTAGCTCGACAATCGCTGAACAATCGATAGAATCCCCTCAGTTGTTTGTTCAACTGGCAAAGTGGAGTAGCAAATGAGACTGGTTTTGATCGGTGCCCCGGGGTCCGGCAAAGGAACACAAGCAAAATTCCTGATTGAAAAGTACAACATTCCGCAGATATCTACCGGAGACCTGTTGCGCGCAGCCGTGGCTGCCCAGACACCGCTCGGCAGACAGGCCAAGGCTGTGATGGATGCTGGACAACTGGTACCCAATGATATCGTCATCGGCATGATCCGTGAGCGCATCATGCGCCCGGACGCGGAAAACGGATTTATTATGGATGGCTTCCCGCGTAATCTGGAACAGGCGGAAGCGTTTGATACGCTGCTTACAAATCTTGGCAGGCCCATTGATGCTGTACTTCAGATCAATGTCGACTTTGATCTGCTGATGCAGCGCATGGTCGGCCGCCTGACATGCCTGTCATGCGGTACACTGTTCAATTCATTTACCAATCCGCCTGCGATCGACTCCCAGTGCGATAATTGCGGCGGTACACTGCATCATCGCTCCGATGACAATGAGGAAACCATTGATCGGCGACTACGCGTCTATGAAACACATACCCAGCCGTTATCGGCCTATTACAGCAGCAAGGGCATCCTGCACGTCATAGACGGACAGGGAACCGTTGAAGAAATCAAGAAACGCATAAAATCTGCATTACGCGGCATGCGTTCCTCACGCATCAAATTACAGCCTGTTTTCCAGCAGCCTGCTGCAAAGGTGGTCAATGCCAAGCCAGAAGTAATCCGCACCCATGTCAGCGACAAGGATAAAGCAGCCCCCAGGCAGAAAAAAAGAGAAGCCACCGCGATCAATCCCGTGGTGAAAAAGCGTTCAAGGAAAACTGTATCAGCAGCCCAGCTTGCATACAGGCAACGGTTAAAATCACTGCAAGACGAGCTAAAGACCGTTAAAAGCGAGCTCAGGGAGGTCACTCGCACAGAAAAACAGCTCACCAGGGAAGTTGAAAAGAGCGAAGCCGAACTGAAAAAGCTGGCAGAGAAAGCAGCCAGTCTTAAATAGATACTAGGTTCTAGGTACTAGGGTCTAGGAGAATTACCTAGTACCTAGTACCTAGTACCTAGAACCTAGAATCCAGTTCCTGTTCAACTGGCCTGCTGCTGGGCCTCGATATCCGCTCTTACCTTGTCCATATCCAGCTCCTTGGTCTTGGTGATAATCTCTGCCAGAGCAGACTCGGGCAGCATACCTGCCTGTGAAAAAATAACGATCTGTTCGCGAAAAATCATCAAGGTCGGGATCGAACGAATCTGGAAACTGGCAGCCAGTTCCTGTTCATCCTCCGTGTTGATCTTGGCGAACACGATGTCTTCGTGTTTCTCGGACACCTGTTCATAAATCGGCGCAAAAGACTTGCATGGCCCGCACCATGGTGCCCAGAAATCAACAATAATAATATCGTTGTCAGTAATTGTGTCCTTGAATGTTTCTTTGGTCAGTTCAACAGTAGCCATAAATATTCTCTATAAATATCGGGTTGATGTGATGTTATCACACCAACCCGCTGGTTAATTTCGCTTCAACTAGTCCGCAACTATGCTCACACCTGAAGTCGCCGGTAAACGCGGCATGGTGATTTCAGGATACTCGCCAGTCAGAGCGCCAAGGAATGCAACGATGTCTTCAACATCGGCATCCGACAGATCCTTGTTCAGCTGCGTTTTTGCCATTACACGCACGGCCTCGCCCAGCTCATTCACCGAACCATTATGGAAATACGGTGCCGTGTCGGTGATGTTACGCAGTGTTTGTGTACGAAACATGTTGGTATCAGCCTTGTTACCAGTCACTTCCTCGCGGCCCTTGTCATCGGCCAGCTTATACTTCGCAACATACTCGCTGTCGGTAAAAGTCGGGAACCTGGTGAAGAAACCTTCCCCCAGCTTCATCTGTGGGCCATTGAATGCCGCATCGGAATGGCAGCTGGTGCAACCGCTGGAGGCAAATTTATCCATGCCGCGTACCTGTTGCCCGGTCATAGCTTGCTTGTCACCTTTCACATACTTGTCGTAAGCACTGTTTGGTGTAATCAATGTACGTTCGAATGCAGCCACGGCCTTGGCCGCATTATCGACCGTCATCGAGTTTTCACCAAAAGCCCTGTCAAAATATGCCTTGTAGCCAGGGATTTTCCTGACGCGATCCATTGCGGTTTCTACATCTTCCATACCCATCTCTACCGGGTTGGCAACCGGGCCCTTGGCCTGGTCCTCAAGCAGGGGCGCACGTCCGTCCCAGAACTGCACTGAATGGAATGCCGAATTCCACACCGTGGGGGCATTACGGCCGCCGGTCTTGCCGTGCACGCCCATGGATACGCTGCGGCTGTCATCGCCGCCTTCCATCACGTTGTGGCATGAATTACATGAAACCGTACCCGTGGATGAAAAGCGCGGATCCATGAACAGCATTTTGCCGAGCTCGACCTTGGCTTCCGTGGTCGGATTGTCAGCTGGCGCAGGCGCCGTATCCGGCAGAGCCTGCCAGTTCGCAGCATGGACCTGGGCCACAAAAAAGGATGCGGCCAATACAGCGTATCTCCGTTTCATAATTGTCTCTCAATCAATACGTTAAAAATTCTGCGTAATTTATCACTTAATAAGAATATTACAATTAACTTATATCAATAAAGATGATAGTTTCAGGCTATTACTGCCAGTTAACTGACTGATTTACATTGAAAACGAGAAAGTGATTTCCGGATAGGTGTTGGAACAGTCGGTGTAGACTGTTTCGATGCAGTCCTGGTAATCTTCGTAGACAAAGCCCAAACCGAAAAAGAAATTACCCTGCCCCATGAAATTCAACCCGGCACGGTAGCCAATGGAGTCCAGGTCCTCCAGCCCATCGATGTAGGTTCTGCGATAAAAAGCACCGACATAGGGCTTCACCGTCTTTGGCTGTGTGAATACGTAGTTGATCTTTGGACTCAGCTTGGTGATAGACGGGTCGCCGCTCAGCCAGAATTGCGCATCGATACCGAGCTCGAGCCCGTTGACCACATAATAGCCATAACCTGCGCCAAGAATGAGGTAGTCGTCCCCGAAGGCGCTGCCGGCACCAGCAAGAATGGAGACAACCTGGTTGCCCTGCTGAAAAGGAGCAGCCATTGCTGAGGTTGTGCTCATGCATATGAGCAAGACTAATAACGTGTAAGACTTTCTGATTCTGTTCATGGCTGGTCCTATTTCAAGGTTCTAGTAACTAGGTACTAGGTTCTGGGAAAACAAAAAACTTTTCTGTGCAATCTACTCAACACAATCAATCCAGTATACGGGATAATCTCTCTGCTCATCCTAGTACCCAGGTCCTAGTACCTAGTTCCTGCCTAATGAGCATAAAGATCCCTGTACAGGCCATCCCTGCTGATCAATTCATCGTGGCGGCCTTCATCGATTATCTGGCCGGCATCAAATACCAGCACCCTGTCCGCCTGTCTTACTGCGCTCAACCTGTGTGCAATTATAAGTGTTGTCCTGTTCTGCAGGAAGGCATGCATGGCATCATGCAGGCGGGCTTCTGTCTCGGTATCGAGTGACGAAGTCGCTTCATCGAGAATCACAACTTTCGGATCTGAGAGTATCATGCGCGCTATGGCAAGGCGCTGACGCTGCCCTCCTGAGAGCCTGATGCCACTGCGTCCTATGATGGTATCGAGTCCATTGGGCATAGCGTCGATGACATCGCGTAACTGAGCAATCTCAATGGCCTGCCACAGTGTCGCATTATCGAGCTCACGGCCAAGACCCAGGTTTTCACGTACAGTATCGTTGAGCATGGCCGGGTGCTGTAATACCGTGGCCACATTTTCACGCACCACATCAAGACCAATATCACGGATGTTGACGCCATCAAAATACAACTCGCCCGACTTCGCCGGGTACAGGCCGAGAATGATCTGAACCAGGGTGGACTTGCCACCGCCACTGGCGCCGACCAGTGCCACTTTTTCACCCGCAGCGATTTCAAGACTGACACCATTGAGTACATTGAATTCTTCACCATAGGAGAAGCAGATGTTTTCCACGCGTAAACCAACAGTATGCTTGCCCTCGAATGGATTAAGCTTGTGCTCATAGGTCGGTTCCTGTTCCAGCTCGAGCAAACGGCTGATGCGATCCAGGGCGGCGTTGGCGCTGTAGTAGCTGTATTGAATACCTAACAGTTCCTGCACGGGAGTCATCATAAACCACAGATACGCATAAACAGCAAACATCTCACCGATCGACAAATCAGTTAATAAAACAAGTACCATGCTGGTGCCGCGAAACAGCTCGAAACCCATCAGAATAATAAAGAATGATATGCGGCTGGCTGCATCACTTTTCCAGCCAAAAGCTGCCATATGTTCGCGTAAATCACGCGCACGCGCTGTTATACGATCAAGGTAGTGACCTTCACGGTTGCTTGCACGAATTTGCTGAATACCATCCAGGGTTTCGCTCAGAGCTTGCTGGAATATTTCAAATGCATTGTTTTCATTGCGCTTTAAAGTTTTAACTTTCTTGCCCATCACCATGGTGAAATAAATCACCACGGGATTCATTAATAAAATAAACAGCGCCAGTGGCCAGTGAATCCACAGCAGTACAATGGCAACACCAATAATGCTCAGTACTGCGACGATGAACTTGCTGAGCGTGCTGCCTATAAACTCATCGATGACATTTACATCGGTGACAAAATGCGAAGTCACTGCACCTGTGCCCAGCGTTTCATATTCAGCCATGGAAATAGTTTGTAAGTGAGCAAGCAGTTTTTTACGAATACGGTAACTGATGTCCTTGGCAATGATTGTGAACTCCCTGGTCTGCCACACGGCAAGCATTAAAGATGCAAAGCGCAACACGATCGAAATGACCAACACTGACACAATGAAAACGACAGGCCCATGCAAAGATGCGGGTAATATGGATTCCAGGAACGCGACAATTGACCCGGGCTTATCAAGCAGCACCTCATCGACCATCATTGGCATTAGCATGGGCACGGGCACACTGAGTAGAGCAGACATAACGGCGATGAGATTTGCCGCAACCAGCGTGCGCTTGTGTTGTCTTACAATATCAAGGATGTAGGCCCAGTTCATTCAGGAAGCCAGATTGATGACAAATAATGAAAGCAGGTGCATTTTGACATATATCACAGATAACACTATTATGGTTTTCAATATCAATAAGTTAGGCACCAATCATACTGCTGTCGCTTTTTTTGAGGCACACGCCTCAATATAAATGTAAAAATAATCCCAATTAATTCTTGACATTTCTTTAGTTTGGGAAAATAATCCCAATCATGGAAACCGCAAATAAAATACTAACTGCTGCAATTGGCCAGATCCTGCGTCCACTGGTGCGTATTCTGCTGAGAAACGGCATCGCCTGTGGCAGTTTTGAAGAAATGGTCCGCAAAGCATACGTTGACGAAGCTTTTGCAGAAGCCAGTCGCAATAATACCAAAGCAACAGTCTCAAGTGTTTCTGCCGAAACCGGCCTGTCCCGGAAAGAAGTCAAACGCCTGAATGAAACCGTGCTAACCGACAGTGAAAATACCGAGCAGAAATACAACCGCGCAATCCGCGTGATCAGCGGCTGGTTGAATGATCCGCAGTATGCCTATGAAGAAGGTAACCCCAAGGCACTGTCGCTGGATAGTTCGCCATCACTGAACGGCTCAGAGACATCATTTGCCAACCTGGTCAAACACTACAGTGGCGACATCCCTACCAAGGCCATGCTCAACCTGCTCGAATCATCTAACTGTGTTGAGATCAAAGATGGCCTGGTTCACCTGGTAAGGAATGCTTATGTCCCGGGCAGCGATCCTGAAGAAATAATCCGTATTCTTGGTACGGACACCAATGAACTCATCAACACCATTGACCACAACCTGACCGCTGATGAGTCATCCAGGTGGTTTCAGAGAAAAGTTTCTAACCCGCGCATCCCAACGGATGCGCTCCCCGCATTCAAGGAGTTCTCACGCAAACGTTCCCAGGCTTTACTTGAAGAACTGGACACATGGCTCAGCCAGAATGAAGCTGATGATGATACTGATTCACACTACGTCAGCCTGAGTGTTTACTACCACGAGCAAGACAAGAAAAAGGTACCCAAATCATGAAAAAATCACTCTTATACAGCGCAATAGCAACCGCAACAGTTATAGGTATCACAGCATGCAGCAGTGGCAGTGATGTTGCAGGCATCGGCGGCAGTGGTGTTACCTCATCCGGCACCATCACTGGCTTTGGCAGTATTTTTGTCAACGGTGTTGAGTTTGAAACCGGCGGCTCGAACATCAGCATCGATGACAGTCCTAGTATTGAAGAAAATCTGGCAGTCGGT
>CAZRKQ010000127.1:0-19816 GCA_964600755.1 uncultured Thiotrichaceae bacterium
CATGTCTTCACAAGCCCTGATTTCGGTTAATAACCTGGTGCGGTACTACGGTGATTATTGTGCCGTGGATAACATCAGTTTCGAACTGGCCGCCGGTGATATTCTTGGCTTTCTCGGGCCCAACGGCGCCGGCAAGTCCACCACCATGCAAATGCTGAGCGGCAACCTCGCCCCTACCGAGGGTGAAATACATATCAACGGTGTTGACCTGCTGGACAAGCCAGGCGCAGCAAAAGCTGCGCTCGGTTATCTGCCGGAAGTACCACCTTTATATAAGGAAATGAGCGTTGATGAATATTTGCGCTATTGCGCCAAACTCAGGCGCATTAAAAAAGCCGATACAAAAGACGCCATGGTCCTGGCGAAGCAGCGCTGTGGCTTGAGTGACGTTGGCAAGCGGCTGATAGGCAACCTATCCAAGGGCTTTCAGCAGCGTGTTGGCATAGCCCAGGCTATCCTGCACTCACCGCAGGTCATTATTCTGGATGAACCTACCGTCGGTCTCGATCCCATACAAATCCGTGAAATCAGGGAATTGATCACCGAACTCGGGAAAAGCCATGGCATCATCCTGTCGACCCATATCCTGCCCGAAGTGGAATCGGTGTGTAACCGTGTGCAGATCATCAACGAAGGCAAACTTGTTTACGCATCTGATATGCAAGGCCTGCTTGAACAACAGAGCACCGGCAAATATGAAATCTCGCTTGGTATGCCACCCTCAGTTGATGAACTTGGTGCCATAGACTTTATTGACGATATCGAACAACTGGATGCAAACCTCTTCATCGTACATATCAGCAACACGGCAGACAAGCTGGCAAATGTTGCCGTAAACAATAACTGGGAGTTACTTAAGCTGGTGCCGCACGAACATTCGCTGGAGCATATCTTCGTTAACCTGACCCTGGGTGATGGAGAAAAATTATGATAACCAGCATAGCAATGCGTGAACTGCGCAGCATGTTCCTCTCGCCGTTAGCATGGAGCGTACTTGCCGTTACCCAACTGATACTTGCCTGGTCGTTTTTTACCCAGATTGATTTCTTCTTCAACATCCAACCGGAACTTGCGACATTGCCCAATGCGCCCGGGGTGACAGACCTGGTAGTCATGCCAACCTTCGAGGCGGCGGGCATCATACTGTTAATGGTAACGCCCTTGTTAACCATGCGATTGATTAGCGAAGAGCGGCGCAATGGCTCAATTGCCTTGCTGCTGTCATCACCTGTAAGCATGACTCAAATTGTGCTGGGTAAATTCCTTGGTATTGTTTTGTTCATGCTGATCTTTATCATCATGATCAGCCTGATGCCGTTATCCTTACTCATGGGCACCGAGCTTGACATGGGCAAGCTTGCCGCCGGCATTTTTGCGCTTTTCTTTTTGTTGTCTGCGTTTTCTTCGGCAGGTTTATATCTATCGTCGTTAACAGAAAACCCGGTGGTTGCAGCGATGAGCACATTCGGACTTTTGCTGCTGCTATGGATAATCAGTAATAATACGGGTGATAACACAGCTGCGCTTACGCAACTGTCATTATTAAGTCATTTCTCACCCATGCTGCGAGGCCTGATCAATACCGCGGATATTGTTTACTTTGTTCTTTTCATTTCAACATTCCTGCTGCTGACGATACGTCAAATGGACTCGCGGCGACTTCAGGGATAATGTAATGAAAATAACCAGGAAAGTCCGGATATTGTTACAACTGCAGAAAATAGTTTTCATTACATTACTGTTGATTGCAGTCAGCTTGCTGGGATGGTTAGGCAACAAGCACTCATTACAGTTTGACTGGACCAGCAACAAACGAAACACCCTGTCTCAGAGCAGTATTGATTTACTACATACCCTTAAACAACCTGTTCTGGTTACTGTGTATGTACAGGATGATGAAACCGTGCATGCGGCCATTGAGGAAATCCTGCAGCGTTATCAACGTGAAAAAGAAGACTTCAAATTTAATTTGATCAATCCTGATATTGATTTCGAATCAGCGCAACAGGATAGTGTGGAACGTTATGGGCAGATCCTGATTAAATATAATGGCAACAAGGAAAGCATATCATCGCTGAACGAACAGACTATTAGCAACGCTTTACTAAGATTAAGCCGCCCTGATGGTCGTAAAGTGGTATTCCTTAAAGGACATGGTGAGCGCAACATAGCTAATGATGACAACACCAGCTACAGCAAGCTCGTCACCGAGCTTAACAACAAGGGCTTCACACTGGAGGCGCACAACCTGTTGCTTTCCGCCTTGCCCATAGATATCTCCGTACTAGTGCTCGCCGCACCTGACAGGGAATTGCTGGAAGGCGAAATAGATCATATAAAGACTTTTATCGATGATGGTGGCAACCTGTTATGGATGATGGACCCGGGCGACATGCAAGCTACTGAAGCACTCGCCGAGCTGCTGGGAATAAAATTTCATACCGGTATTATTGTCGACAACAATACCAACCTGCGCAACACCTTGCGCATACAGCACCCCGCAATGATTCCCGTGCTGGATTATCTTGCTCACCCTGTCACAGAAGGCATTCAATACAACACCTTGTTTCCTATCAGCCGCGGAGTTGAACAGATCGATAAACAATTTAAAGCATCGGTAATAGCCCAGTCTCTACCTCAAAGCTGGTCAGAGACCAGCGCCCTTAGCGATGAAATTATGTACGAGCCTGATAAAGGTGACACTGAAGGCCCCATTGGAATTGTGATGGTACTGGAGAGAGCCAGTGCAGAGGAAAGCAACGCGGACAAGGCAACTCAGCGCATTATCATTACCGGTGACAGTGACTTCATGGCCAACAGCTATATCGGTGCCGGTGCCAATCTTGCATTAGCCATGAACATATTTAACTGGCTGGCTGGTGATGATGACCTTATCGCCATCGAACCCAGGAAAGCACCAGACACACAATTACAGCTGGATGATACCGAGATACTGTTAATCGGTGCAGGTTATTTCATCGTGTTGCCAGCCGGCCTGGTACTCGCGGGTGTGTTGATATGGCTGCGTCGACGTAACCGCTAATATACTTCCCATGCAATCGCGCACAATACTGAATATCGTATTACTCTTTCTCATTGTGCTGCTTGCCGCCTATATATACACAAGCAGCCAACAAGAGCAGGCGTCTACACAAAATAAACAGCTAACACAACTGCTTGCTGATAAAGTTACACAGATAACTATTCGCCACAATCAACGCCACATAGAACTCAATAAGGAAAATGGTAAATGGCGCATGCTGCAACCAATTGCCATTGATGCGAATAGTTTCCGCATTGATACCCTGCTAAATATGCTAGACGCTGTCAGCCATGCATCTTACCCGGTAATTGATCTTGATGCAGGTAAATATGGCTTCTCCAATGCCAACACATCGATCAGCTTTAATAACGTGACTATCGACTTTGGCATTGTTAATCCGATAAACAACTACCGTTACGTGCGCACAGGCGACAGCGTTCACTTGATCGATGACCATTTCTACCCGTTGCTCAGCTCACAAACCGGCACGCTGGTGGCACGTGAGCTGATAGCCAGCGATGAAGTAATCGAGAAACTGGTACTGCCGGAGCAGACCGTGTTCAAAGATGAAAATAACTTATGGCACAGCAGCAACAAAACAGACCCTGATGCAATCAACGAGACATTGTTTCACTGGCAGAATAGCCAGGCATTCGGTGTACATAATTACATGCAGCGCGATTCTCAGGCTGAAATCAATGTCTTCCTCGCCGGCAACACCGAACCAGTAAGATTTTATGTTA
Source organism: uncultured Thiotrichaceae bacterium (assembly GCA_964600755.1). Lineage (GTDB taxonomy): Bacteria > Pseudomonadota > Gammaproteobacteria > SZUA-229 > SZUA-229 > JABDQW01. The sequence goes on from CAZRKQ010000127.1 coordinate 3,787, forward strand.
CCGATACCGATCCCTGGCTGATTATTGCCCGCCCTGATATGAATATCGAGTATCACTTCAACCTTGAATTTTATGACCGCCTGCTAAAACCCGGCACCAGTACTGAATCGGCCGAGGAATTGAGCGAGTAATTTTTCGGTTATAATACCCACACTTATACATATTGGAACACGATTATGGCTTCAGTGAGCAGGTTTGGCTGGGACTCATTCATTATCAGGTTTATTTTTGCGACGGTTATTGTATTCGCCACCTACAATCCTGAAGGCGTGTCTTATTATGACTGGATAAAAGATGAATTTCCTACGTTTACCGTATACAAAGGCTTCGTTGGTGTCATACTGCTCATCTGCTGGATCATCCTGATCCGCGCAACCATTGGTGCACTTGGTGCGATTGGAATCATACTGGCGGTTGCTTTCTTCGGCTTGCTGATCTGGCTGCTATTCGATGTATTCAATATACCGACCGACAGTGTGCGCGTCGTCACTTACATTGTTCAGGTGATGATCATCTGCGTACTCAGCATCGGTGTATCGTGGTCGCATATCCGCAGGCGCATCAGCGGACAGGTCGATACTGACGAAATTGAAAGGGACCTGTAAGACTTTTCTTAATAACCTGAAATGCCGGAACTTCCCGAGGTCGAAACCACACGTCGTGGTATCGAACCACACATTATCAATCAAACCATCAAGGATATTGCCGTCAGGCAACGTTCATTGCGATGGCCAATACCCAGGCAGCTCGAACAGAAGGCCCGCAACCAGAAAATTAACTCCGTTGAACGTCGCGGAAAATATTTACTGCTCCGACTCAACACAGGCACCATCATCCTTCACCTCGGCATGTCGGGCAGCCTGCGTATTTGCACTGCAAATACACCCGCTGAAAAACATGACCACGTAGATTTCGTCTTCGGCAATAAAAAGATTCTCCGTCTGCGTGATCCGAGAAGATTCGGTGCGGTGCTATGGACCACAAGCGTGCCTGAAAATCACAAGCTGCTGTCACCACTTGGGCCCGAACCGCTGGAAGACAGCTTCAGTGGCGAGTATCTGTTCAAACATTCACGTAAGCGTACTTCATCGATCAAGTCACTGGTCATGAACAGTCATATCGTTGTTGGAGTAGGCAATATCTACGCTTGCGAGTCCCTGTTTCTGGCCGGGATAAATCCAAAACGCAAGAGCGGCTCACTGTCGCTGGCAAGCTGTGAGAGGCTTGCATCTGCAATCAAACAGGTGCTGGCGGAATCAATTACGCAAGGCGGCACTACTCTGCGCGACTTTATCCGTGAAAACGGCGAGCCCGGCTACTTTGCACAAAAACTGCTCGTTTACGGCAGGGTGGGCGAACCCTGTGCAAAATGCGGCAAGCCAATTAAACAGATCACGCAACAGCAACGTTCGACATTTTACTGTACGCAATGCCAGAAATGATTATTCACCGCAGAGGCGCTGAGACGCAGAGGAAAAGAAATTGTTTTTTGGTTTTATAAGAAAATGTGTTCTCTGCGCCTCCGCGCCTCTGCGGTTAAAATAACATCCCTGATGTGGCACACTGCTTAGTATTAGCGCAACCCAACAAGTGATATAAAAATATGACATCGATCGGCACCCCTCTATCACCTTCAGCAACGCGTGTTCTTTTTTGTGGTGGCGGCGAGCTTGGCAAGGAAGTTGTGATTGAGTTACAGCGCCTGGGCGTCGAAGTCATCGTGGTAGACCGCTACGAAAATGCACCCGCGATGCAGGTTGCGCATCGCAGCCATGCCATTTCCATGCTGGATGGTGATGCCTTGCGTGAAGTCATTGCAACAGAAAAACCGGATTACATCGTACCGGAAATTGAAGCCATCGCCACCGACACCCTGGTAGCCCTCGAGTCTGAAGGTTACAACGTAATCCCCACCGCAAGGGCCGCACAACTCACCATGAACCGTGAAGGTATTCGCCGCCTGGCTGCAGAAGAACTTGGCATCAAGACTTCACCCTACCGTTTTGCATCAACTCGTGAAGAATTTGATCTAGCGCTAATTGAAATAGGCATACCCTGCGTCGTTAAACCCATCATGAGTTCATCGGGAAAAGGCCAGAGCACCATCAAGCGTAAAAGTGATATCGACAAGGCCTGGAACTATGCACAGGAAGGCGGCCGCAGCGGTGCCGGAAACGTCATCGTCGAGGGCTTTGTTGATTTTGATTATGAAATCACCCAGCTCACAGTGCGCCATGCCAACGGCACCAGCTTCTGCGAACCTGTCGGCCATATCCAGGTTGATGGTGACTACCGCCAGTCATGGCAACCGCAAGCAATGTCGGAAACTGCACTGCAAAAAGCACGTGATATCGCCGGGAAAATCACCAGCGCCCTGGGTGGCCGCGGTATTTTCGGTGTTGAACTGTTCATCAAGGATGATGATGTAATATTCAGTGAAGTATCACCTCGGCCGCACGACACCGGCATGGTCACCATGATTTCACAGGACCTGTCGCAATTTGCCCTTCACGCCAGGGCCATACTGGGCCTGCCAATTCCCAATATACATTTTCATGGGCCCAGTGCCAGCAGCGTGATACTTGTCAATGGCGATTCGGATAAACCCTGTTTTGAAAACCTCGACAGGGCGCTCGCACAGGAAGACACGCAGTTGCGTTTGTTCGGCAAACCCGAGGTCAGCGGCCAGCGCCGCATGGGCGTGGTACTTGCACGCGGTGATAATGTCGAAGATGCGCGCAACAAGGCCATGACGGGCTCAGGCGCTGTAAGTATAAAACTGTGAGGCGAATCCCAATGATGAAATATTTTTACAGCGTAGCTGCCATATGTCTTGTTCCTGGCTGCGTTGATACTGAACACGCCAGCCAGGTACCTTTGCTGGGTACCACGTGGAACCTGGCCGAAATGAACAACAGCAACATACAGCACCCCGGCCCGCAAGTGCCACACCTGCGTTTTGAAGCGGAAAAAGTAACGGGTAATGACGGCTGCAATAATTTCTTTGGTGGTTACACGCTGGACGAGAACGACCTCAAGTTCGGCATGCCGGCCTCGACACGCATGGCCTGTCCGCAGATCAATGATTTTGATATCGAATTCAATAAAATGATTTCAATGACAAGCAGCTACCGGATAAGCGATAACAAGCTGGAACTGTTCGGAAAGGATAAACTGCTAGCAAGCTTCCTTGCTGCTGAACAGAATTAATATATTTACTCTCGCAAAGGCGCCAAGTCCGCAAAGGAAGGCCAATAACGATATTAGTTAATGCAACAACAACCACTGTCCCTCTGTGAGCTCTTTGATTAACAAGTAAGGGTAGGAAATTTTTATCCGCAAACAACGCAAAAGACGCTAATGGTTATTAAATTCACGAGGGTGTATTTGCGTTATTTGCGGACTTAACTTATCGCCCCCCGGATTACGCTTCGCTAATCCAGGCTACGTCTTAGAATGTGTAATCCAGCGTAATTGTTGTTGTTCGATCGTAGTTCTCATTACCGACAGGCACCTTATCGAGATACCTGACGTTATATGCCAGCCTCAATGCCAGGGATTCGTAGACGCGAGTACTCAATGCCGTTATCGATCGCCATTCATCCTGATCTTCACCGAAGTTACCGATCAGGTCCTGGGTAAATTCGGAATAGCTGGAGATGAGCCATTTGTACTTACCCACGAGGCGTATCAGACCTTCATCTTCACTGTCCGGTGCACCTTCGACCTTGAAATTTCTGTAACCGGGACCGATTTCGGCATCGAGCTTGTTTTTCTCGGTATCAATCAGCTTGCGGCCATAACCCAAACTAAGTATTGCCTGGTAATCGAATCCCGTAAACCTGTCGTCTTCATAACTGAAGTTGCCCCAGAAGTAGTCGCGCGGCCTGAACTTGTAGTTTGTCTGGGCACTGAACAGTTTTCTGTCTGCTGTCGTAACATCTTCAGCGCTTGCTTTCAGGGTTTCGAGATGGGCCTCGTGCTTCCATTTTTCGATCTCATATGCAGTATCGAACTTGAAAGTCAACGAATCGGTATTGGTATTACCCGAGGTGTTGACAAAACCAAGTCCGGCGGTCGTCGTCCATGGTGACTCCTTTACCTTTTTTTCTTCTTCAGCTGCCATCACATTAGATGCTGCAAACACCAGGGCCGCACCGAGTAAAAATATGTTGTTGTTCATTTCTTATTGCTTCCTTCTGTTTATTCTGACTTTTCCAGATGTATATCCATCTGCGGGAACGGAATAGATATTCCATTATCATCAAACGCCAGTTTGATTTTTTCATTCAGGTCAAAATACACACCCCAGTAATCAGCACTCTTTACCCAGGGGCGCACATTGAAGTTGACACTACTATCAGCAAGCTCACCTACGGCTATAAGCGGCGCCGGATCCTTCAGTATGCGCTCATCTGCTGAAATAATTCCGGCAATAATATCTTTTGCCTTGCGTATGTCGTCACCGTAACCGATTCCAAACACCATATCCACACGACGGGTATCACGCTTGGAGTAATTGGTGATGATACCGCCGAACAAAGCTCCATTCGGTACGATGACCTCCTTGTTATCCCCGGTACGCATCGTGGTAGTAAAAATACCAATCTGTTCGACAACGCCTGTGGCACCCCCGGCTTCAACGAAGTCACCGGCAGTAAAGGGTCTGAATATGATCAGCATCACGCCTGATGCCAGGTTCTGCAGCGATCCCTGTAATGCCAGACCGATGGCCAGACCGGCGGCACCAATCAAGGCAATTAATGATGTGGTATTAACACCGAGCTGGTCCAGCGCGGCGATAACAACGAACAACAGCAGTACCGTCTTGATGATCGAACCGATGAAATTAACAAGGATGGAATCCACATGGGCCTTGCCCATCAGCTTCTTGACAAGATTGGTTATTACATTGACCAGAAACTTACCGACAATGAATATCAGCAGTGCAAATCCGATATTAATACCCCACGGTATAACGTAAGTGTCAATCAATCCGGTAAAATCGATTTTGGTTACATCAAGATCGTTGAGTTCTAATTCATCCATAGCTAATCCTCTGCGCTGATATTTGTGATGCAGACCGAACCTGTGTTCGGCCGGGTAATTATCTGCCGGCGATGTTACCATGATGACATTAGAAATGGCCTACACAAGCTTGGAATTTGACAAAAGTTCACATTCTTACAGACGACATCACGACACTGCGAGTGGATGTAATCGTCAACGCCGCCAACAATTCCCTTTTGGGTGGTGGCGGTGTTGATGGTGCCATTCACCATGCAGCCGGTCCCGAGCTGATGGCCGAATGCAGAACACTGAACGGCTGCGCCACCGGCGATGCCAAAATCACCGGTGGCCACCAACTGCCGTCGAAGCACGTGATCCACACTGTCGGGCCCGTTTGGCACGGCGGCGACAGCAATGAGGCGGCCCTGCTGAGCAGCTGTTATCAGCGCAGTATGCAGCTGGCCCATGAGAACAAGCTCCACAGCATCGCATTTCCCGCGATCAGCTGCGGTGTGTATGGCTATCCTATAAAACAGGCTGCTGAAATCGCGGTGAATACCGTGCTCGATCAGGCAGGAAATTATCCTGAAATAACAGATGTGTATTTTGTCTGTTTCGGAGATGCTGTATATTCAGCATATCAAGAGGCGTTCAACGCCCGCGAATAAGTCGACTTAACCGTATCAGCCGCATGGATATAGTTTTCAAGGCCATGCGAGGATACAACGCTACAATTTACCGGGAGGCACCATGGCTACTATTACACTTGAAGGTAACGATATACACACCGTAGGCGAATTGCCCGCCGTTGGTTCAGACGCACCGGCATTTACCCTGACCAATGCCGAGTTGGGCACTGCATCACTGGCTGACTACAGTGGAAAACAAGTAGTACTGAACATCTTCCCCAGTATCGACACCGGCGTTTGCGCTGAATCGACTCGCCGCTTCAATACCGCAGCAGACTCTATGGATAGCACCGTTGTGTTATGTATTTCTGCCGACTTGCCGTTTGCACTGTCGCGCTTTTGCGGTGCCGAGAATCTGAACAATGTCATCACGCTGTCAACATTCAGAAATCCTGAATTTGGTGACAGCTATGGCGTGCGCATCTCTGACGGTCCAATTGCAGGGCTGATGTCCCGCGCTGTAGTGATCATCGATGAGAACGGCAAGGTTATTCATACCGAACAGGTGCCCGAAATTGTGCAGGAACCGGATTACGACGCTGCCCTGACCAAACTGTAACAATTAATCCAGAATGGGAGAAAATAGGCTGTCATTACAAGAGCTTACATTAGACCAAATCTACTGCAACTGTATATTTCTTGTACTACAATCTTAGAGCAATGACATTACCTAAATCCGTACCTTACGAGCGCAGAAGCACTCTCCGATACAAGATCAGGCTTCCAGTTGAGCTGATACTGGAAGATGGTACGGTCATACCTGTTGAATCAGTAGATATCTCCAACAAGGGATTGCAGTTTGCCTGTGACAGCTGGATCGCTGACGAAATTGAGCCCCGTGGAATTCAGAATCACCCGCTTGACCAGATCCGCCTCAAGGCAGTCGCTGACTTCCCGGGCATGGATCAATACAGTTCGAAACTTTATGCCCGTTGCAGAATTGTAGCCGCGCGCAGGCTATCTCAGGACGAATATCTGCTAGGACTCGAGTTTACTGATTTTGAAAATGGCAGTGAGCGCCTGCTGGAACAATTCATCCGGCAGTGCGAAAACAAATACCAGCACAATAACACGCCGGAAAACTAGGCAGACGTAGTAATCTTGCTATGGCAGGCTGGTCGAACCCATCAAGTCACGATCAATTTCGCGTGCAGCTTCACGTCCTTCATTAATACCCCAGACTACGAGTGACTGCCCTCTTCGGCAATCACCTGCCGCGTACACACCTTTAACACTGGTTGCATATTTACCGTAGTCGGCTTTGTAGTTGGAGCGGCCGTCATACTCGACGCCAACATGATCGCTGACATAGTGCTCAGGACCGAGGAACCCCATTGACAGAAGCACCAGGTCTGCATCCCATGTTTTTTCAGAGCCTGCAACTTCTTCCATGTTCCATTTGCCATCGACTCGAGTCCACCTGGCTTCAATCGTTTTAACTGCAGTCACATTGCCTGCATCATCACCAATAAACTCCTTGGTCAGAATACAATATTGACGCGGGTCACTACCAAAGCGCTCGATACCTTCTTCATGCCCGTAATCCACACGGTGAATGACCGGCCAAAGTGGCCACGGATTATCTTCGGCGCGTTCAGCGGGGGACTGTGGCAACAATTCGAAGTTGACTAAAGATTTACAACCATGCCGAATCGATGTACCGATGCAATCGGTACCGGTATCACCACCACCAATGACGATAACGTTCTTGTCCTTGGCAGGAATGTAATTGCCATCCTGTAAACTGGAATCAAGCAGACTGCGTGTGTTTGCCGTCAGAAATTCCATTGCAAAGTGAATACCATTCAGTTCACGACCCGGCACTTCCAGGTTGCGTGGATTGGTTGCGCCTGTAGCAAACAATACGGCATCGTTTTCCTTAACCAGGTCATTCATATCAACTGCATTATCACCACTGCCGCCAACATCAGCATTTGTCACAAATTCGATACCCTCGGCATGCAGCAGATCAACACGGCGTTGCACAATGTCCTTGCCCAGTTTCATGTTGGGGATACCGTACATCATCAAACCGCCGATACGGTCCTCACGTTCGTACACTGTGACGTTATGACCAGCCTTGTTCAATTGCGCAGCAGCCGCAAGACCCGCAGGCCCTGAACCGACTACAGCAACGGTTTTACCTGTTCTGCTTTCTGGAACGACAGCCGTAACCCAGCCTTCATTAAAGCCATGATCGATAATTGCGTGTTCGATATTCTTGATAGTAACTGCCGGATTGGTGATCCCCAGTACGCAGGCACCTTCGCAGGGTGCCGGACAGACACGACCGGTAAATTCAGGGAAGTTGTTGGTTTTGTGCAGCCGTTTTAAAGCTCGCTCCCACTGGCCGGTATAAACCAGGTGATTCCATTCCGGAATCAGGTTATTAACCGGGCAGCCGTTACCTGACATACAGAACGGCACACCACAATCCATGCAACGTGCACCTTGAGTTTGCAGATGACCAACATCATGTGAACCCGTAAAAATTTCACCGTAATCATTCAGCCGCAAAGTAACTTCGCGGTACGGTACCGTTTTACGTTCAAACTCTTTGAATCCTGTTAGCTTACCCATTGTGTCTTTCTTCTTTGTGTAATCTCATTTAACAAGCTCTGAGCTATCGGCGATAAAAAATCACCCCGGAAACACGCTCTTTTTTTACTAACAACTGATAACTGACAGCTGATAACTTCTAAGCAACGGCCTGTTCTTCCTGTTTTTTCATCTCGGCAAGAACACGCTTATAGTCTGTTGGCATAACTTTGACGAACTGTGATAAGGCCTTGTCCCAGTCTTCCAGGGCCGCCCTCGCAACCGCAGAACCGGTTAATTTGAAATGCCTGTCAACCAGCTCTTTCAGTTCAGCGATATCTTCTTCGGCTTCCATGTTTTCAAGTTCAACCATGCCGGGATTGCATTTGGCAACAAACTCACCCTTACGGTCCCAGACATAAGCAATACCGCCGCTCATGCCTGCTGCAAAATTGCGCCCGGTGTCACCGAGCACGACAACGCGCCCGCCGGTCATGTACTCACAGCCATGATCACCCACACCTTCCACTACGGCACGGGCACCACTGTTGCGTACACAGAAGCGTTCAGCTGCAACACCTCTGAAAAATACTTCGCCACTGGTTGCACCATAGAGCACGGTATTCCCGATCAGAATATTTTCTTCCGGCACAAAAGTGCTGTTACCCGGCGGATAAATCACGATGCGTCCGCCTGACAGACCTTTTCCAACGTAGTCATTGGCATCACCTTCAAGCTCGATGGTAACGCCTTCGTATAACCATGCCCCCAGGCTTTGTCCGGCAGAGCCGTTCAGCTTGATGTGCACCGTATCTTGCGGCAAAGGTTTACCCTGATGCGCTTTTGCCAGTTCATGTGACAACATGGTGCCAACCACTCGGTTGATGTTAACCACCGGCAGGTTGATTGAAACCCTGTCACCTTTTTTGATTGCCGGCTGCGCCAGTTCGATGATCTTGTGATCCAGCGCCGCATCAAGGCCATGGTCCTGATCAATCATGCAGTACATGCCTGCATCTTCATGCGGCTTCGGTGCCGGTGTCAGGATCGTAGTCAGGTCAATGCCTTTCATCTTCCAGTGATCGATGGCGGTATCCGCTTCAAGCACATCGACCCGGCCAATCATTTCATTTACTGTGCGGAAACCAAGCTGCGCCATGTACTCACGCATTTCCTCAGCAACCATGAACAAATAGTTGACCACGTGTTCAGGTTTGCCGCTGAATTTCTTGCGCAGTTCAGGATCCTGCGTGGCAATACCCACCGGACAGGTATTCAGATGACACTTGCGCATCATGATGCAGCCCAGTGTAATCAAGGGTGCTGTTGAAAAACCGAATTCTTCTGCACCCAGCAGTGCTGCAATCGTGATATCTCGCCCTGTTTTCAACTGACCATCGGTCTGCACCACGACGCGCGAACGCAGGTCATTCATCAACAGTGTCTGGTGGGTTTCAGCCAGGCCCAGTTCCCATGGCAGACCGGCATGTTTAACCGATGTCAGCGGTGATGCGCCGGTACCGCCATCATGCCCGGCAATCACGATATGATCTGAGAACGCCTTGGCAACACCTGAAGCAATGGTGCCAACACCAATTTCAGATACCAGCTTGACGCTGATGCGTGCCGATGGATTGGAGTTCTTCAGGTCATGAATCAACTGCGCCAGGTCTTCAATCGAATAAATATCATGATGCGGTGGCGGACTGATCAAACCTACGCCCGGGGTTGAGTGACGAATGCGGGCAATATTCACATCGACCTTGCCGCCCGGCAGCTCGCCGCCCTCACCTGGCTTGGCGCCCTGTGCAACCTTGATCTGCAATTCATCGGCGTTGGTCAAATACCAGTTGGTCACACCAAAGCGACCCGATGCGACCTGCTTGATCGATGAACGCATGGAATCACCGTTAGGCAACGGCGTGAAACGTTGCGGATCTTCACCGCCTTCACCGGTATTGGATTTACCACCGAGACGGTTCATAGCAACCGCCAGCGTCTCATGGCTTTCTGCGGATATCGAACCGAAGCTCATGGCGCCGGTCACAAAACGCTTAACAATTTCTTTTACCGGTTCGACTTCATCAATAGAAATCGGGCCGCCATTGACGCCTTGTTTAAATTTAAGCAGCCCACGCAAGGTGGCACGCCGGGTCGCTTCATTATTGGAGAAATCAGCAAATCGTTTGTAGGCTTCTTTACTGTTAGTACGTGCGGCTACCTGCAAGTTGGCAATGGTATCCGGGTTCCACATGTGCAGCTCACCACCGGAACGCCAGTGGAAATCACCCGGATTCGGCAGCACCGGCAAACGCACGACGTCACGACTCGGATAACCCAGTTCATGACGACGCAATGATTCTTCCGCGAGCACATCCAGTTCCACACCCTTGATACGGCTGGCCGTACCTTTGAAACAGCGCTCGATGACATTTTCACCCAGGCCCACGGCCTCGAAAATCTGTGCACCCTTGTACGACTGCAAGGTCGAAATGCCTATCTTGGCCATGACCTTGAACATGCCTTTAACAACACCCTTGCGATAATCAGCAACGATGGAGTCGTCGTTGGGATATTCATCTTCTGACAACGAACCGTCACGCTTGGCCTGGAACAAGGCCTCGAAAGCCAGGTACGGATTGATCGCATCAGCACCGTAACCGACCAACAGGCAGTGGTGATGAACTTCGCGTGCTTCACCGGTCTCGACCACGATCCCGATACGGGTACGCAGCTGGTTGTAGACCAGGTGATGATGCACAGCACCAATAGCCAGCAAAGAGCTCACCGGTACACGCTCCTCACTGATATTACGATCAGATAATATAATCAGGCTATAGCCATCATTGATGGCTTCGGTTGCCTGGAAGCAGATATTCTCCAGGCATTTATCCAGGCCGGCTGCACCTTCGGCCTTATCGTAAGTAATATCAATCGTCAGGCAGCGCCAGCCGCGATGATTCATATGCTTGAGTGCCGCCAGCTCTTCGTTATCCAGTATCGGGTGAGGCACACGTAAACGGTGCGCATGTTGTTCTGTGGTATCGAGCAGGTTGGCTTCCGGACCGATATAACATTCCAGCGACATCACCACTTCTTCACGAATCGAGTCGATCGCAGGATTGGTTACCTGTGCAAACAACTGTTTGAAGTAATCGTAGATCATGCGCGGCTTGTCAGACAAACACGCCAGCGCGGCATCATTGCCCATGGAACCTACCGGGTCGCGCAATTCCTGTACCAGCGGAATCAGCATGAACTGCATGGTTTCAGTGGTGTAACCGAAGGCCTGCATGCGCTGTAATAAAGTGTCAGGATAAAAACCGTGCGGCTCCTTGTTTGGAGACAGGTCCGCCAGTTTAATTTCCTGTTTGTTCAGCCATTCCCCGTAAGGACGACGTGAAGCGAATTCTGATTTCAGGTCCTCATCGGCAATCAATGCACCCTTCTCAAAATCGATAAGGAACATCTTGCCTGGTTGTAAACGACCCTTGAACTTGACGTTGGCAGGATCAACATGGAGCACACCCACTTCCGAAGCCATGATCACACGATCATCATGCGTCAGGTAATAACGACTCGGGCGCAGGCCATTACGGTCGAGCACGGCGCCGATATACTTGCCGTCGGTAAATGCGATGGATGCGGGTCCATCCCATGGCTCCATCAATGCGGAATTAAAACGGTAAAAAGCCTTCTTGGATTCATCCATATTGATATTAGACTGCCAGGCTTCGGGCACCATCATCATCACTGCTTCCTGCAGGGTACGGCCTGACATCAGCAGGAATTCAAGAACGTTGTCGAAGGTGCCTGAATCAGAGCAGTCTTTTTCAACCACCGGGAACAGCTTCTTGATGTCATCGCCAAACAGGTCGGACTCAGCCACTCCCTGGCGAGCTTCCATCCAGTTCTTGTTACCCAACAGCGTATTGATTTCACCGTTGTGACTCATAAAACGGTTTGGCTGAGCACGGTCCCACGAGGGGAAGGTATTGGTGCTGAAGCGTGAGTGCACCATGGCCAGGTGTGCAGTGTAATCACGCTCTTCGAGATCAGGATAAAAGGGCCTGACCTGGTGCGCTGTGAGCATGCCCTTGTAGATAATAACCTTGGTTGACAGCGAACAGATGTAGAACATCTTGCTCTGCTCAATATTTTCATCACCGCGCAGTGCGTGTGTGCTGCGCTTGCGAATCATGTATAGCTGACGTTCGAAATCATCACCCTCGACACCATCAGCTGCAGCAATAAACAACTGCTCCATGTAGGGCTGTGACCGCCTTGCGGTAGGGCCGACATCTGCACCATCAGTATCAATTGGCAATACACGCCAGCCCAGCAACTGCTGTCCCTGTTCGGCAATGATTTGCTCAACAATTTTCTTGCAGTGGGCGCGCGATTCTTCATTGACCGGTAAAAATACATTACCGGCAGCATAACGGCCCCTGGCCGGTAGCTCGACACCAAGGTCCTGTTTTGCAACACGGTTCAGAAAATCATAAGGCAGGCTGGTGAGAATACCTGCGCCATCACCGGTATTGGCTTCACAACCACAGCCGCCGCGATGCACCATGCGCTGCAGAATGTGGTCTGCATCCAGCACGATCTGGTGGCTGGCCTCGCCCTTGATATGAGCCACGAAACCTACACCACAGCTGTCCTTCTCCAGCGCCGGATCGTAAAGACCCTGCTTTTCAGGCATGCCGTAGTGTATTTGTTGTTGCAGTGTTGAGCTCATATTTTTTCCAATATTATCTGTACAGCCAATATAACTAACTGATTTAATGAGGTTTTCTCAGAATACTGACACCTTGTAGCCGCCGGCCTGATGTCAGCACATATCACGGACAAGGCCGGTCATTTTAGCGAATGCGCAGTGTAAAGAAAAGAACAGTAAAATCAGGGATATGCGCTCTGGACGGGGCTGTCAGGCATGATAGCCGCTATGCATGGCCTCACCCATATCGATTTAGTCCATTCAAGGATGGCCATAACGCCAGAAATAGGCATATATAAATTAATTAACAATATAATTTACCGCAGAGGCGCGGAGACGCAGAGGTTTTTTATTGTTATGTAAAAATTTCTTGTACTCTCGACCGAAGAGAGTGTTCTGATTATATGTAGGAGCGGCCCATCGGCTTTACTCAGCACAGGCCTCTGCGGTAAAAACTTCTTTGATTGAGTTCGATCCAGGTTCTACGAAGCGATGTCCGCATCACCCAGGGCGCATAATACCCGGCTAATAGAGCGTGCACTCATTCAGCTGATGTGTCGTAGACCTGTTCGAGCCATTCCGTGAGGAAACTATAGGCTCGCGCCTGCAGGGTATCGGCAAACTGGCCTGCATCATCGCGCAGTTTATTGACGGATACGCCTTCGATTTGATGGATTTCGCAGGTATGGCCGATATACCATTGTTCAAGTCCCCGTGCAGTAACCTCCGGGTGAAACTGCAGCGCCATCGCCTTGCCATAGCTGAAAGCCTGGTTGGGATAGTGCTCGGTGGAAGCCAGGTGTTCGGCGTATTCCGGGATGTCAAAGGTTTCGCCATGCCAGTGCAATACATTTACTCCTTCGCCGACCAGATGTCTCAACACAGACCGGCTGCCGGCATCATCCAGATGAATCGGCGACCAGCCGATTTCCTTGTGCTGACCGGGGTAGACCCTTGCGCCCAGCGCCTTGGCAATTAACTGGGCACCCAGGCAGATTCCCAGGGTAGGCTTGTCTGCTTTCAGTCGTTCAGTGAGCATCTCCAGTTCAGCCTGAATAAATGAATACTCATCAATGTCATTGACACTGATCGGCCCACCCAGGATGATCAGCAGGTCATCGGTTTCCGGCCTGATTTTATCGAGGTCATCGCTAGCTGCGCAGAGATACTCGATATCGAAACCTTCTTCTCTCAGGATTGATTCAAAACTCCCTAGGTCTTCAAACGCAACATGTGTAATAGCCCAGGCCTTTTTGCCGCCCTGCCCGGTTTCAGTTTTCTTTGTTGTCATTAATAACTCCGCGTAGAATAACCGCCTTCCAATTAATACAGATCAGGCACGAATCTTAAATCATCACCATGCCAAAAGCGCTACATTCGACCCATATAAAAAGCCTGCCATTACTGCACAAGGGCAAGGTCCGCGACATATACAATATCGATGACGGGCATATGCTGATTGTGACAACCGACCGCATCTCTGCTTTTGACGTCGTCATGCCGAATGCGATACCCGGCAAGGGCATGGTACTTAACCAGGTCACCCGTTTCTGGATGGAGAAACTGGCGCACATCATACCCAACCACCTCAGTAGAATGCCACTTGAAGATGCCCTGCCCGACGCCGGCGAGCGCGCCGAGGTGGAAAACCACGCCATGATTGTAAAAAAACTCAAAGCGTTGCCGGTGGAAGCCATCGTACGCGGCTATTTGATCGGGTCAGGCTGGAAGGATTATCAGCAAACCGGGGCTGTCTGCGGTATCGATCTCCCAGCCGGGCTCAAGATCGCTGACCGCCTGCCTGAAGTCATCTACACACCCTCGACCAAGGCCAGCGTTGGCGCACACGATGAAAATATCGATTACGCTGAATCCGAAGCACTAGTGGGCGCAGATATCGCCGCGCAGGTACGTGACGCCAGCCTGCAGCTGTACAAGGAAGCTGCCGAATATGCGAAAGAACGTGGTATTATCATTGCAGACACCAAGTTCGAATTTGGTCTCGATGACAACGGCGTCCTGACTCTGATCGATGAAGTACTGACGCCTGATTCATCACGTTTCTGGCCTGCTGACCAGTATCAACCAGGCACCAGCCCAGTTAGCTTTGACAAGCAGTTTGTAAGGGATTATCTTGAAACACTGGAATGGAACAAGACTGCACCCGGGCCGGAGTTGCCCGACATAATTGTGACAAAAACAGCCAAAAAATATCAACAAGCAAAAGCCTTACTCACAGCGTAAGGTACTATTTTGGAGCATATCCAATGCATGGCGTTTTTATCACAGGTACTGACACAGGTGTAGGCAAAACACATATCGGTGTTTTACTGGCAAAAGCCCTGTCAGAAAGAAATATCAAGGTTATCCCGCGCAAACCTGTTGAATCCGGTTGCAAGGTTATTGCCAGCGAGCTGGTCCCTGCCGATGCACTGGCCCTGAAACAGGCGGCCCGCTATATGGGCGAACTTAAGGAAGTATGCCGCTATCCATTTGCTCCGGCGGTATCACCCGTGCGAGCAGCACTTCTATCCAATGTGCAACTGACAACCGAACAGCTGGTAAAAGCATGCCAACATGACGTTGAAGACGCTTTTACCCTGGTCGAAGGTGCCGGTGGTTTTTATTCACCTATATCGGAAGACGGCCTCAACGCGGACCTTGCGGAAGCGTTACAACTCCCCGTTTTACTTGTTGCCAAAGATATCCTCGGCGCACTCAACCATGTACTGTTGAATACCGAGGCACTGAACAAACGCGGTCTTGGCCTCGCCGGTATCGTACTTAATAACACGGACAACAAGCGGGACAGGGACAGACACATGGATAACGCGGCAGACCTGGGTGACAGAATCGACTGCCCCGTGTTCTACCAGAACTACTGCGGCGGTATATCTGATGACCTGGTAAACACAATTATCGCAGCGCAAGCCCGGCCCGTAACGAGACGGATGCTTTCAAGTCACTCTATATAGATTGCTTAACTCACGCTAACCAGTTCAACCTTGAATATCAGGGTCGCATCAGGTGGTATCACCCCGCCCGCGCCACGTGCACCATAACCAAACTCCGG
>CAZRKQ010000128.1:0-3269 GCA_964600755.1 uncultured Thiotrichaceae bacterium
CGTACTGTGCCTTGTTGCGAGACACCACAGTGATGCTGCATCCGTCATTATCAGGCTGATAGAGTACTAGTATCTATTGCCGTCTATAGTTGTTATGTACGATGTCATTTTCAGTTGGCGGTAAACACAATATGAGCATTATTCGCGAAATACCCAAATTAAACCCAACCCTTGAGAACCTTCTCAAGCACGCTCACCGCAAAACATTTGATGCCAAGAAAATCATCATACATGAAGGCGATGTCTCGGATAGCCTGTACTATATCATTGAGGGCGCCGTAAACGTACAGGCCGAGAATGATGCTGGTGACGAAATCATCCTTGCGCACCTGAATGAGGGGGATTTTTTCGGTGAAGCGGGCCTGTTCGAATTTGAGCAAAATGATGATAGCAAGCGAACCGCCTGGGTCATTGCCCGCAGTAAAAGCATCATTGCCGAAATCAGTTATGGCCAGTTTCGCAAGATTGTCAGCGAAGACCCTGCTGTTATGTTTCTGTTAACAAGTCAGATTTTTGACCGCCTGCGAAAGACCAGCCATAAAGTTCGCGATCTGGTTTTCCTCGATGTAAAAGGTCGTATAGCCCACTGTCTGCTGGAACTAACTGATGAGCCTGACGCAATGACCCACCCTGATGGTATGCAAATCAAAATTACGCGCCAGGATATATCAAAAATGGTTGGTTGCTCACGCGAGATGGCCGGGCGCGTCCTCAAAGAGCTGGAAGATGAAGACCTGATCAGCGCACATGGCAAGACCATCGTGGTTTTCGGTGCGCGTTGATGATCTTTTTTTAACGCAAAGGCGCCAAGGCGCAGAGAACGCAAAGATTATTATCAGGTATTCGTAGGAGCGGCTTTAGCCGCGAATCTCCGATTTTCGCGGCTAAAGCCGCTCCTGCAATAATGTATGGGATCCGATAATAGTGGCGAGGAACAAACACCCGGATTACGCTGCGCTACATCCAGGCTACCGCTATAACAATTCTTTGCGCTCTCTGCGCCTTGGCGTCTTTGCGTTGATCTCATCCGTTTAAATCAAACAACTCTGCCAGTTTTTCACCGGGATCATCGGCCTTCATGAAGGCTTCACCCACCAGGAATGTATTCACATTATGGTCTCGCATCAACTGAACATCCTGCACTGTATGAATGCCGCTTTCTGTAACAACAATACGATCGCCAGGTATGCTGTCGAGCATATCAAGTGTTGTTGACAGGCTGGTTTCAAAGGTGCGCAAGTTCCTGTTGTTTATTCCTATAAGTTTTGCACCGGTAGCAAGTGCACGCACGAGCTCTGTTTCATCATGCACTTCCATGAGCACATCCATTTTCAGCTCATGCGCCTGATCGAGTAGTTGCTGCAACTTGTCATCATCGAGGGCCGCCACGATCAATAAAATACAATCTGCATTAATTGCCCGGGCCTCAACCACCTGGTAAGGATCGATAATGAAATCTTTTCGGATCACCGGCAGGGTGCAGGCATTTCTGGCCTGCTGCAAGAAATCTTCACTGCCCTGAAAAAAATCCTTGTCCGTCAGTACAGAAAGACAGGCAGCACCATGCTGTTGATAACTCTGTGCAATAGCTGCAGGATCAAAATCTTTCCTAAGAACACCTTTACTAGGTGATGCTTTTTTAATTTCTGCGATTACGGCAGATTTATTATTTACCAGGCGATCCTCGATCGAGGCAATAAATCCACGCACCTTATCAGCAGCCTGTGTGCGCTCGCGCATCTCCTTCAAATCAACTTTTGCAGCACGCTCTGAAATTTCCTCCGTCTTGCGTTGCAGAATAGTCTTCAGTATATCCGCTCGATTGTCTGTCATCGGCTTGATCGTCAGGTGTTTGTTGTTTTTACCAGCTGTTCCAGTTTTGCGGCGGCTTCTCCGCTTGCAATGACTTCCTGTGCACGGCCGACGCCTTCGGCAAAACTGCTGACCAGCCCTGCAGCATAGATTGCAGCACCCGCATTCAGGCATACAATGTCTCTCGCAGGCCCTGCTTCATTGGCCAGCACAGACTTGATAATATGCAGACTATGCTTTGCATCATCGGCCTTGAGTGCTGACAGATCAGCCCGCTGCATACCAAAATCTTCCGGCTCAACTTTGTATGTTGTTACTTCACCATCCTTGAGCTCTGCAACGTGCGTCGCAGAACCGATGCTTATTTCATCGAGGCCGTCATCTGCGTGCACTACCAGTACATGATCACTGCCAAGCTGTTTCAACACCTGCGCCAGCGGCTCTACCCAGTCGTTACTGAAAACACCCAGTACCTGGTTAGGCGCTCCGGCCGGATTGGTTAATGGCCCAAGAACATTAAAAATGGTGCGCACTGCCATCTCGCGTCGTGGACCGATGGCATGCTTCATCGCACTGTGATGCATAGGTGCAAACATAAAGCCAACACCAATGTCATTTACACAAGCGGCAACCTGCTCAGGTGTCAGTTCAAGATTGACGCCAGCAGCTTCAAGCACGTCAGCACTGCCTGACTTGCTGGAAACCGAGCGGTTGCCGTGTTTTGCGACCTTGCCACCTGCCGCCGCGACAACAAAGGCGCTGGCAGTTGAAATATTGAAGCTTCCGGATGCGTCACCACCGGTACCACAGGTATCCACCAGCTGTTCCTTGTCAACATCAACCCTGGTTGATAAATCACGCATAACACTGGCTGCAGCGGCGACTTCTTCAACCGTCTCTCCTTTCATGCGCAAACCAATGAGAAAACCGCCTACCTGCGCAGGTGTTGCTTCTCCTGTCATGATCAATTGCATTACGGATTTCATGTCATCAGAAGACAGGTTTTTATCTTCGGTAACCGCCTTGATTGCAGATTGCATATCCATAGTCGTCTCGTTGTGTTGGTAAACCCGCATATTACACGAAGGATTTGGATTTTAGGGGCAAGCTGGCAAAGCAGGTTGGGCGATCGCCCGCGGACAAATTTGCCGGGAGCAAATTTGCATGAGCGAAGCGAGCCCGAAGGGCAAGGGCAGGATGCCCGTCGTATTCATAGCCGTAGCTATGGATCAAGGGGGATCGTTCCCAACGATGATTTTCTGTGGGCGACGCCAGGTTGTTCGTCTCATCCATGAGACTCACCCCTGTGGGGCTAACGCGATATTTTGTTCCTGACAAAATATTGTTCATAAAACCACACAGACAATCTGTGACAGCTTAAAGCCCATTTAATTGGCTGTAACTTCTTATAGTATCGTTCACTATCGATCATTCCACGTCTGCCTTCGTGCAATATG
>CAZRKQ010000129.1:0-19271 GCA_964600755.1 uncultured Thiotrichaceae bacterium
CTGTCACTGCCGCCGGTACCGGTCAAGTTGATGATTTTTTCCGCTTCATCCAGGTCATTGGAAGCGATCGTTACGGTCGCAGTATAAGGATCGGCTTGACCTGCCTGGGGATTGAATTTAACCGTAAAGCTGCAGTTTTCAACCGGGTTTACCTCCGCGGTATAACCTTTAATGCCGCAGCCGGTTCCGGAAGCTGTATCATTCAACGTGTAATTGACCGTGTCTGATAACACGATGCTATATATAAGCAGCTTGTTTTCGGTATCGAGATTACTGACCGATACCTGGACTTCATCGGATGAAGTTGTCGGTGATGCAAAGACTTCGCCAAAATCGATCGTTGACAGCGAAACCCGAATTTCGGCATCGTATTGTAATGTGAAGCCATGGCGAGAGACGAAGCCATCCGTGCCGCCACTATAAGTGGGGATTTCGGCACCAATTCTGCCGGGAAAATCATCTGCAGTGGTGACACCGCCGACATAGACGCCGTTGACCGGATCAACGGCAATAGCGTAGCCGGATTCACTGGTGCTCGTAGCCTCGGTCCCGCCGAGGTGGGTACTCTGGGTTTCGGCCGTATCCAGCAACGTCGCATCGATGCGCATGACAAAGGCATCTTCAGTGCCTGTCAGGTCTTCATCTTCACCGGTCGCGCTGTCAGGGAACGGGCTGGAGCTGGTGCTGCCGGTTACGTATACGGTATCAGTAGCTTTATTGAAAGTGAGTAATTCCTGGTGCAGCGCCAGGTCCCACAGCTCATCTACACCAGTGCCACCCAGGTAGATTGCCTGGAAATCGGTGCCGGCTGCCAGGTCCTTGTTGATATAGGCGATAAAGCTGTTATTGTCGGTACCTGTTGTTGTGCCGGGAAAATCAGCGGATGTGGTATCACCGGCCACGTAAACCAGGGGGTCAGAGGTGCCGAATCCTGTGTCAGCAATAGCCTGCACTTCTTCATCGCCAGTGCCGCCGATATAAGTTGAGTTCACGGGATTGGTCAGCAAGGCATCCAGCTGTGCTACGAAAACATCGGTGCCGGCGCCGCCGGCCAGAGATGGCTGGTAATTGCCGGTTGTTCCGGGGAAATCAAGGGAGTCCGTGTTCCCCGTTACATAGACAGCGCTGTCGACGACCAGATCCACGGCTCCATCTTCAGTACTGCCGCCCAGGTAGGTTGCTGCCTCGATGGTGGTGAGGTCAGCGCTAAGCCGGGCAACAAAGGCGTCGCTTACACCGTCGCCATATGTGTCTTGTGAGCTGGGATTGGGATTTCCTGCGAGTACGATTCCAGGAATATCATCAGAGGCAGTTGTACCGGTGATGAATATACTGTCAGCGATGCTGCCAGAGATCGCAATGCCAGTGATGCTGTCGGCCTTGATGACAGCAGGCGCCGTTGTGTCACCGCCGTAATATGTCGATCCGAGCAGCGCCAGGTCCGAGTCGAAGCGTGCAGCGAAACCTTCGGTTTCACCGGCTGATCCTGTACCGAAAACCGAGTCAGCACCACCGTCAGCGAGACCGGCCAGATCGGGCGAAGCGGTTTCGCCGGCAATATAAACTTCGTATTGATCATTCGGCAGGGAGCGAAATGCAACCGCCGTGGCGAAATCCTCTTCACCACCGGTGCCGCCTATAAAGCTGACTTGTTGCAAGTCCGTCAGCGAGGGATTGAAGCGAGCAACGAAGGCATCAACACCGTCAGCATTAGTGGTGATGCTGTTAATTGTAGTGGAGTCGGTCTTGCCGACTGCATAAACCTGTTCATTAGGCGCAATACCAATCTCCCTGACCACATCATCACCCGCGCCGCCAAAATAAGTTGATTGCAATAGCGGATCAATCACCAGCTCCCTGGTCTTATCGTAGTCACCCAACTCGAAGCCGTAGGTGTCGCCGGAAACGCGATAAGCAATCTCTACTGAGTGCTTTTCATTATTGATAATTTGATAAGCATCGGGACTGGAGTAATGAACGATGCAATCACTGGTTTCCAGCTCCAGAATACCGTCTTCTATAACATCAACTGACCTTGTTCCGCTGACTTTAATACGAATTGTTGCCGGATCAGCGCCCGGGCTAACATAAAATAACTTTTCAACGTTGTTGCCGTAGGCTTTGAGTTTCAGCTCAATGCCATCATATATGTCACCTAGTGAAACACTCTCAAAGGTGGGCACATTGCTGTACCAGTCGTCTTTGTCGTTACCCAGAAAATAACTGACTTTAGTGACTGCTGGAGATGTTCCTTTTATTGTCTTGATGTCGGCATCGACAAAAGCTTCGTTGATCACTGCTTTGCGGTTTTTATTCTTGCCGGTCAGGGGAATGACGAGTTCAAGTTCACCCTGTTCTTTAACCAGTAAGGTGCCGCCAAAGGTATCTGCATAAAATGCAATATCGTCAAAGGCCTGGCCAACATTTTCTATAAAGGGAATTTGTAGTTTAGCAAGTTTTAATTTGTTGATTGTATCGGGTGCTTTGTCTGTAGCAGGTAGCGTGCTCGCGCTCAATCCGGCTGATACAGAGAGCGCAACAATTGCTAGAGAGAGTAGTAAACGTTTCATAACAATTCTCCTTGCGAATACCGCTATAAATTCTGGCGCTATACAAAAATCATACACGCGATAGATAAAAACATTAGCACTATGGTGACTAAGGGCTTAAATTTATTAACATTCAATTTAGTCTGGGCAACTTCAATAAACTCAGACTTTATATATCAATTTACTCCTTATATTAAGTAAGGACTTTGATAACGGTCAATTTTCGTAAAAAAACTACAAGTTACTGAAATATAGAGTGATATACAGAATCAGGCTGGTTGAATTTTGATTATGTGCTGGAAAGGCCTGGTATGCCTGCTTCAGGCCTGAAGCGGAATCTGGAAATAATATCTGTTGCAATACCGAGGCCGCAATATCGAAAAGGTAACAGAGGAAATAGTACGGCAGTCAGTCGGATTTAACATCGTAGGGTGGGCGCTGCCCACCGTGATATGAATTGGTGGGCAGCGCCCACCCTACGAACGGTTTCTTCGTGGTATATGTTTGTGGAATACTATGTGCCAGCGAGGCTGATAGTGGTTGAGTACCAGCATAGGGATCTTTTTAATTCATTAAAATTCCTGCGCCGCACATTATTCGTCAGCGTGAATTTATCAAGTAGTGATCGATTCCTTTATCCCTTGCTCTGTTCAGTAACATCGATATACAGCCTGAGCTTTTGACCCGGCTGAATATATTTACCCTTGATGCTGTTCCAGCGGTGCAAATCAGAAACACTGACACTGTAGCGGCTTGCAATACGGGACAATGAATCACCGTTCCTTACCGTATACGAAATAGGCTGGATTGTTTGTGAAGGTTTGCGGCTGCCTGGCCTGCTGGAGGATCCGCTGTTATTGGTCCATACCACCAGTTTCTGTCCCTTTCCTAAAGGATCTCTCACTGCCATGCCGTTCCACTTGGCCAGGCTGTGCATATTGACATTGTACTTGCGGGAGATCGTCCAGAAGCTTTCTCCGCTCTGTACGTGGTGGTTGACGCGTGTTTTGTTGCCCTTGCTTGTAGATTGAATCGCTTTTTTACGTTGCGTTGAACTCAAAGTGTAAGTGGACGTACTGCGGCTGGCCACCGGTATCAACAGGTGTTTGCCGGCACGGATATTATTGCCGCGAATATTGTTGATCTTGCGCAGCTCTTTCACCGTGGTGTTGTACTTAACAGCGATTTCGCTGAGTGTTTCGCCGCTCTTTATCTTGTGGCGTTTCCACTGCACACGCTCATCGTCGGGTATTGATGCCAGGTTGGCTTTGAAGATTTCAGCATTATTGTAAGGCAGTAACAGCCTGTGTGGTCCATCTGGTGAGGTGGCCCAGCGATTGAATGCCGGGTTGTACTCGTACAGGGTATCGACATCCAGTTCAGCCAGTTCAGCCGCCAGTGCCAGGTCGATCTGTGATTCGGTATCGACCTGAACAAAACCGGGTGCATCTGGAATACAGCGTAAACTTATGTCGTACAGTTCAGAATTTTTGATCAGCTCTTTCAACGCCATCAGCTTGGGTACATAGGCACGAGTTTCTTTCGGCAGTTTCAAATGCCAGAAGTCGGTTGGTTTGCCTTTCTTCTTGTTTTTGCGTATCGCACGTTGCACGGTACCGGAGCCGGAATTATAGGCAGCCAGTGCCAGCGTCCAGTCGCCGTCGAACAGCTTGTTCAGGTTTTGCAGGTAGTTGAGGGCTGCCTGGGTAGACGCATAAATATCGCGTCGTCCGTCGTACCACCAGGTTTGATCGAGCCCGTAAAGACGCCCGGTCGATGGGATGAACTGCCAGATACCCGCAGCACGGCCATGCGAATAGGCGAACGGCTGATAGGCGCTTTCCACGATGGGCAGTAACACCAGCTCGGTTGGCATGTCGCGTTTTTCGGCTTCTTCGAGTATGTAGTGTAAAAATGGTTCGGCACGCGTCATGGTGCGAAACAGGTATTCCGGGTGCTTGCTGTACCATTTGAGCTCAGACTGTACCCATGGATGGTCCAGGTGAGTATCTATTGCAAATCCTTCGCGGACGCGTGGCCAGATGCTGTAAGTGGGAAATTCCTGCAGTTCAAAGGGATCGTTCAGATCAAGTGCGGCGACCGGATCCATCAAGTCTGCTTCCGCCTGCATTTGCAGCAGCAAGCTTTGTTCAGTGGCCCTGTCATTGGCGATAAGCTGCTCTTCTTCAGACCCGGATTTAATCTGATCCTGGTAGCATCCGGAAAGTAGCAACATGCACAGCGCCGGGATGCATATATGTCTTTGTATAGGTTGATTATTTTTATTCAAAACAAGATACTTGGCTGTTAAATTTAATTGAATTTATTATTTTAGAATTTAGTATCAATTATAGCCGGGAAGTGGAAAAATCCTTGCCAACGGCAGTATTATTCCACATTTTTTAGCGTCTGGCATGCGGCTAACAAACTTTATTTTAGGACAACAAGACACAGTGAAAAATTCCGTAGAAATTTACACAGACGGCGCATGCCGCGGTAATCCCGGTCCGGGCGGGTGGGGCGTCAGTCTGCGTTATAACGGCACCCGCAAAGACATGCATGGTGGTGAGCTCGAAACAACCAACAACCGCATGGAACTGATGGCCGCGATCACCGGGCTGGAAACATTGACCCGGCCTTGCAAGGTAAAGCTGTATACAGACTCAAAATATGTACTCGAAGGTATTACCAGCTGGATGGATGCATGGAAGCAGCGTGGCTGGAAAACAGCAAACAAAAAACCGGTAAAAAATATCGAGCTCTGGCAGCGGCTGGATGCAGCAACCAACGATCACGACATCAAATGGGTCTGGGTCAAAGGCCATTCAGGTGATGAAGGCAATGAACGCGCCGATGAGCTGGCCAATATGGGTATCGATGAAGTGTTGTCGAAATGATTTTAGTCCGCAGATGAACGCAGATAAACGCAGATGTTTATTAAGCATTAGTTCGATTACAGGCGTCATGTCTACGAATGCAGTTTTCCGGTATTAGTAATTAATTCGCGGCTATAGCCGCACCTAAGAATGGTGTATGAAAAATACTTTTCCTATGGTGCATTAGTACGCACTAAAATTTTTACCCCTATCAGATGTAATGGTGCACACAGCGCACCCAACAAAAACATCTGCGTTTATCTGCGTTTATCTGCGTTCATCTGCGGACTGAAAATTACCACCTCACTACGCGCTTGAAATATAAGGTACACTACAATGCACCAATTAAAACAAGTAAAGCACCCATGACTCGCCAGATCGTCCTCGATACCGAAACCACAGGTCTTGAACCCAGCCAGGGTCATCGTGTCATCGAAATTGGATGTGTTGAATTAATCAATCGCCGTCTTACCGGCAATAACTACCATCAATATATACAGCCGGACCGCGAGATCGATGACGGCGCGTTGCAGGTGCATGGCATCAGTAATGAATTTCTCAAAGACAAACCGCGTTTTAATGACATAGCTGATGACCTGATGAACTACCTCAAAGGCGCCGAGCTGGTCATTCATAATGCGCCATTTGATGTTGGCTTTCTCAATCATGAACTGAAACTTCTTGCAGACGGACATGGTGTTATCAGTGATCACTGCGGTGTCATCGATACCCTGGTCATGGCCAGGAAAATGCATCCCGGGCAGAAAAACAACCTCGATGCATTGTGTAAACGCTACGATGTAAGCAACACGCAGCGAGAACTGCACGGCGCCTTGCTCGATGCCGAAATCCTGTCGGAAGTATATTTAAGAATGACCGGCGGGCAGGTTGGTCTTGCACTGGATAGTGAGCAATCGGCTGAAAAAGAAGATGGTGTTGCCAGCCCGTCGCGCATCTCCTCAGACCGCGCACCTTTGCGTGTTATTAACGCAAGTAAAGAAGAGTTAACTGCACACACACAGTTTCTCGAGAAAATGGGTGATGCGTGTCTTTGGGACTAAAGGAACTAGATACTAGGAACTAGGTTCTAGGTCGTTCCTAATATCGTAGCCCGGATGTAACGTAGTGAAATCCGGGGATTCAAGCATGATTGCACGAAACAAACACCCGGATTACGCTGCGCTTCATCCAGGCTACTGCTGTAGTTTGTAGACATGTATAAGCGAAGCGTTGCCCTTCGACAGGCTCAGGACGATCGGTTATTAATCTTCTCCGGGTAATGCAAAGCCGTATCCCTGCCTGCTTACTGCAAACACATATAAATGGTTTTCCTCTGCGTCTCTGCGCCTCTGCGGTTAATTACTTAACTCACAGTTCACCTGCCATGTTTCATTATCCGTTCCTTGTCCCGCTTCCAGTCCCGTTCCTTATCGCTGGCACGTTTGTCGTGGCTTTTCTTGCCCTTGGCAAGGCCGATATCGAGTTTGACGCGGCCGTGTTTCCAGTACAGCGATAACGGCACCAGGGTATAGCCCTTGCGCTCAACCTGGCCGATGAGGCGGTCGATTTCTGTTCTATGCATCAGCAGTTTGCGGGTACGGGTCGGATCTGTCTTGACATGCGTGGAGGCAGAACTCAGCGGCGAGATGTGCCCGCCAAACCACCACAGTTCATTATCTTTTACCAGGATATAGCTTTCAGCCATCGAAATACGGCCAGCGCGCAGGCTTTTGATTTCCCAGCCCATCAACGACAGCCCGGCCTCGAAATTTTCCTCGATGGTATAGTCGTGCCTTGCCTTGCGATTGGCGGCGATCTGATTGGACGGGGTTTTCTTTTTCTTTGCCATGGCTAGCCCGCATTTCTTACCGGGATTTCGATTTCAGGTGTACCTGCAGTGTTTCTGAGTGCACGTCTGGACAGAAAAGCATGGCCATAGCCATGGTTTGAGGGAAGATGTGTGCACAGGAATGCTGCAGGTGCGCTTGAATCGAAATAGCGACATAACTGGCACATTGTTCTTGATATTAATCGGGCCGAGACTTTATTAATCATGATATTACCGTATCAGGTAGCGTCCTGGTGAGAAATACGGGCTAAATGCTCGAGCGGCAGCAAAGTATACCTGTTCGCTGTAATTATTCATAAGAAAGCACTATATAAAGTAGAACAAACTATATTAAGTTGAGATAAACGGCTTTTTTACAGAAAATGACCTCAAAAAGCGGATAATAATAATGACAAGCTCACGTAAGTCGATTCACGGCCAGTGGTCAAACCGGCTGGTTTTCATTCTTGCAGCAACCGGCTCGGCCGTCGGGCTCGGCAATATCTGGAAATTTCCCTACATCGCGGGTGAAAACGGCGGTGGTACCTTTGTGCTTGTCTACCTGTTTTGTATCGCCCTGATTGGCATTCCCATCATGATGGCTGAAACCATGATTGGGCGTCGTGGCCGGCAGAGCCCGATCAACACCATGGACACCCTCGCCAAAGAAGAAGGCCGCAGCCGCGGCTGGGTCATGCTGGGCTGGATGGGTGTGCTCGCAGGCTTCCTGATCCTTTCCTATTACAGTGTCATCGCAGGCTGGGCACTGTCCTATGTTTTCAGGACGGCCAGCGGTGCCTTTCTCGGTGCGACCACTGACGGGGTCAACCACATCTTCACTGAACTGGTGACCGACCCGGAAAGGCTGCTGGCATGGCATACCATATTCATGGTGATGACGATGATCGTCGTCGCCCGTGGCGTCAAGCACGGGCTGGAAAAGGCCGTGCGTTTTCTGATGCCGGCGCTGCTGGCCCTGCTGCTGATGACGGTGGCCTACTCGATGACGACCGGGCATTTCATGGAAGGCATTGATTTCCTGTTTACGCCGGGAACCATCACCGGGCAGGGCGTGCTCATCGCCATGGGCCATGCGTTCTTTACGCTCAGCCTGGGCATGGGCGCCATCATGGTATATGGCTCTTACTTGCCCCGGCATACATCCATTACCCAGGCCTCGATAATCATTGCACTCGCTGACACGTCCGTGGCCCTGCTGGCCGGCATGGCAATATTCCCGATCGTGTTTGCCAACGGGCTTGAACCGGGCGTAGGGCCGGGACTGATTTTCAAAACACTGCCTATCGCCTTTGGCCACATGGAAGCCGGCACCATGATTGGCACCGCTTTCTTTATTCTGCTTACGTTTGCTGCATGGACATCTGCGATATCGCTGATTGAACCGGCGGTTGCCTGGCTGGTTGAAAACCGCGGAATGAACAGAATTTACGCTGCAGTCTGGATCGGTATCTTCACCTGGCTGATGGGTATCGGCTCGGTGCTTTCATTCAAT
This sequence comes from uncultured Thiotrichaceae bacterium, assembly GCA_964600755.1. GTDB lineage: Bacteria > Pseudomonadota > Gammaproteobacteria > SZUA-229 > SZUA-229 > JABDQW01. Next base: position 8,767 of record CAZRKQ010000129.1, read on the forward strand.
CTCTGGTCCGAGTACACCTGGAGTGTGCCGTTCCTGTTCGAGGATAAAAACTTTTTCGATACGCTCGACTTTGTAACGGCAAACCTGATGTTGCCGCTGGGCGGATTGTTTATTGCAATCTTTGCTGCCTGGTTAATGAGCGAGAACTCAACACGCGACGAACTGAATACCTATAACATTATCTATCGAATTTGGCACTTCCTGGTCAAGTATATTACGCCAATTGCGGTTATCATTGTGTTCCTCAATGTAATCGGCGTTATCAGCTTGTAAGCAGGAAAATTTAGTGTCTCATATAAAACGCAGTGCCCTGGTGCATTATTCACCTGCAGAAATGTATGCGCTGGTCAATGATGTTGCCGCCTATCCGAAATTCCTGCCCTGGTGCAAGTCATCAAAAGTAATCAATGCGTCTGATGCTGAAATGACAGCCAGTGTCGAAATAGCCCGTGGTGCACTCAACAAGACCTTCACCACAAGAAACACTTTACACAATAACAGTAAAATCGAGATCGCCCTGGTTGACGGCCCTTTTAAATCGCTGCATGGTGCATGGATATTCCATCCTCTGAAGCGGGATGATGCATGTAAAATAGAGCTTGATATGATATTCAGGTTTGACAGTGGCCTGATGTCGCTGGCAGCCCGGCCGGTATTTACCCAGATAGCTAATTCACTGGTCGATGCCTTTAGTAAAAGAGCAGTAGAGGTATACGGTGAGCGCGGTTGAAACAATCAATGTTGAAGTTGCTTATGCCTTACCCGAGCGGCAGATTATTCTTCCGGTCAATGTCGAGCTCGGCACCACGATTGGCGGCGCAATTGTGCAATCAGGCATCATGATTGAATTCCCCGAGCTCGATGTAGAACACAGCGAAGTAGGCATATTCGGCAAGGCCGCAGCCATGACCACAGCTTTAGCCGACGGTGACCGGGTCGAAATATACCGCCCACTGATAGCCGACCCCAAGGAAGTCAGGCGCAAACGCGCGGCCGAGGGCAAGGCAACAAAGAAGGGCGGTAGTACCGATAAAGGCTAAAAGAATTATTCACCGCAGAGGCGCGGAGGCGCAGAGGTGTTTATGTTGTGTTTGTGCCACAGCTATGCAGTTTTGTTAAAATCATTCACATCCCACACTTGCAACAGATGTTTTGGTGCAGTGAATTCAGCGGTGAGATTACGGGCCTGAGTAAATTATTCAGTGATGGATTAATGCCGACTGATGCAAGATTCCCGCTTCCGCGGGAATGATGATATATAAAGAGAAGTTAACTTATTCACGTCATCCCCGCGAAAGCGGGGATCTTGTATCTACTGGCTCAGAACAATCATCGAACTACTCCACCTGCATAAAGGCACGCGAGTCGTGCTCGCGACAAGCAAACACAAAAAACCTCTGCGTCTCTGCGCCTCTGCGGTGAATCAATATTCTTTATATTCCTCACCATCAATCTTGACCAGGACATCATCCCTGAAATAAAGCGTAAAGCGCGATTTTCTTTCGCGGCCCTTGCCTGGTTTATGGCTGTAGATATATTCCCATCTGTCCGGGTGAAACGAGTCCATCAGTATGGGGGCGCCAACAGCTTCCATTACTTCAGACTTGTTCATGCCCGTGTAGAGTGATTCAAACTCATCCTGCGAAATTGCATTTCCCTGCTCAATGGTAAGTTTGTGCGGCTGCAGCATTTCACAACTGCTCAGCAGTAATATTGTTGCGGCCAGGGCCAGCGGTCTGCGAAAGCGAATGAGAATATTTTTAACGTACATCAAGGAAATGATAATCATCAGTGTTAGAATGACACGCGATACTAACTTACTTTGCCCCGGCAGTGAAATATGGAATCCAATGATCTGAAAAAAGCAGGCCTGAAGGTTACATTACCGCGGATGAAAATTCTCGACCTGATGGAATCAGCCTCAGTCAGGCACCAGAGTGCAGAGGATATTTACCAGGCCTTGCGCGACGAGGGAGAGGAAGTTGGTCTCGCCACGGTATACCGTGTTCTTACCCAGTTCGAGGCCGCAGGCCTGGTAACACGCCATCATTTCGAGGGTGGTCAGGCCGTGTTCGAACTGAACAGGGAAGGGCATCATGATCACATCGTTTGTATTGGCTGCGGCAAGGTCGAAGAGTTTGTCGATGAAATCATCGAAGGCCAGCAGGCCAAGATCGCCGACAACAAGGGTTATGAGATTACCGATCACAGCCTGATTCTCTACGGCAAATGCCCCGAGTGCCAGAAAGCCTCCAGCTAATATAAGTACTTGAATCAGCAGCGCCAGCTGCTGCAAGTGTTGATTTCCACAGAGCACGCGCAAGCGTAAAATATGCAGTAACCATGCGCGCCACACGACAATATAATCTCGTCCAGCAAACGTATTCGATTGATGAATACCTGGGCAAGCTCACCGGCACATCCGTTGCCGAAGACAGCCTGTTGTACAAGGCATGCCAGCAGGTATGGGAACTGGAGCCGGAACCCGGCATTCCCGGCAGCCTCGATGTGGCCCTGCTGCTGAGTGAGCTGGGTTCAGACGAAACCACCCTGATCGTAAGCCTGTTAAGCACCACCCGCCTGATTGAATCGCAGGATGCCGATGCGCTGGAAGCGGTTTTTGGCGACAAGATCATGCGCCTGGTCAACAATGTCTGCCAGCTGCACAGCCTCCAGACCCACCGCAAGAAAAAGGAAACCCCCGAACAGGCAGAACGCCTGCGACGCATGCTGCTGTCGATGGTCGAGGATGTTCGCGTGGTACTAATCAAGCTGGCATTCCGAGTTCAGCGCCTGCGCCAGCTCGGCGAAGTCGAACTCGATACCCGTTTTGAAGTCGCCCAGGAGAGCCTGGATATTTTTGCACCCATCGCCAACCGGCTCGGTATCGGTCAGCTTAAATGGGAACTCGAGGACCTGTCATTCAGGTACCTGGAACCATCGACCTACAAACGCATCGCCAGGTACCTTGAAGAAACGCGCGACAACAGGGAGCAGTTTATCCATGACGTGGTTGATGCGCTCAAGCTGGCCATTGAAGAGGCGGGCATAACAGCAGAAGTCTATGGCCGCCCCAAACACATCTATAGCATCTGGAAAAAGATGACATCGAAGCAGCGTGATTTCCATGAGCTGTTTGATGTGCGCGCCATTCGCATCGTGGTTGACAGCATTGCCGACTGCTATGCCGTGCTCGGCCTGGTCCATGGCAAGTGGCGCCATATCGAAAAAGAATTTGATGATTATATCGCCAATCCTAAAGAAAACGGTTACCAGTCATTGCATACCGCCGTACACGGCCCAGCCGGCAAGCCTATCGAAGTGCAGATTCGCACCCACAAGATGCACGAGTTTGCCGAGCATGGTATCGCCGCACACTGGCGTTACAAGGAAGGTGATCGTGTTGACCAGCAGCTCGAGGCGGGGATTGAGTCGCTGCGTAAATTGCTCGACCCGAATCAAACCGAAGACGAGGAACTGCTGGACAGCTTTCATGCTGAAATGTTCCAGGACCGTGTGTTCGTACTCACCCCGGAAGGACGCGTAATCGACTTGCCCATGGGTGCAACACCGCTGGATTTTGCCTATGCCGTGCATACAGAAGTGGGCCATCGCTGTCGCGGCGCCAAGGTAAACGGTCATATTGTGCAGCTGACCTACGAACTCAAGAACGGTCAGCGGGTCGAGATCCTGACTTCAAAGGAATCTGCACCCAGGCGTGACTGGATGATCCCGCATCTGGGCTATCTCAAAACATCACGTGCGCGCCATCGCATCAGGAGCTGGTTCAGAAAACAGGATGAGGCGCAAAACCTGCATGACGGCAAGGCGATATACGAACGCGAGATAAAGCGGCTCAACGTGCGCCCGGAAATGGTCACACTGCTCAAGCGTTTAAAACAAAAGTCGGCGGACGATATTTATATAGCGCTGGCACGTGGTGATATATCAAACGCACAACTGTTATCAGCACTGCATGAAATCTCTGCACCTGAAACCGGTGACGAGCTGCCGGTCGTTTCCGTACCGAGAGCCCTGCGCAAGCAAAAACCGGCTGGCGAAATTAATGTGCTTGGCGTAGGCAACTTGCTGACAACCATGGCGAACTGCTGCAAGCCCGTTCCGGGTGACGACATTGTCGGTTTCATCACGCAGGGTAAAGGTGTAACCATCCACCGCAAGGACTGCACCAACATCATCAACATCAAAGAAGAAAAAAGGCGGCGCCTGGTCGAAGTGGAATGGGGCGACGCCGAAGTTCAGACCTATCCGGTTACCTTGTTGATAGAAGCGCTCGACCGCCATGGCCTGCTCAGCGACATCACGCACACACTGTCAGACGAAAAAGTAAACGTGATTGCAGTAAACACACTGTCCGATAAAAAGAACCAGCTGGCGCGCATGGCCGTCACCATTGAAACAAAAGACCTGCAACAGCTTAACCGCGTGATGGACAAGATCAACCAACTGCATAACGTCACAGACGTTGTGCGCGGGGCACATAATGCCTAGCGGCGTTATGTGCCAGGTTCTAGGTACTAGGGTCTGGGTTCTAGGGAAAAACAAATCGTACCATCGTAGCCCGGATGAAGTGAAACGCAATCCGGGATGATCTTGCGTTGAAATTCCCGGATTACACTGCGTTCCATCCGGGCTACATTGTTAAATACAAGATTCCCGCTTTCGCGGGAATGACATTATTTAATCATCTGTATTTTAATTCCGTCATTCCCGCGGAAGCGGGAATCTTGTCAATATTCGCGATAAAAGTTGCTCTTGAGCTGTAATTCCTCAGTACCCAGCATCGTAGCCCGGATGAAACGAAGTGGAATCCGGGGTGTTTAATATATTGTTTCTCGCAGAGGCGCAGAGAACGCAGAGGCAACATTATTTATTTATGAAGTAATAAAATTAATTAATCTTACTCCGCGTTCTCTGCGCCTCTGCGAGAAAACAGGTTTATGTAGAAGTCTGGGAAAAGAGCACCCCGGATTCCATTTCGCTTCATCCAGGCTACGTAACTGACAGGTACGAGGGACGAGTAACGAGTGGCAAGGAAAAACGAAGGAACGACTTTAGCCGCGAATAACGCAAAAGCCGCAAAAATCTGTTTGTAACAAACCCATGATTTTTTCATGCAAACTGAATAAGTTTTTAACCTTCGCGTAACTTGCGTTTTTTGCGGCTAAAACCTATGTGTTCTCTGCGCCTCCGCGCCTCTGCGGTAAATTACTTCTTCAAATCTTTTTCCAGGTCCAGGTCGTCCTCGAACAGGTTTTCATCTTCGAACAGTTCATCTTCACTGAATGCATCATCAGGCGGATTACCATCATGAATAAGGTATTCACGCCTCTGTATGAAGGCATCACGGATGTAAGCATATTTATCCGGCGCGGTTTCGTCGATGATGTCGGTGGCTGTTATCAGGTCGGCACGTTTGTCGGTATAGCGTACCACCAGCAAGCTCAGTGTGACCTTCAGCTCCTTGTCCTGGAAGACCGGGTCGAACAGGATCCAGTCGACGGGTACGCTGAGGCCGTCACGTACCGTGCTCGGGCCAAGAAAAGGCATTACGAAGTACGGTCCGCTATCAACACCCCAGAACGCCAGCGTCTGGCCGAAGTCTTCGTTGTACTTGGGCAGGTCGAATCTTGTTGCAACATCAATAAAGCCCAGTAAACCGATTGTCGTATTCCAGACAACACGCGCAGAGGTGGAAACGGCTTCTGCAAATTTCAGCTGCAGCAGCGAGTTGAAGAAGACGACGACGTCATCAACGTTGCTGAAGAAGTTTGTCACGCCCTTATTGAACGCACTCGGCATTATCCAGTTATAACCCTTGGCAACAGGCTTTACGATGGCCCTGTCCATGGTTTCATTGAATGAAAACATGGCGCGGTTATATCTTTCAAGTGGATCGTCAGGGTTAGGTGGGCCATCAAGCGTGGCGCAGCCGCTGGTGAGTGAAAGGCTGCAGACAATAAAAACTGCGGAGTATTTCTTTATAAAAATATTGCCGCAAAGGAATGCAAATGAACGCAAATCAAACATGATTTATTGTTGTTTTTATATAGTCTGATTAAATTTATTTGCTATTTCGAGGCATAAAATCCAGTAGTCTAATTGTAGATAACATTCGCGTTCTTTGTGTTTATTTATTAAAGAATTATGTCCACAGATGAACGCAGATGAACACAGATGAACATAAATTATTTTTATATCATTTGTTTTTGTTCTTTTGAGTTGTATGAATGATTTTTATCTTGTTAGTTTCATATGCCCTGGCAATAAAATTGTAGAAACATCCGTGTTCATCTGCGTTCATCTGTGGACTATTTATTGTCATTAAGCATGTCATAAGCAAGCTGTGCAATGTGGGTGGTGCCGCTGCTGTCGCCCAGTTTGTCACGTATCAGTGACAGCTCTTTTCGCATAAGGTCGTTATAGTTGCTGTCTGACAGAATGTGCTGTATTTCTGCGCTGATTTTCTTCGGCCTGGCGCCGCCCTGGAGGAATTCCTTGACCACGTCCTTGTCGGCCACGATATTGACCAGGCCGATCCTCTTGATACTGACCATGAACTTGAGGATGAAATAGGACAGCCATGAAATCTTGTAGACAATCGCCATGGGGACACCCATTAGCGCAATTTCCAGGGTGGCCGTGCCCGAAGCGGTGATGATGGCATCGCATGCCTGGATCACATCATAAGCCTTGCCGTTAATGACGCTTATTCTGAGGCTGATAATTTCTTCGATGAAAGGATCCAGAACCTCGTCGTTCAATGATTCTGCAAGTGGAATCACGAACTGTAAATCGGGATTGTGTTTTAACAGTTTCTTTGCAGCAGCAATTTGTATCGGCAGTAATCGTTTGATTTCACCCTGGCGGCTGCCGGGAAAGAGGCCGATGGTTGTTACGTCTTCGAGGTCCAGTAACTCGCGTGCCTGTGCCGGGGTCTTGTCGGCGATGACTTCTTCAACCAGCGGATGCCCGGTAAACTCGACCGGTACATTGGCATCTTTATACAGGTCGACCTCAAACGGGAATATCACCGCCATTCGGTCAACGATCTGGCCCATCTTGTACACGCGCCCGGGGCGCCATGCCCACACCTGCGGGCCGATGTAGAACAGGACTTTTACACCGATGGATTTTGCATAGGCGGCCAGGCGCTGGTTGAACTCCTGGTAGTCAACCAGTATCAGCAGGTCAGGTGGAGTTTTGGTGATGGTTTGCTTGAGATTTTCCAGCACGCCCTTGATGGTGCGGTAATTGGCCAGCACCTCGAACAGGCCGACCACGGCCAGGTCGGATGCGTCTACCTGGATATCAACGCCGGCGCGGCGCATGTTGTCACCGCCCATGCCTTTCAGGCTCAGGCCCGGATCGAGTTTCAGCAGTGCCCTGGCAAGGTGGGATGCGTGCAGGTCACCCGATGCTTCGCCTGCAACAATGAAAACCGTTTGCCCGGGCAATTAAAGGGCACCCTTGATGATGTCGGTGATGGCATCCACCTTGTCATCTTCCAGTTCCGGGTAAACCGGCAGCGAGAAACATTTGCTGGCAACGGCTTCTGACACTGGCAGATGAATGTCCTTGTAGGTCTCCATGTACACTTCCTGCCTGTGCAAGGGAAACGGGTAGTACACGGCGCAGGCAACATGGTTGTCCTGCAGTGCTTTCATAATGCTGTCACGGTCGTCGTGCAACAAGGTGTATTGGTGGTAGATGTGTACGCCGATGTTGTCTTCATAGGCCGTCTGGATAGCGGTGTCTGCAAGTGCCTCGGAATAGCGGTGGGCAACACGGCGGCGGTTCTGGTTGTATTCGTCGATATGCTTGAGCTTGATGCGCAGAATGATGGCCTGCAATTCATCCAGCCTGCTGTTGTAGCCAATCACGTTGTGATGATAGCGTTCACGGCTGCCGTGATTGCGCAGCACGCGCAGTTCGTTGGCACCTTTTTCATCATCCGTTGTAATCAGGCCGCCATCACCGAAGCAGCCCAGGTTCTTGCTGGGGAAAAAACTGAAGGCGCCAAAGTCACCGAAGCTGCCGGTCTGTTGATTGTTAATGTGTGCGCCGAATGATTGTGCACAGTCTTCAACAATTTTAAGTCCCTTGTCATCGCATAAGGTCTTCAGTGCATTCATGTCGACCGGCTGGCCGAACAGGTGCACCGGAATCACGGCTTTTGTTTTTGATGTAATGGCCTGTTCAAGCTGGTTGAGATCGATGTTGAAGGTGTAGGGGTCGATATCAACGAACACCGGTATAGCACCGACGTAACTGATGGCTTCGGCGGTGGCGATAAACGTAAACGGCGTGGTGATGACTTCGTCGCCTGCACCGATACCGGCAGCAGCAAGCGCCAGGTGCAGCGCATCCGTGCCCGAGGCGACACCCACGGCATACTTAACACCGAGATAGTCAGCCGCTTCTTTCTCGAAAGCCTGTACATTGGGGCCAAGAATAAACTGGGTTGCCGACAGCCCTTCGAGTACAGCGCTGTCAATTTCGTCTTTGAGTGCCAGGTATTGACCCTTGAGGTCAACCATCGGGATGTTCATGCGAGTATCCTTTATTTATTAATCTTTAAGCAGTGCAGAAATCTGTATCGCTGCATCCAGTGCGCGACGGCCATCTTCTCCACTGACAATAACCGGTGTTCCGTTTTGAATGGAATCCAGGAATGCAATAATTTCCAGGTTCAGTGCATCGTTATTTTCATAGGTCGATTCTTCACTGACAATTTCCGGAATGCCCGGCAGCATTTCCTTGTCGCCTTTTTTATAAATGTTCAACACGCGGTTGTGAAAATCAACTGAAATATAAGCATCATGCTGGAAGATGCGCATCTTGCGTTCGGTTTTTGCACTGACCCGGCTGGCGGTAACATTGGCGACGCAGCCGTTTTCGAATTCGAGGCGCGCATTGGCGATGTCCGTGCTTTGTGTCAGCACCTGGGTGCCTGAAACACGCATTTCCCTGATGTCTGACTTGACGATGTTGAGGATGATATCGATGTCATGAATCATCAGGTCGAGCACAACATTAACGTCGGTTGCGCGCGGATTGAACGGAGCGAGGCGGTGCGACTCGATGAACGTCGGTGTTTTCAGTGTGTCGCCAAGATTGATCAGCGCGGCATTAAAGCGTTCGAGATGGCCTACCTGGATCAGCAGCTCGTTAGCCAGCGCCAGTTCGATCAGGTCATCGGCTTCATCAACGGTAACCGTAATCGGTTTCTCGATTAACACATGGCAGTTGTGTTCGAGGAAGTCGCGCGCAATCTGGTGATGCATCGTAGTGGGTGCCGCGATGCTGACCGCATCAACCTTGCCGAGCAGTTCGTGGTAATCCGTCAGCGCCTTGACGCCGTGCTTGTCGGCAATTTCCTGCGCGGTTTCGGCATTGGCATCAACCACGGCGACCAGCTTGCTGTTTGGCAGCGCCGCGTATTTGTCTGCGTGAAATTTTCCCAGGTAACCCACGCCGATAACGGCGGTTTTCAACTTGCTCATGTCAGTGGTTTCTACTTATGATACGGTCAGAATATAAATAATAATGATAATAACAGGGGCGATTCTACCGGAATGGCTATTAACTTGCAGGAAGAAGTACCCGCCGTAGAGGGCTTGCTGGCGGGTGTGGACGAGGCCGGACGTGGTCCGCTGGTGGGCAACGTGGTCGCCGCTGCTGTCATTCTCGATAAACAAAAACCGATCGATGGCCTCAACGATTCGAAAAAATTAACTGCAAAGCGCCGCGAGCAGCTTGCGAAACAGATACGAGAAACCGCGATTGCCTGGAGCGTGATCAGCATCGACGCCGCCGAGATCGATCGCATCAACATCCTGCAGGCCACCATGCTGGCGATGCAGCAGTCGGTTGCACAACTGACGATTGAACCCGGCCATGTCTTCGTCGATGGCAACCGCTGCCCCGATATCAATCTACCGGTCACCGCCATCATCAAGGGTGATGCCCGCGTCGCCGAAATCAGCGCCGCTTCAATCCTCGCCAAGGTCGAACGCGATGCGCAGATGCTGGCCTTGCACGAGACTTACCCGCGATACGGTTTCGATAAACATAAAGGTTACCCAACCAAGGCACATTTCGAAGCGCTCGCCGAGTACGGCCCGTGCCCCGAGCACCGGCACAGTTTCAGACCCGTGCGCGAGTGCCGTTTATCGAGGGGCTAGGAACGAGGGAAGAGGGGCTAGGAAAAGAGACAAAAACATAAAAGCATGTTGTTACCTCGTTACTCGTAACTCGTCCCTCGCCACTGCCCTTAATAGGAGCGGCTTCAGCCGAAAACATCACTATGTTTTCTCGCAGAGGCGCAGAGAACGCAGAGTAAGATTAATTAAATGTTATTACCTCATAAATATATTATGTTGCCTCTGCGTTCTCTGCGCCTCTGCGAGAGACAAGGTATTAAACATCCCGGATTTCACTTTGCTGCATCCAGGCTACATCGCCTTTAATGGCAGTGATCT
>CAZRKQ010000130.1:0-36099 GCA_964600755.1 uncultured Thiotrichaceae bacterium
CTGTAGCGTTTCTGCGCACACGTGTTGATGAAACACGTCCCTGTGTTTCACCCTTCGGGTGCATAGGCATCCTAATTCGCTCCAGGCGAATTAGTCCATCAAACCATAGCTATTGCTATGCTTTTCAGTCCAGACGCGCACTCAGAAGCACTACAGATGCACCTGAATCCGAAATCCTGGTGAGAAATGCGGGCTAGATTCAAGTTGCTGGTATTTGACTGGGACGGCACCCTGATCGACTCTATTGAGCGCATTGTGGTCAGCCTGCAGTTTGCAAGCCGTGAGGTTTGCGGTATTGACCTGAGTGAAGACAAAGCACGCCGTGTAATCGGCCTGGGGCTGCATGAAGCGATTGAGCACTTGCACCCGGAACTCGATTCAGCCGAAGTTGAGTCGGTGGCAGCCCGCTACCGGCAAAATTTCCTCTATGACAGCAAAGTACCGGAGTTACTGTTCGATGGTGTAGAGGAGATGCTTAAACAGCTGGTTGCTGACAAATACACACTGGCAATTGCTACCGGTAAAAGCCGAACAGGGCTTGATCGTGCAATGCAGAAACATAGACTCGGCCACTATTTCATTACTACCCGTTGTGCCGGTGAAAACCAGTCCAAGCCTCATCCTGACATGCTCAACAGCATATTGCATGAGCTTGATACCAACGCGCAGGATGCAGTCATGATCGGTGACAGTGAACATGACATGCTCATGGCAGGTAACGCAGGTGTAGATGCAATCGGTGTTACCCACGGTGTGGAAGATGCTGAATCTTTGATGACACATCATCCATTAGCCTGCCTGGATAACATCGCAGACTTATATGAATTTTTGTCCCATAATACACGCGACAGTATCAATAAACAGGAACAGGGTAAGCAATGACTGATCAAGAACATCTCTGGGAAAGACGTGTAATCACCAAACTGGCACAGGCCAGCCTAAAAGAACAGAAGCGTGCACGGCGCTGGAGTATCTTTTTCAAGTTTCTGGTGTTCGCCTACATCACCTTCATACTGTATCTGTTTGTAGAACCGGATATAAGCAAGGCCAAGATTACACAAAAACACAGTGCCCTGGTCGAACTGCAAGGCATAATCGCTGATGACGAATCAGCCAGCGCTGACAACATCGTCAGCGCACTGAGAAGCGCATTTGAGGATGAGAAAACCAAAGGTATTATTCTGCGCGTTAACAGCCCCGGGGGCACACCTGTTCAGGCGGGCTATATCTACGACGAAATTGTGCGCCTGCGGGAAAAATACCCCGAAACGCCGCTCTATGCGGTGGTCAGCGATATGGCCGCATCCGGCGGTTATTATGTCGCCTCAGCTGCTGACGAAATCTATGTCAGCAATTCAAGCATTGTTGGCTCCATTGGTGTGCGCATGGACAGCTTTGGCGTCGTCGATGCAATGGAAAAACTGGGTATAGAAAGCCGCACACTGACAGCAGGTGAAAACAAGGCCCTGCTCGATCCATTCACGCCCGTTAATGAAAAAGCCATGAAGCACCTGCAGGCCATGATCGATGAAATCCATCAGCAATTTATCGATGCCGTTAAAAAAGGACGCGGTGACCGGCTCAAGGAGTTCGACGATCTTTACACCGGGCTGATCTGGACAGGTAATGAAGCAATTGAATACGGCCTGGTCGACAAGGTTGGCAGTGCCAGCTACGTAGCTCGCGAGGTCATCGGCGCTGAAGAAATCATTGAGTACAGTGTTGAAGTAGACGTGCTGGAAAGACTGGCAGACAGACTTGGCGCTTCAACTGCCAAGATGCTGAACAAGGTATATCTCACCCCCAAATTACATTGATTCTATCCCCTCTGACTGACTGTAATAGCCACATTAAATCCCTGATGAGCTATGCTCAATTGATAGAGTAAAACAGTAGTCAACTGGTTGATATCAAAGAGCTGACTGGCGCATTCCAGTTTGCCGATATGACAATACCAATAATAAATTCCGGGGGAATTCCATGAAACAAGGGATTTGGAAAAGCGACTGGCTAGTCGGTCTTCTGATCACCCTCGTGTTTCTGATTTTCTCCGGTTCTGATCTCCTGCAAGGGCTTGAACGCTACGCCTATGACTTTAGTGTTCGCGCATCTACACGCATACCCAGCGACAAAGTCGCAGTCATAGCAATTGACGATGAAAGTATTGCCAATATAGGTCGCTGGCCATGGCCGCGTGATGTTCACGCCCAGATGCATGAAATTCTCACCAAAGGCGGCGCCAGGGCAATTGGCCAGACAGTCTTGTTTACCGAGCCACAACTTGACCCCGGCCTGCAGTACATAACAGAATTAAAGTCGGTGTTTGAAGGCAGCAGTATCGCTGCAGTTCCGCAAAGTGTTGCTGATCTTGAACTGGCCATCAAAGCATCGCGTGCAACGCTGAAAAACAAGCGCGATTTAAATGGGCGTGCTGCGATAGATCAGATATCAGAATTTCTTGCAAGCTCTCCGCTCACAACCAGTGTTGCTGAAGAACTTGATCACTTCATTGAGCTGCTTGATACAGCAGAAGTTGCACTCGATACTGACCTGAAGCTGGCAGAAAGCATGGCACTGACCAATAATGTTGTGCTTGCCATGACATTCAGTTCTGGCACACATCTGGGGCAACCCGATGAAGACCTGCCTGATTATGTACAGGCATACAAACTGCCCAAAGACAACTTTATAGACAGCGTCAATATGAGCCCCGGCGGGCGTGGACCAATATCCATGGTAGACGCACTTGTTCCAATACCCGCAGCTGGTGCCGTAGCAACCGGCATTGGCTCACTTGTTTCCATCCTCGACGTCGATGGCGGTATTCGTTCAGAACCCCTGCTGGTTAATTACTATGATGATTTTTATCCATCCATGGCGTTGTTGCTTGCTGCGAAAAGCCTCAATCTTACTGTTAATGATATTAAGGCCAGTTTCGGCAACAGCGTCAGCCTCGGTCGCCTCAACATAAAAACTGACGGGCAATCGCTGATGAATATCTTTTTCTACAGCAACGATGAATCCGGCAAGCAGGCATTCCCTGTGGATTCATTTTACGATGTGCTCCAGGGAAAGATTCCTGCGAGCAAATACAATAACAAGATCGTTCTGCTTGGTGCTACTGCAATTGGTGTGGGCGACAGCATGGTAACGCCTGTCGATCCATCCATGCCCCCAGTAATGATACTGGCACATTCAGTTTCAAGCATCCTTAACGAAGACTTTTTTATACAGCCAGCCTGGGGCATTTATGCAACCCTTGGCGCCTTTGTGCTGGTTGCGCTTCATCTCATGCTTGCATTACCCAGAATGGGTGCAGCAGTTGGTTTTACGATAACCGCCCTGCTTTTCACTGCACTTTTCCTCAGTGAATACATTTTGATGACCACACAGGGCACATGGGTCAAGCTAATGCTACCCAACATGCTCCTGATTGGCGGTTATTTGCTGCTCACTACCAAACACTTCCTGATGACAGAGCGCGGCAAGGCACGACTGGATATCGAATCAGCTGAGAGCAACCGCATGCTGGGTTTATCCTTACAGGGCCAGGGACATCTCGATATGGCTTTCGAAAAATTCCGCAAACTGCCCGCAGACAATTCCGTTCTCGAACTTCTGTATAACCTTGCACTCGACTATGAACGCAAGCGTCAGTTCAACAAGGCCAAGTCTGTATACGATTACATTACGGATCATAATAAAAATTTCCGTGATATCGGTGATCGCTCTAACCGTGCCAGGTTAATGGAAGAAACCGTAATACTCGGCGGCGGCAGTACATCAGCTGGCGGGACCTTGATTCTAGATGGCGCCAGTGTAGAAAAATCCATGCTTGGCCGATATGAAGTTGAGCGTGAGCTTGGTAAAGGCGCCATGGGTTCTGTATATCTTGGCAAGGACCCTAAAATCTCCCGTGTTGTTGCAATCAAAACACTGGCATTATCACAGGAGTTTGAAGCCGACCAACTACAGGAAGTAAAAGACCGTTTCTTCCGTGAAGCAGAGACTGCAGGACGCCTGACGCATCCAAGTATTGTGACCATTTATGATGCAGGTGAAGAACATGATCTTGCATATATTGCGATGGAATTCCTCAAGGGCACCGACCTGACCAGGTACATCAAAAAAGACAAGTTGTTACCTGTCGACAAAGCTCTCGAACTGATCAAACGCGCTGCCGAAGGCCTCGGTTATGCACATACAGGTAACGTTGTACATCGTGACATCAAGCCAGCCAACATCATGTGGGATCCTCAAACTGACAGCATGAAGATAACGGATTTCGGTATTGCTCGCATTATAGATTCAAGTAAAACAAAAACCGGAATGGTTATGGGCACACCTTCATATATGTCGCCTGAACAGCTGGCCGGCAAAAAAATCACTGGTCAATCCGACCTGTTCTCGCTCGGGGTGATGATGTACCAGATGGTGACCGGCGAGCTACCTTTTCAGGGTGATTCTATGGCAACTTTGATGTACAAAATCGCCAATGGAAAACATGCCTCACCAGACAGCATCAACCCGGATGTACCTCGCTGCGTATGCGTAATTATCAACCGCGCCTTGGAGAAAAATACCGAGAAACGCTATAAGACAGGTATGCAAATGGCAGAAGACATTGGCAAGTGCCAGAAAATCATCGCAGCTGAACGTAAAAAAGCCAGGGATAGCCTATGACATTCAAAGACAAGATTGAAATATTTGGGCTAACCGATGTCGGACGGGTCAGGGATCATAACGAGGATTGTATTGGTAATAACCATGATCTTGGTCTTGCAGTGCTTGCAGATGGTATGGGCGGTCATCGTGGCGGCGAAGTAGCCAGCGCTATCACAGTCAGCACAATACTTGAAACGCTCGCCGACAAGCTAAAACACATCAATCCCGGCGATATTGATGAAGAAACCGGCTACAGACTTGAGAGCATTGCCGTTCATGATGCTGTCGCCATGGCCAACGAAAACGTCTTTAAATCTTCAAAAGAAAACTCACGATACCGCGGCATGGGCACCACAGTCGTCGTTCTGCTTTTTTATGATGACCGCTTCACGGTAGCGCATGTCGGTGATTCCAGGCTTTATCGTTTTCGCAATGACGAGTTCGAGCAAATTACTCGCGACCATAGCCTGATGCAGGAACTTATCGACAGGGGCTTCTACACGACCGAGCAGGCAAGAAACTCGTTGAACAAGAACCTGGTCACACGTGCGATCGGCACTGAAGAATCAGTTCAGGTGGATTTGTTCGAAGATGTCGTACATTCAGGAGATATTTATCTACTATGTTCTGATGGCCTCACCGACATGGTAGAAGATGAAGTAATTAAAAACACGATTATGAACAACAGTGAAGATCTGGAAAAAATTGCCACTGAATTAATACACGCATCCAACGAGTCGGGCGGTAAAGATAATAGTTCGGCAATACTGGCAAGACCGTTGAAACTACTACCCGAAGGCAACAGCTTGTTTTCTCGGTTTTTTGAATTATTCTCATGATATGACGTAGACAGGGCATAATAATGGCAAAACTGGTACTTAATTTTAACGGTGAAACTTTGCGAGAATACGAACTCGATAAAGAGACGATGATGATTGGACGCAAAGCAGACAACGATATTCACATCGATAATCTGTCTGTCAGCAGCAAACACGCCAAAGTACTGACCATACTTAACGACTCTTTCATTGAAGACCTTGAAAGCACTAATGGCACCCTCATTAACGGCGAGAGAATCAGCAAGCACGCGTTGAAAAACGGTGAAACCATTACCATTGGCAAACATGAACTGACCTACGTCAATGAAGCAGCAGATGCAGGTACCGGCGATTTTGAGAAAACAATAGTGATTCGCGCTGATGCAGCCGGCATGCCCGAACAGGACGAAACCGGTACACACCTGGAAAAATATATCGGCAAAATCGCATCCGACCTTGCTTCAGACAGTGTAGTAAGCTCCGAAGACCCAGGTGTAGCAAGTCTTAAAGTACTCAGTGGTGCCAACAGCGGCAAGTTCCTGAAACTGACTAAAATTCTTACCACCCTGGGCAAACCCGGCGTTCAGGTTGCCGCAGTAACACGCCGCCCTACGGGCTATTTCCTCATCGTAGTTGATGCTGCATCAACACCAATCAAGCCACTGGTCAATGGTACTGAAATAGGTAAACAGGCACACCCGCTGAATGATGGTGACAAGATAGAAGTCGCCGGTGTCAAAATGAGCTTCCACCTCTGATAGCAACATGCCGATCAGTAATATCGAATGCCCGCAATAGCGGGCATTTTTTATTGTTATATATAACCGCAGAGACGCGGAGGCGCAGAGTAAATATAGTTGATGGTTGGTTTTTTTTATTCTACTGGGTGTGTATTGCCTACCCTACGTACTCTGATTAAATGAACACAACCATGATAAACGACATATAAATACTTATTTCTCTGCGCCTCCGCGTCTCTGCGGTGAATCAATACTGTCAAAATGGGGCTACTTAAGATCAAAAACAGCCATAGATTCAACGTGGGCAGTATGCGGAAACATATCCATCACACCTGCATGTGTCAGCCTGTAACCCAGCTCATTAACCAGTACACCTGCATCACGTGCCAGTGTTGCGGGATGGCAAGACACATAAACGATGCGCTCAGCTTTCATTTTTTTGATGTAGTCAAGAATTCCCGCAGCACCTGAACGTGGTGGATCCAGTAATATCTTGTTGTATTGCTGCTTTACCCATTGTGTATCTTTGACTTCATTGCTGTACAAGTCTGCATAGTGGAAACTCACATTAGTTATACCATTCAGCTCAGCATTTGCCCTCGCCTTGTTGACCATCGCCAATGATCCTTCAACACCTGTAACATCTGCGCATTGTGTTGAAATTGGTAATGTAAAGTTGCCAAGACCACTGAATAAATCCAGCACTGAATCAGATTCGTCCAGGTTCAGATACTCAATGGCCCGCTTAATCATCCTGCAATTGATGGCATTGTTTACCTGTGTGAAATCATTCGGCTTGAATTCGATCTTGATGTCGAAATCATCGATCAAATAATAGAGAGGGTCATATTTTTGCGGCCACAGCAGTTCAAGCTCATCTGGCGAGCCGGCCTGCAACATTATGATTAGTTCGTGATTCTTTGCCAAATCCACGAATTGCTCACGATCAGATTCAGGCATTACGTCAAGATGACGAATCACAAGTACGGTCTGTTTGTCTCCAACTGCCACCTCTATCTGAGGAATCTGCCTTTTCAATTCAAGTTGTGAGATACAGTCAGCTAGTTCGGTAATTATCCTGCCAACTCCAGGATGTAAAATTTCACAACGTTCAGTTTCAGTTATAAAAGATGAGCCTCGCTCTCTGAAACCTACTAAAACTTTTTCTTTTTTAGCAACGTAGCGAACACCAAGCCGGGCCTTGTTTCTATATCCCCATATATCACCGGTAATCGGCTCAAGCACATGGTCAGGCTCAACATTACCGATATGCTTGAGGTGTTTAAGCAACGTTTCCTGTTTCAAAGAGATTTGTGCGTGACTGTCCATATGCTGCAGACTGCAACCACCACAACGCCCAAAGGCACTGCATTTAGGTTCGACCCTGTCCGTTGAAGCATCCAGTATTTCAACAGCACGGCCTTCTGCGATCTTGCTGGTCAGTCGAGTGTAGTTGAAACTAACACGCTCACCCGCAAGTGCCTGATGAATGAATACCGGGCGTTCATCGACATGCGCGATACCGCGCCCTTCATCAGATAACGATTCAATCGTGACTTCAACTAATTCTTCGGGCAGACGCTTTTTGCGCCTTCTTCTGCAATTTGCAGGCGGACTCATTTTCTTATTGAATAATCAGATTAGTGACTAGAGGCATGTAATCGATTGACTCTCGCAAAGGCGCAAAGGACGCAAAGAGTCTTTGCTGATTCTTCTTTTATCCAAACCACATCACGAGTGACAAGTAATCTTAATGTCATCTTCATAACAGACTCACACACATAGAATACCTTGGCGCCCTTTGCGCCTTTGCGAGAGTAAAAAATCACGATGGGAATACACCTGTTGACAGGTAACGGTCGCCCCGGTCGCAGATGATGGTGACAATGACTGCATTCTCAACCTGGCTGCTGAGCTTCATTGCTGCTGCAACTGCACCACCAGAAGATATCCCGCAAAAAACGCCCTCTTTCGCCGCAAGCTCTCGCGTGGTTTGCTCGGCAAGTTGCTGGTCAACATCCAGCAATTGATCAACGCGTGCGGCTTCGAATATTCCGGGCAGGTATTCTTTTGGCCAGCGCCTGATACCGGGGATACTGGAACCCTCCTCGGGCTGCACACCTACGATCTGAATATCAGGCCGCTTCTCCTTCAGATAGCGAGACACGCCCATTATGGTACCCGTCGTGCCCATAGCACTGACAAAGTGAGTGACTTTTCCATGTGTATCACGCCAGATCTCTGGACCAGTACCCATATAGTGTGCATCGGGATTATCTTTGTTATTGAATTGATCGAGTACCTTGCCCTTGCCTTCAGCCTGCATTTCCAGCGCGAGATCGCGTGCACCTTCCATACTTTGCTCACGACTGACAAGAACCAGCTCAGCACCATAGGCTTTCATAGCCGCACGGCGCTCTTCAGTCATATTGTCCGGCATCACCAGCACCAGGCGGTAGCCCAGCATGGCGGATACCATGGCCAATGCAATTCCGGTGTTTCCACTGGTTGCTTCAATCAGGGTATCTCCCGGTTTGATATCTCCACGCAACTGCGCCTGATGTATCATGTGGAATGCCGGACGATCCTTGACAGACCCAGCCGGATTATTGCCTTCCAGTTTCACCAGTATGGTATTGTTGGTCTCACCGGTAATGCGCTGCAGCTTCACCAGCGGGGTATGACCGATGCAATCTGCAAGCGTATGATAAGTTGATTCTTTCATAATCAAAGAGTTACCATTGATATATGGTGATGTGCTGTCTCCGAACTGCTAAACTTGGCAGTATATCCCACAATAAATTCGCACGACAGCTTAACAGGACACAAGGACGAATGATCAGTTTCCGCCATCGTATTGCTTTCGCCCCCCTGCTTTTGATTCTGAATATTGGTGCGGCATATGCCGCGGACGATTCATTTTCTGACATGCCTGTGGTGTTATCTGACGATAAACTGGAACAAACGCCTTCAAGATCCCCTGTTGCCATATCCAGCGTCGATCGCGACATGATAGAAGCATCGGGTGCCAGAACCATACCGGATGCACTTCGCCTTATTCCCGGCATCGTCATTGGCCACTCCGTAAATGACTTTGGCGACAAGCCCTTGCTCGTAGTCTCGTATCACGGTCACAGTGACCAGTTTTCACGACAGATGAATGTACTGATTGACGGTAGATCCATTTATGATCCATTGATCGGCAACGTTAACTGGTACAACATACCTGTGGCCATTGACGATATCGAGCGCATAGAAGTTACACGCGGCCCTAACGCTTCCACCTACGGCTCCAACTCATTCCAGGCCGTGATCAACATCATCACCCGGCATGCTTCCGAAGACCAGGGGCATTTCGCAAAAGTGAATGCCGGCAACCATGAAATCTTTGATGCAACCTATCGTTATGGCGGAAATAACGGAGACCTTGACTACCGGGTCACCCTGGCAACAGTTAATGATGACGGCCAGGACCGTGCAGGTGGTAATAATGCCGCTGATGATGTGAATTCAGGTTTGATTGACTATCGTCTCGATTACCAGGTCAACGTGAAGAACCAGGTCACCTACTCGGGAAGCTTCGGCCGCACCAACCAGCAGGCAGAAGCCAGCCTGCGTGACGACGTCAAACCTGAGCGTGTCGTCAAGGACACCAATGCACACCAGCTTATTCGCTGGGACAGCACGATCGATAACAGCCAGTCATTCGTTCTAAAATATTATTTCAATTTTCTCAAGGAAACCGATGATTATTTAACCCAGGAAATAGACTTTCCACCACTCGACCCTTTCCAGGTAGCGATCAATGCAAGTTCCAGCAATCAACGTCACAATCTTGAATTCACCCATTACATTGACCCCACGGCGAACCTTGGTCTGGTCTGGGGAATCAGCAGCCAATACGACAGGGTCGATTCAGATTATTTTCTGTATACCAAAGGAACAACTGACAGAACAACTCTTCGCCTGTTTGGCAATGCGGTGTGGGATATCAACCGGCACAATACCTTTGATATCGGTGTTCTACTGGAAAAAAACGAGAACATGAATACGGATGTATCACCACGCATTGCCTACCTGTATCACTTTAACGATCAGCACACGATACGTTTCGGCGTGTCACAGGCGATAAGAACACCGTTTATCTTCGAACAGGACGGCGATATTACACAAACACAAGACGTAACAATTAACGGTCAACCTGCAACAGATTTCGGGTTTCCTTTTGACACGGCGATTGACAAAGTTCTTGTGCCTGCCAACAGGCTTGAAACAGAGACAATAACGACTTACGAATTCGGCTATTACGGCAAGTTTCTCAGTAACAGAATGTTAATCAGTACGCGACTGTTTCAGGACAGGCTGGAAGCGCTGCTCGACGCGCCAGAAGTAACAGACCCTACTGGTGAGGATAATGTCGACATGGCCGCCTTTGTGTTTGACAACCTGTACAAAACCAGGGTACGCGGGTTAGAGGCTGAACTTGACTACAGCACTACCAGGTCATTCCGGCTTGTCGCCAGCGGCGCAATATTGAACATAACAAGTGAAGATGAGACTCGAAGCGGAAAATCTCGAGAATACGAAGAATCCGCTCCAGATCACAGCCTCTCGCTATTAGCCATGAAAGACTTCAATGAAAAATATTCAGCTAGCATGGGCTTTTATTATGTTGGTGACATGGCCTGGATGGATGCGAATCATAACAACACCTGTGAAGATGGTGGCATGCCTGTAAGTGGGTGCGGATTCAGAAACACACAAGGCTACAGGAAACTCGACCTGCGTGTTGTGCGTAATTTCAAGCTTGGTAATGAACATGCGAGCGTGGCTCTTAATCTGCAGAATCTGCTTGAGGAATATAGCGACTATGACAAATTCCCAAGCAGTGGCGCCCCTGCCGTTGAACAGAATTTTGTTGCGTTCATCGAGCTTAAATTAAAAATCCAGTGACCAGAACAGGATTATTTACAAGGTCAATTATGCCAACACAACTTTGATTATGTTTATAACCAGACAACAATCTGAGAATAAGGCGTCGCTTCTATGCACGCGCGTGTTCCTGTTGTTGCTATTTCTAAACATACCGTGGAGCATCTCTGCTGATAGTCTTCATAATATTGTCATTATCACGTCATCAGACAGCGTCTATCAACATCAAACAGCCACCAGGATAAGCAACACTCTTGAAACGAGCGGTGCCAGGACTATGATTATCTCTACTGATGAGATCGACTCCTCGTCTACAAATGGCAGGACGCTGTATGTAACCATCGGTGATAACGCAATCAAAAGCCTTCATGAGTTTGACAGTAATGCCATTACGCTAAGAATCACCGACAGAATAATGTCCAAGCTAAAATACACGTCGGCACAATCTGACCTGATAACAGCACAGCCTGATTGCAGACATATCCAGTTAATCAAGTCTTTAAATCCAGACTGGTCCAGTGTTGGCGTTTTATCCAGTATTGGTTCTCTTGAAATTGCTGCTGCACTTACAAGATGTGCGATAAAATACAACATCAACCTGCAGGTGTACGCCATCACTGATGAAAGCGACCTCCTGGTTACGCTGGAAGCGGCTGTAGAAGACAATAATGTCCTATTGGCTATCACCGACCCACTTATTTACAATAGCAGTACCGTGAAGAACATATTACTAACCGCTTATCGGCACAGAAAACCCGTCATTGGGTATTCGGACAGTTTTGTACAAGCAGGTGCAGTTGCAGCTATCTTTACATCTCCCAAGTCTGCCGGAGACAGAGCGGCTGAAATAATATCCGACTTTTTTGGCAACAACTGGCAGTTTAAACAGAACATTTACCATACTGAAGATTTTTCTATAAGTACAAATAAGCAGGTCGCAACATCACTGGAAATTAATCTGCCAACAATAGAATCTATCCGTAAAAGCATTGAAAGGATGGAGGCAAAACCATGAAACAGTGGGGTATCAGGCAACAGGTTTTGGTACTTACACTATTCCCAGCGCTGCTTATTGCGCTGGTATTGACGGCATATTTCACTTTATCGCAATTAAAGTATATAACCAACACACTAAACCGCCATGGACAGACGATTGCAAGTCAGATATCACCCGCTGCGGAGTATGCAGTTTTTTCCGGGAACATAAACTCCTTAAGAAAAATACTCAAGCACGCACTAATCAGTGACAAAGACGTCATTAGAGTAACCATAACCAATGAAAACGATATAGTTTTGTTATCATTGGCAGAAGATCCTTCACCAAGAGAATATCCAGACATCTTTTATAGTCTGCTGGCAGATGAACAAGCCTTGTATTTCCGTCAACCCATTGTCACGGAACAGCTTGAAGTTGATGACTTTGACGAAAACCTGCTGCTCAAGTCCAACGCTCCCCCTCCTTCCAAGACGATCGGATACGTTGATCTTTATCTGACTACGCAATACAGCGCTGAGCAGAAAATCAAAAGTCTCTTTCAGGGCGGCCTTATCACTATAGCTATCCTGGTATTAAGCGCACTGCTTGCAACACGTATCAGTCGCAAGATTTCAAAACCTGTTCAGCTATTGACCCAAACCGTGAAGAAAATTTCAGCTGGAGATTATGATTCACGTGTCAGGCAGGACGCACCGTGGGAGCTGGCAATACTCGAATCGTGTGTAAACAGCATGGCTGATGAACTACGCACAGCACAGACCGGTATGGAATCAAGAATTAACGAATTCACCCAGGAGCTACAACAGACCCTTGAAGAGCTTGAAATCAGAAATGCCGAACTTGATATAACCCGCTTTAACGCAATGCAGGCGAGCAAGGCCAAGTCAGAGTTTCTGGCAAATATGAGCCACGAAATTCGTACACCGCTTAGTGGCATTATGGGCTTTACCGAATTATTAATGAATACCAAGCTTGACACTCATCAAAATGATTACGCCAGAACCATCCACAAATCGGCCACCAATCTACTGACCATCATTGACGACATACTTGACCTTTCTAAGATCGAATCAGGAAAGCTCGATATAGCGTTAACCAGGTGCAATGTTATAGATATTGTAGAAGACGTCATCGACCTGCTCGCGCCGATTGCTTATGAAAAGAATATCGAACTGTTTTACCACATCGATAAAGATGTTCCACATATAATTGAATCTGATCCTGTACGTGTACGCCAGGTGCTGCTTAACCTGGTTGGCAATGCTGTCAAGTTCACATTAAACGGATATGTTTTTCTCAACATTGTGCCTGACGATAATAACGATATTTACAGAATCAAGTTCACTGTGGCTGATACTGGCATCGGCATGAACCAGGACAGTAAACAGAAACTTTTTACTGCGTTTACACAGGCGGACACTTCAATTACAAGGAATTTTGGAGGAACGGGGCTCGGACTGGTTATATCGAGAAAACTCGTGCTATTAATGAAAGGCGAGATTGGATTTGACAGCACTATCGGTGAAGGCTCTACTTTCTGGTTTACGGTACCTGTAAACGTCATCAGCAAGTCATCCGAAGAAAGAGTCGATGAACTTCTCGGCAAGAACATCGCATTAATAGATGACCACGTTCTGTGCCGACGGTCACTCAAATCAATGCTTGAACAATGGGGCTGCAAAGTAAACGAGTACAATCTTGACCGCTGTATAACGGATAAACTATTTACTGACAATAACTCAGCAAATGCTGTCGTAATCGGCATCAGCCGTAAACATATGCAACAGATTGATCAATACAGCAACTGCATTAACCAGTTTAGCGATACTACTCCGGTAATGACCATAGCAAGTACACGCTCATATACCGAACTCGGACAACTCAGTTTCGGCGGCTTATGCAACCTCACATTCAGGACCGCCCGACGCTCACACATACGAGACTCTCTCATCGAATGCATTAACGGCACCTCTACCCTTATGGGAGGAATAAATGAAGCAAAAGAGTCGACAGAAGCACTGTTCAACCCATCTCTTAAGGTGCTGGTTGTAGATGATAATGATATAAATTTAAGACTTGCCGAGATCATTCTGAAAAAGAACAATTACGACGTCACAACCATCTGCTCAGGTGAAGATAGTATAGAACTTGTTAAGTACAATAATTACGATCTTATTTTCATGGACCTGCATATGCCCGGACTGGACGGGTATGAAGCGGCAAAACAAATCAGGCTGCATGATAACAGTGTTAACAGGCCTGTCATAATTGCACTCACAGCCAACGCCATGCCACAGGAAATCGACAAGATAGAGGCCTGCGGTATGGACGACGTTCTAATAAAACCGATTAGTGAGCAATTGATTTGTGACATTGTATCGAAATGGATACCTGAATCTTCCGCCAGGCCAAAACATAAAGTTATAGAAAGCGTTAAAGTCGATAGCGCAGAAATTTTTTCTTATGAAGACGCAAAGCAACTAACAAACGGCAACGAAGTATTAGCCATTGAACTTTTCAATATGCTAATCAATGAGTTGCCAGAGCACAGAAACGGGATTCAACAGGCGATAGAGGATAATGACATCCATGCACTTAAAGAAGTTACACATAAACTAAATGGCGCAAGCCGTTGTTGCGGAACCCCCGCCCTTAGAAAAGCAGCGAACTCACTGGAAATGTCCATTGATAACGGCGAGGACGACGGGATTAAAATAAAATCAGAAAAGCTTCTTAAAGAAATTGACAGATTACTGGTATATAAACTTCCAGCTGAGCTGAGAACTTCCGGCTAATCAGTTATCTGTAATGGTCAAGATTTAATCTGATAGTCAGTGTCATATTAACTCAAACTCAGAAGAAATTTACTCTCGCAGAGGCGCAGAGAACACAAAGGTAACATCTGTTATTTTTTGCTCAATCAGAACATATTGTTTTGTTCATCTATCTTTGCGCGCTCTGCGCCTCTGCGAGAGAACAAGACGTTAAACATCCAGCATACGTTGTTTTCCGGCCACACGAAAACTGACAGCAACTGTCAGATTAAGTCTGAACTACTACAAGTTATCACTTCTTTCAAGAACTACCATAGCTATTGAATAGTTTTCCTCATCACTGATACTTAACCACGCGGTGACAATACCAAGCTTATTAGCATAATCTTCCGCACTGGCATACAACTCGAGTATTGGCCTGCCGTTATTATCATGACGAACACATATCATATTGAGTGTTATACCCCGGGAGAAACCAGTGCCTAAAGCCTTTGATGCTGCCTCCTTTGCCGCAAACCTCTTTGCCAGCAGCCTGACTTTTGATGATGCTTTTCGATAATCTTCCATTTCCAGCTCATCTAGAATTCTCCTGGCAAATTTTTCACCATAGCGTTCGTGAATACGCGCTATCCGTTTATGCTCAACAATGTCAATTCCCGTGCCTGCTATCATTTTACTGGTTAATCATTAAAGATTTTCTGATAGCCTGAATTGTACAGAAAATCAGAAAACAATGAAGAATTTCATGGCGTTATCTACGCATCTTTGCTATTTTAATTTTAATCCTGCTAGATAATAAGAACACCGGCACCCAAACCGGGTATAAGGACACTGTGGATATTCAACGACATCTTCGTTATGCCTTAAGTCTTGCACTCACTGCTGCTTTCCTGCTTCATGTTGGAGGTATTCTACCGATTCCTTTCCTGCATACTCTTGAGAACCAGGCATACGATGCCCGCCTCAAGCTTATGCTTCCAAAATCCACACAAAATCAGGTCGTCATCATCGACATTGATGAGAAGAGCCTGGGTGAAATTGGACGCTGGCCGTGGAACCGCGACGTCATGGCAAACATCGTCAACACCCTTTTTTATCATTACCAGATAAAAACCATAGGCTTCGATGTCGTATTTGCAGAAGCTGATGAGGACCAGGGCCTGAAGCTGTTAGCAGAAATGGCAGACGGACCGTTAAAAGACAACAGCGCCTTTCAGCTAGAATATGTCAAAGCATTAAACACCCAGCAACGCGACAGCCACTTTGCCAATAGCCTGGAAAATCGCAAAACCATTATGGGTTTTGTAATGGATACAGATACGCACAAAGGCATGCTGCCCGAACCTGTTGCATCACTGGATAATACACTCAAAGGCCGCATTCCATTCATAAAATCTGAAGGCTACACCGCAAATCTGGAGATCCTGCAGACAAGCGCTTTTAGCGGTGGCTTCTTTGACAATCCACTGCTTGACGATGACGGCGTCTACCGCCGTGTGCCGCTGCTACAGGAATATGAAGGCGCACTGTACGAATCGCTCGCACTTGCGATGGTACGAACGGCACTGGATTCTCCAATGCTTGAGCTTAAAGTCGAATCCAGCCCTGACAATGAAAATGATTTATATCTGGAATGGATAAAGATTGGCGATATAGAAATCCCGGTTGACGAACACGCCGGTGCACTCATACCCTACCTGGGCCTGCAAAAAAGCTTTACATACATTCCCGCAATTGACGTACTTAACAAAAGCACAGCCATTGATACTCTAAGCGGGAAAATAGCATTGTTCGGCGCCTCTGCTCCGGGCTTGCCCGATCTGCGTACCACACCTCTTGAGACGGCTTTTCCAGGTGTTGAAATACATGCCAATATTATTCAGGGCATACTCGACCAGACAGTCATGCACCAGCCTGGTTACACCGTGGGTTCTGAATTCATCCTGTTATTTATCCTTGGCATTTCACTGACTTTTCTACTGCCAGTACTTTCGCCATTATGGGGACTAATCGCCTCAACCTCATTGCTGTCATTATTAATCGCCGGAAACCTGTCGATCTGGAGCACATATCAGCTTGTATTACCCATAGCATCGCCAGTATTACTCATCATCATCCTCTTTACTTTACACATGACATACGGTTTCTTTGTTGAAACCCGCAGCAAGCGCCAGCTTGCTCATCTGTTCGGACAATATGTACCACCCGAACTGGTAGATGAAATGAGCATGAAAATGGAAGAAATCAATCTCGATGGCGAGATTCGTGAAATGAGTGTGCTCTTTTCTGACGTGCGCAATTTCACAACAATATCAGAGAGCATGGCAGCAAAAGAACTGACTCAGCTGATTAATGGTTTCCTTACGCCGATCACTGAAGTTATTCACCATCAGCGCGGCACCATTGATAAATACATGGGTGATGCCGTTATGGCATTTTGGGGTGCACCTCTTGAGGACCAGCAGCATGCACGGCATGCACTAACTGCCGCCATGGAAATGATTCAGCGATTGAATAAACTCAAGGCGGGATTTGAAGCACGTGGCTGGCCGGAAATCAAAATTGGTGTTGGCATCAATACCGGTGAAATGAATGTTGGTAACAAAGGCTCCGAGTTTCGTGTTGATTACACTGTTCTGGGTGATGCCGTTAACCTGGGCTCACGTCTTGAAGGGCTAACCAAAGTCTACGGTGTTGATATCATTGTGGGCGAGAATACCCGCCATGCTGTACCTGAATTCGAGTTTCGCGAACTCGACAGGGTCAAGGTCAAAGGCAAGGACAAACCTGTCGCAATCTATGAGCCGCTTGGCCTGCTCGAGACCATCGATAAATCCGTACGCATTGACCTGAGACGCTTTCACCTCGGTCTCAAGCATTACCGTGCACGCCACTGGGATGATGCCGAGCAGGAGATATTCACCCTCAGCCGCACCGACCCACAACGCAAGATCTACCAGATCTATCTCGATCGCATCATCCAGTTCCGCAAGCAACCGCCAGCCGAAGACTGGGATGGTTCATTCACCCATATCACGAAATAACACTTTAAATATAGCTGGCGTTCAGCATTCTTTTTACCAGCAAGACAGGTATTTAATTTACCGCAGAGGCGCTGAGGCGCAGAGAAAATGTTTTTTTTGCAGCTGTACTCATACAGCGGTACGTAGGGTGGGCGCTGCCCACCTCGTCAACAATGGTGGGCAGCGCCCACCCTACAAGGTGTAAACTTTAAAAATTCTTGTGTTTACTCTGCGCCTCAGCGCCTCTGCGGTTAAATAGCTGTTTACGAACCAAGCAATGCTCTAAGCCCGGCTTCATCAATGACTACAACCCCGAGCTTCTCCGCCCTGGCCAGCTTGGAACCGGCCTTTTCGCCCGCCAACAGATAATCAGTTTTTGCCGACACAGACCCGGTTACATTCGCACCGGCTGTTTGTAGTAGTTCTTTTGCTTCGTCACGCGTCATCCCTGACAGGGTACCGGTAATAACAAATGTTTTACCCGATAACACCTGCTTGCCTGTGCTGGCAGCCGGCAACTGGATATCGATTTCCCTCAGCAGTTGTTCTATCACTCGTTGATTATGCGCCTGTGAAAAAAAGTGGATGATATGCTTGGCAACGACCGGGCCTATATCCTGGATGTTCTGCAGCGCGTCTTCATCCGCCGCCATTATCGCCTGCAAATTCCCAAATGATGATGCCAGTGAACGTGCTGTAGCTTCGCCGACTTCACGTATGCCTAGCGCATAAATCAGTTTTGCCAATGCGGGTTTTCTACTGTTGTCGATTGCTGCAAGTAAATTTTCAGCAGACTTTTGCCCCATACGATCCAGACCGGCTATGCTACTGACCTCTAGCCTGTATAAATCGACAACAGTTTCTATCACACCGGATTCGACCATCTGCTCAACAAGTTTGTCGCCCAAGCCATCGATATCCATTGCCTTGCGCGATGCAAAATGCTTGATAGCTTCAGCACGCTGTGCCCTGCATATCAGCCCCCCGGTGCAGCGTGCTATAGCCTCTCCTTCTATGCGTTCAATATCCGAGCCACATACCGGGCATCGCACAGGTAGTTTTATTTTCTTTACCTGCTTTTTTCTCGAGCCGGGAACGACACGCACAACTTCGGGTATAACATCACCAGCTCGACGAATGAACACCTTGTCACCAATCCGTATATCCTTGCGCTCGATTTCATCCATATTATGCAATGTCGCATTACTCACTGTAACACCACCAACAAAGACAGGCTCCAGCCTGGCAACAGGCGTTATCGCACCGGTACGGCCAACCTGAAAATCGACATGTGAAATGTATGTCACTTCTTCCTGTGCAGGAAACTTGTGTGCTATTGCCCAGCGCGGCGCTCGTGCTACAAACCCCAGGCTGCCCTGCAAGTCCAGACTATTGACCTTGTAAACTACACCATCAATATCATAAGGAAGGTCATCACGTTGGCGCTGAATATTTTCATAGTAGCTGAGACAACCTTCAATACCCTTGATCAACTCCACTTCAGGACAAACAGGCAGCCCCCATTTCTGCAACTGCAACAACATCTTGTTCTGCGTATCCGGAAGATTGCCATTCTCTACCGCCCCTGTTGAGTAACAATAAAATGCCAGCGGTCGACTGGCAGTTATTTTTGGATCAAGCTGGCGTATACTGCCTGCCGCTGCATTACGTGGATTAACAAAAGCTTTATCTCCATTCTCTAGTGCACGCTTGTTGAGCTCGTTAAAGCCAGCTTTGGGCATAAAAATCTCACCGCGTACTTCAAGCAGACCCGGATAAGCTTTACCTGTTAATCGCAGTGGTACTGAGTGTATGGTCTTTACGTTTTGGGTAACATCCTCACCGGTAGCGCCATCGCCACGTGTAGCCGCCTGTATAAACAGACCATTCTCGTAAACCAGGCTGACTGCAAGGCCATCAAGCTTGGGCTCCGCGTTGAACTCGAGTTCATCATCCCGTTCAAGCCGGTCATGAATACGCTTATAAAAGGCTTTTAGCTCATCCTCACTGAATACATTATCAAGCGACAACATGGGAACACGGTGTGTAACTTGAGAAAAAGACTTGAGCGGTTGTTCACCTACACGCTGAGTCGGCGAGTCAGGGGTAATAAGAGCCGGGTGTTCCTGTTCGAGCTGCTGCAGCTCACGGTAGAGGCGGTCGTATTCGCTATCTGGAACCTCTGGATTATCCAGCACGTAGTACAGATACGAATGGTGATTTAATTGTTCGCGCAATTGCCCAATGCGCGATGAATCTTTTCTTAGTTGAGTTTCACTTTTAGTTTTTGCCATCAAAGGAGGCCGCTGTCTTACGGTACTCTTCAACAACAGATTCTGTCAGCGGCTGCCTGCTTCTGTCACATAAACGCGCTTCCAGAATTTCTGACATGCGGTAAGCAGTTTGCAACATATCATGAAATGCATCACTTGCATTCGATGGCCCGGGCAGTTGCAGAAACAAGGACACACCCGGTGTACTCAGCTCATGAATAGTGGACGGATCGAAACTGCCCGGTTTCACCATATTGATCATGCTGAATACCGAAATGTTATTTTCGTCCACGCGATGATAGATATTCATATCACCGAACACCATACCATTTGCATGCGCAACGCTGTTGATGCTTTTACCGGGCAGTACTGATCCATCACGTGCCAGTATATTGAGCACAAGCACCGATTCGGCCAGCTCAGAACCGGCCTCTTCCTCGGCTTCGTGCTCAGATTCTATCTCAGGCTCGGCTTCCGGTTCTTGTTCAGCTTCGTCGTCATAAACAGGAACGTAGTTATCATCAATAACAGGTTCGGCTTCTGCTTCATGGTGTTCATCAAAATACACCTCATCCGTGTCTTTTTCAGTGTTTAATGAGACATCATCGTTCGATCGCGCAATGATGCGAACCTCACCGACACCCTCGTCAAAGTCATCCCAGCTACGTGTATTGACCTCCGGCAGGTCTTCTGACAGGTTGTCGCCATCCTGGTAAAACTCACGTTTGTTCTTTCTGCTAATCAGATAAACGATGACGACAAATAGAACACCGGCAGCGAGTAGTATCCAGCGAAAGTTATCCATCTCTTACCAGCTAACGTTAGACAGCAGCCATGGTTGCTGCTTCCGCAACATCAACAGAAACAAGACGTGACACACCTGCTTCACGCATAGTGACGCCACTGAGCTGTTCTGATAATTCCATGGTTGTTTTGTTGTGGGTTATATAGATGAACTGAACAGCATCAGACATTTCTTTTACAAGCTGGCAGAAACGCCCGACATTGGCCTCATCAAGTGGCGCATCGACCTCATCGAGGATACAGAAAGGCGCAGGGTTCAGTTCAAATATAGCGAATACGAGTGCTACTGCAGTAAGCGCCTTCTCACCACCCGAGAGCAAATGGATGTTGGTAATGCGCTTGCCCGGCGGTCTTGCCATCACCGTTATACCTGTGTTTAGCAGATCATCGCCAGTCATTTCCAGGTAAGCCGCACCACCGCCGAACAGGCGTGGGAACTTCTCCTTGAGCCTGCTGTTGACGTGGTCGTACGTGTCCTTGAAGCGGGTACGGGTTTCCTTATCAATTTTGGCAATCGCATTTTCAAGTGTCTCCAATGCGGCTGTCACATCAGCATGCTGCTCATCCAGGTATTTCTTGCGCTCCTGTTCCTCCTGGTACTCATCGATTGCAGCAAGGTTAATTGGCCCCAGGCGTGAAATACGCTGAGCAATAACCGCAACCTTCTCAGTCCAGTCAGCACTGCTCGCATCATCTTCCAGGACTGCAAGCAACTCTTCGGGTTTATGACTTGTTTCCTGCAGTTGTTCCACTACTGTCTGGCTGCGTATGCGAAGTTCCTGGCTATCCAGTTTCATTTGTTCAAGCTTACCGCGCACTTCCTGGCTAAATTGTTCGTGCTCGCCACGGTCCGATTCAAGATCGCGCAGTTGTTGTGTGATGTTTTCAACTTTCCTTCTTGCATCAGCCAGCGATTCTTCAGATTTTAATCGTTTATCCAGCAGTTCTTTCAACTGCTGCTCCAGACGATCTATCGGTTCACCAGATTTCTCAAGTATTGATTCAAGCTCATCCCTGCGCTGCTGTTGTGTTTTCTGATTCTGCACCAGGCGTTGAATATTAAATTCAAGACTTTGCTTGCGCGTATTCATGCCTTCTATGCGCACTGCCAGTGTCTGCAGCTGCTCGCGATGCTGCTGTAATTCCTGTCTGTGTTGATGAACTTCCTCACGTAAAGCATCGCGCTGAGCAGAAAGCTCTTCACGCCTCCCGGTCAACTGTTGCAGCAGTACAGCAGATTCATTTCGACGTATAGTCGCCTGCTCTATTCCCCTGTTTTCTTCGTTGATCTGTTGTTCTATTTCTGCATATTCAGCAGCAAGGTTCTGGCCATGCTTACTGACATGTTCCTGCTTTGATTTATGCGCACTGATTCTGGATTGAACATCATTCATTTCACCGTGCTTCAGATTCAGGTCAGTCTGCATTTGCTCACGCTTTTGTTCGTATGCCTGCAGTTCTTCGCGTTCGGACTGAAGCGATTGGTTAAATTCTGCAACCGTCTGTTCAAGCTCAGTGAGCTGCTGCTTGATCTCGCGAATGTCATGCTCACGTGCAAGCACTCCTTGCTTGGCTTCCTGGTCACGCGTAATGCGCAACCAGTTCTTTCCAATCCAGACGCCATCACGCGTGATCACACTTTCGCCTTGTGCTAGCGAGGCACGCATTGATAATGCGGTATCAAGGTCATCAGCAACACGTATGCCACTCATGAATTGATCAAGCTCGAGATCGGACTTTATTTTTTCCAGCAGCATACCTGATGATGGTTTCTGGCCGTCTGCAGAAGAAGGCCGTGTTTCTACCAGCGACAGGTTGCTCTTGTCGAGTTCGTCCAGTGTTTTGCTGAGACTATCAATATCATCAACACAGACTGCCTCCAGAGTATCGCCGAGTACAGTTTCAACGGCGCTCTCCCAACCGGACTCGACATCGAGTTGCTGTGCGAAACGCTGCTTACCACTCAGGCCCTGTCTCTCCAGCCATTGATTAACCGGACGATCCTCTTTGCCCAATGCTGCCTGTTGCAGCGCTTCCAGTGAGGACAAACGGCCCTGATACTCATGTATCTTGCGTCGTTGTTCCGCAGATTTCTGCTCAGTCTTTACAATCTGTTCGCGTGTTTCGCGAATTTGCGACAACACCGTGCCAAGCTTCTGTTCGTGCGCTGCTTTTTGCTGCTCTATTTCAGTCAGGTGCTGTTCTAATTCGGTGATTTTTTCGTCCAGGTTTTCACCACTGAGCGCTTCCTGCTCATGCTCGATACGCTTGAGTCGCTGTTGCAGCTGTTCGATGTGACGCTCAAGCTGCTCGATACGGGAGTTTTCTACCTGCGCTTTTTGCGTGGTATCAGAATTCTGCTTGTTGAAATCATCCCATACCTGTTGCCAGTCGTGCATGGCCTCTTCGGCCTTGTGATAAAGGTCGCTGATTTCCGCTTCTTTGTTACGCGTTGCTTCAACCCTGGGGGTGTCTGCAGCTAACTGTTTTTCGAGCTCTTCGATACTGAAACGATCTGTCTGCAGCGCCTGTGTAGTTTCGGACAGCTCTTCTTCGATTTGATCCATGTCAGTCTTTTGGCGCTGCTGTAGATCCTGTTGATGCTTGATGTTCTGCTCAACACCGGAGATCTCTGCTCCCAGGCTGTAATACTGGCCCTGTACAGTATTCAGGCTGTCGTTCGCTTCATCATACTGTTGACGTTGTGATTCAATCTTTGACTCAATGGTGTGTTGTTCAGTAATTAGTTTTTCAAGCTGCGCCTGGGTCTGTTTAATCTCCTGGTCGCGACCATCC
The DNA here is from genome assembly GCA_964600755.1 of uncultured Thiotrichaceae bacterium. GTDB lineage: Bacteria > Pseudomonadota > Gammaproteobacteria > SZUA-229 > SZUA-229 > JABDQW01. Next base: position 23,823 of record CAZRKQ010000130.1, read on the forward strand.
AGTTCATGCTTCAGTTCACGCCAGCGCAATGCCAGCTGCTCCGCCTTGCACTGGCGCTCTTCGGTTTTCAACTCCTTGTAACGCTCGGCTGCCCTGCTTTGTCTTTTCAAACGCGCAAGCTGTTTTTCGATTTCATCGCGCAAGTCATCCAGCCTGGCGAGGTTGTCGCGAGTATGGCGAATGCGGTTTTCGGTTTCCCTGCGTCTTTCCTTATACTTGGAGATACCCGCCGCTTCCTCGATATAAACACGCATTTCTTCCGGCCTGGCTTCGATCAAACGCGAAATCATACCCTGTTCGATAATGGCATAACTGCGTGGACCCAAACCGGTCCCGTGAAACAGGTCGGCGATATCACGCCGGCGGCAATGAGCATTATTAAGGTAATACTTGGACTGACCGTCACGAGTAACAGAACGCTTGACGGAAATTTCGTTGTACTGGGCATAAGGACCCGGAGCGGTGCCGTCGCTGTTATCAAACAGCAGTTCAACCGAGGCCATACCTACAGGCTTACGACCCGATGAGCCATTGAAGATGACATCGTCCATGGAACTGCCGCGCAGATGCTTGGCCGAAGATTCACCCATCACCCAGCGCACAGCATCGATAACGTTGGATTTACCGCAGCCGTTAGGTCCGACGATTCCGGTGAGATTACCGGGCAGTTTGAGTGAAGTTGGGTCTACGAAAGATTTGAAGCCGGCGAGTTTAATCTTGCTCAGGCGCATGAACTATCCTGGATGCCTTATAGTTATAATTTGGCGATTAGTATACATGAGCGACGCTGAAAATCGACAGGGATTTAAGCGTATAATCACGTTTTTTTAAAACGCGATAGCAACAGGATTCACCATGCCCAGTCAGCCGTCAAAACAGCTGGAAGTCTTTGATAACCCACAACCGGACAAGGACTACAGCATACGTATCCGCATGCCGGAATTCACCTGCCTGTGCCCTAAAACAGGCCAGCCAGATTTCGCTACCCTGCACCTCGAATATGTACCAGATATGTCCTGTATTGAGTTGAAATCACTGAAGATGTACGTATGGTCATTTCGCGATGAGGGTGCATTTCACGAGGCCGTAACTAACCGGATTCTTGCTGATATGGTTGCTGCCTGCCAGCCAAGATTCATGCGCCTGACAGCAGAATTCGGGGTTCGCGGCGGTATCTACACCACGGTCGTCGCTGAGCACAAACAGCAAGGCTGGCAGTCAGCGTCCCCGGTACATCTTCCTTAACCCGCCTTTGTGCAATACACAGATTGAGAAGAAGCACAGCAAAGTGAGTTCAGAAATATTCCTCGGCATCGATCTCGGCACCTCGGGCGTACGCGGCAGCGCCATCGATACAGAGGGAAAAGAACTCGCCACTGCAAGAATTCCGCTGCCCCATATCCAGCAGCCATCGGACTGGCAGCAAGCAGCTTTCACCGTTATACGCCAGCTAAGCGACCAGGTTGAACCCGGGATGATTCAGTCTATTGCCATCGATGGCACATCCGGCACGGTCATGCTGTGTGATGACTACGGCGAGCCATGCTCACCGGCGCTGATGTACTACGACCAGGGCTGTACTGAAGAAGTCGAAGACATCAATTGCCATGCACCAGAAGACAGTGCAGCACGCGGTGCCAGTTCTTCTCTTGCCAAGGCATTGTTCCTGCTCAAAACAAACAACGATGCCAAACACATCTGCCACCAGGCTGACTGGATCAGCGGCCTGCTCTGTGGGCGTTTCGATATCAGCGATGAAAATAACTGCCTCAAACTTGGTTATGACCCGGTGTATCGACTATGGCCGACATGGTTGTCCAGGCTGAATATCAACGACACATTATTACCGCAGGTATTTGCCCCCGGTAAAATAGTCACTACTGTAGAAAAAAAGGTCGCAACGCAACTGGGACTGCCCGATCATTGCCAGCTTGTCGCAGGCACCACGGACAGTATCGCCGCTTTCATTGCAACCGGCGCCAGCGAGATTGGTGAAGCCGTGACCTCGCTGGGAAGCACGCTGGTGCTGAAACTGATATCAGACAAACCGGTTTTCTCCAGCCGGCTTGGCGTCTACAGTCACCGTCTCGGCGATACCTGGCTCGCCGGCGGTGCTTCAAACAGTGGTGGCAAGGTGTTGCTCAAATACTTCGACCAGGCACAGATGAATGAAATGACACCCATGCTGGAACCCGGGCAAGCCACCGGGCTTGATTACTATCCACTTGCCCAGCCTGGTGAACGCTTCCCGCGCAACAATCCAGTGTTGCAGCCGCTGCTTGAGCCGCGCCCGGAGAATGACGTGAAATTTTTCCAGGCCATGCTCGAAGGCATTGCCAGTATCGAGGCAGAGGGCTACAGGGCGCTGTCGGGTCTCGGCGCACCCGATGTAATTAAAGTATTTACTGCTGGCGGCGGCAGTGTGAATCCAGCATGGCTTAAAATACGCGAACAGAAACTGGGCGTGCCTGTGGAAATTGCTCAACACAGCGAAGCCAGCTATGGCGCTGCCCTGCTGGCAATGCACGCAATTGTTTAAACAACATCCGTCATTCATGAAAGCATGAAGTGCTTAGCAGGAATCACGTGTCTTAAGAAAAATATGGAGCATCCATGATTAATTATGTAAAAGGTATCAATGACTGCCTGAGCGGTTTTGGCCTGATCTTTAAATCCGGCATCCGGCGTTATGTCATCATACCGTTGCTGATCAATACTGTACTGTTCGGCGGTGCCATCTATCTTCTTAGTCAACAGATGGATCGCTGGATGCAAAAGCTGCTTCCGGACTGGCTCTCATGGCTGGAATGGCTGATATGGCCGTTATTTGCCTTAACCTTATTATTTATCGTGTTCTTTACTTTCACCCTGATCGCAAATCTGATATCCGCACCATTTAACAGCTACCTGTCTGCCAGCGTTGAATACAAACTAACCGGATCAAAACCGGAAAACCTGGTAGCAGAGCCCGTATGGAAAACCGTAGTACGAACGGTCGGTGCCGAAATCCGCAAAACCCTGTACTTTCTGCTCTGGCTGATACCGTTAGCCTTGTTGACCGTCATTCCAGTCATCAATGTAGTCGCACCTTTTGCATGGTTCCTGTTTGCCGCCTGGTCATTCTCAATTGAATACATGGACTCACCACTGGGAAATCGCGGCATGCTGTTCAAGGAAATTCGTGAATATAACCGTAAAAACAGACTGCGCTCACTGGGGTTAGGCAGCGGCGTTTTTCTGATGACCAGTATTCCATTCCTTAATTTTCTGGCAATGCCTGTCGCTGTATGTGCCGCGACAAAAATGACCACCAGAATATCTGCTCAAACATCGAGCTGAGATATGGACGAAAGAATCACAGAACTTGAAATCAGGTTGACTCACATTGAAGACACTCTTGATGTGCTGAACAAAACCGTCATCGACCAGAACAGGCTGATCGATCAACTGCAACTGCAAGTGTCCATTCTCGAGAAAAAACTGAAAGCCGCCGCAACCTCAAACATCGCACACGAAAGCGAAGAGACACCGCCACCGCATTATTAACAGTGCAGAATCTCAGGCATCTGTGTTATCAACCAACAATGTAAGTTAAAGAAAATTCATTTCAATAAGGAAGCCGCCAGCAACGCGAATAAATATCAATGGGGCGATAAGATTTCAAGCAATAAAAACTCATATCACCCTTGCGCTCTTTGCGTCTTCGCGCCTTTGCGTTGAAATTACCATCATACTACGCAAGCTCACAGTCAGCTTCGACTTGCTGCGAAATCAACCACGCCAGGGCTTCATCCCGATTCGAAAAGATTTCCAGGTTCCATTTTACATCCCGTGGATATGATGCCAGTGTTTCCGTGGTGATCCTGGTTACGCGGTTGTAGGCGACCACAGCCATCGCGTTTATTTCCTTAAGTGTGGCCAGTTTTTCCTGGGCGTGAAAATCATAAGTGTAGGAGTTAATTTTATTTATCAGCAGCGAGAAAGGGGCATGCAAATGTGAAAGCAGAAAGTCATGATATGCTTCCACCATCGCTGTGTCCATTCGAACGCCATCATTAATCATGACTTCGGCGATATCATCCCGAAGGATGATAATTTTCGCAAAAGGCAACTCATGTAAGTCCATAGCTAATCCCTGCTTACCACTGAAGCGACAGCTTATCTAACAGTAATTGTAAGGTTTATTTCTGTTCAACCCGCAAATACAGAAAATAATGATTACCGTTATATCCATCATAAGTTTATAGAATAATATAGCAACACTTATCTCAAGATAAATTGAGTAACAGGCGCAAGCGATTTATATGCAGAATGTCTTATAATGCTGCGAATCCCTTATCTCGATAGCTCAGTATGAACATTAAAATTGTCCCCGCTTTTTTACTCTTTCAACTTGTTGTCGGTGCCTGTATTGCACCCGCCTATGCTGACGACCCGATCAGTCTCGACACACCACCCGCCTCACTCGAAAAATGGTACAAACCGGCCAACAAGCGACAGGTGTGGTTACATACCATGTTTCGACTTCGTCGTGAAATGCAGGCCATTAGTGAATATGCTGAACATAATGACCAGGCTGGCATGGAAAAATGGATAAAACGCCTGGAAAAAGATTACAACAAGATCACCGACATGGTGCCTGAGTGGGAAAAAGAGACCAAACCCCGGCTGTTGCCCGAACTCGAGATGTTCGCAGAAAAAGGCGATACTTATCGCGTTGGCAAAACACTGAAAATGATCCAGCGCACCTGTGACGACTGTCATATCAATTACCAGCCGCTGGTGACCGCCATGTACCGTTCACCGCACTACGATGATATCAAGCTTAAGGACATCAATGGCAATCAACAGAGTTTCGAAGACAACATGGAAGCTCTGTCTGAAAGCGTCAACCGTATCCTGATTGCACTGGATGATGGTCGCAAAGCCGCTGCTCTGCAGGCCAGGCAGAACCTCGCCGACCAGCTGAATAACCTCGGTGACAGCTGTAACAATTGTCATAAAGAAGACGAATACCCTCGAGAACGCATACTGGGTAAAGTTACCCTGCAGCATCTTGAAACACTTCAGCACAGCATCAACGAAGGACGCGTAAAAGACAGCCAGAAGTTGATGGGCGAAATTGCAGTCACCGTGTGTGCTCGTTGCCACAATACACATCGAATTGTTTATGATCTGCGCAATGCATTGCTGCCGGAGGAATAACAGTTATTTCCAGCAGTTCACAGAAACATAGATATTTACTCTCGCAGAGGCGCAGAGAACGCAGAGGTGATATGTATTTTTTTAAAAATACAGAATCATTTTATTCTTCTTCCTTTGCGTCATCTGCGCCTCTGCGAGAAAGCAGGATGTTAAATCTCCAGTATCGACTGGTTTATCGGCCAGGCGAGAACATGCAGCAACAGTCAGATTAAGCCGGAACCAGTACAATCAAATATACCGCCGCGATCCTTAGTTGCAGAAATGCAGTTCCCATCCGAATTCAATGCCCTATAATTTCACTGCTTTTTCTCCGGATACTCGCTTTTCATTTGGATGTAGTATTTCATGATACAACTCGACTTCGATCCTGTTGCATGTATGCAGATTTACTGCATCATGTAACTTGCAAATGAGGAGGTGCTTTTATGCGCGCTCAATCATACGCAAACACACCGGGTTACCTGTTCATCATGGTCGGCCTTACACTGTCTCTGATTTCTGCTCTGGTACCACACTTTGAAGCCGGTTACAGGCTGGCGCCAGGCGTATTTGTTGCTGGCATGCTGCCCTATATCATCTACGGAATTGTCGTACCTTTGCAGCGCGGCACCCTGACCACAATCATTGGCCTCATAATTATTACTGTTCATGCGTGGCTGGTGTTTAATGAACGCTTTATCGGTAATGCGGATTACAGCAACGGTTTGATTTACTACGTCCCGTTATTGCTGGCAGTGCTCACCTTGCCTCTGGCTGTGTTCGTATTGAAAAAAACGGGAAGTTTGTAGGTACACGCCAGGCCCCCTGTATACACCTGCACAGGCTTTGCAGCCTTGGCTTGACTTGACTGCGCTGCAATTGTTTACCGTTCGAGTCGTTTGATCGAGTTACAATGGCCACACCATGCCACCCGCCCATGCGTTAATACAGCTGTTAACTCGAGTAACTAATACTGGTATATTAGAAATACTATATATAGCAGTGTTACAGTTATTAACGTTTGATGATTCCCCGGCAAATCATTTTCAGCTCCAGTTCATGCTTCAGATCAATTTAGTTGTACTTTTTAGACCGGTATAGTTGAGTATTCAGGCCTGATACAAGATAAAAATCCCGTACCCTGCCTTATTTCTGCAAATCACCGGCAAACCCTTACTTTAAGAGTATTTGATATAAATCAAAGACCTTTGCACCAATAGGGAATATTGTCTGCCCTGTGAATTTTACTGAATCGATAAAGATAACATTCTGAAAATAATTATCTGCTAAACCAAGTAGGAGTCTAGATTAATGAGCGTAAAACATACGATGAAATACGGGGCGGCTTTACTTGCTGTCTGCCTAGGCATGGCAGCGTCCTCGGGCGTGGCTTTTGCCGCAAAGAAAGAAAAGTTCGTGCCACTCAACGATGCTGAGTTCGAACAGGCAAAAAGCATGTACTTCCAGCGCTGCGCGGGTTGTCATGGTGTTTTGCGCAAAGGTGCCACAGGCAAGAGCCTGGAGCCGCAACCGAACAAGGCCAAGAAATCCAAAGGTACTCTCAAGCTAGGCACAAAACGCCTTGAGAAGATCATCACCCAGGGTACTGAAGGCGGCATGAACAACTTCGATGATATCTTCAGCCCGGAAGAGATCAACCTGCTGGCCCGATACATCCAGATGGAACCACCGATTCCACCTGAAATGTCTCTGGCATTGATGAAGGAACGTCACAAGGTCTTTGTGGAACCGAAGGACTATCCTAGCAAGCCTCTGCATGGCCGTAACTGGCAAAACTTCTTCCTCGTCATCGAACGCGATGTCGGCAAAGTTGCGATCATCGATGGCGACAAAAAAGAAGTGGTCGCGCACGTACCTACCGGTTATGCGGTACACGTACTGAAGACGGTCGAACATCATGACACACTGAAGGCCAAGGATGCTGGTCGCTTCTGGTACATCATGGGCCGTGACGGCATGATGACCAAGGTCGATCTATGGCAGACACCTGAAAAGATGAAAGTAGCCCAGGTACAGGTCGCCTATGACGCACGTGACGTCGCCGTATCAGGCGATGGCAAGTACGTTGTCGGTGGTGGTTACTGGCCACCTCATTTCGTGATCGCCGATGCGAAAACCATGGAGCCGCTGAAAGTCGTTTCTGCACGCGGTGTTAACGTCGATGGCGAATATGTCAACGAGTCTCGTGTTGCTGCGGTTTACGACACGCCGATGGCCCCCACCTGGCTGGTTTCCATGAAGGAGCTGGGGCAGATGTGGCAAGTGGATTACAGTGATCTCGAAAATCTCCAGGTTACCCAAATTGACTCTGCTAAATACCTGCATGACGGTTTCTACGATCCAACCAATCGTTATTTCCAGATAGCAGCCAATGCCTCCGACAAGATGGTCGTGATCGATACCAAGACCCGGAAACTGGAAGCAATGATCGATACCGACAAGAAACCTCACCCGGGTCCCGGTGCGAACTGGAATGATCCCAAGTGTGGTCCTGTCGGTGGCACAACTCACCTTGGTGTCGGCAAAGTCACCGTCTGGGGTAACGATCCAAAAGGTCACAAAGACCAGGCCTGGAAGATCTGCTACGAAGTCGATACCGACGGTCCGGGCGTGTTCCTGCGCACCCATCCCAAGAGCGACTACGTATGGGCTGACCAGACCAAGCACCCTGAGCCTGTAATCCAGCAGTCAGTCAAGGTCATCGACAAGAAGACCCGCAAGGTTGTCAAGACTATCCAGCTGACCGATAAGAAAGGCTATGCAGCCGTTCACTTCGAGTTCAACAAAGATGGTACTGAAGTATGGGCCTCTGTCTGGAATCGTGCAGACAGTCTTGAACCTAACGGTGAAATCATCATCTTTGATGCCAAGACGCTGGAAGAAAAAGCACGCGTCAAGGGGCTTTATGCACCCACCGGCAAGTTCAATGTCTACAACCGCGTCAACCATGTAACTTAATGAACAATAAAGTTACGATATAAACGAAACAGGGCGGACATACGATGCGTATGTCCGCCCTTCTTCTGACAGTGTATTACCCAAGCAACCTGTTGACAGGCTTCTTGCGCAATACACAGAATAAAATTCAAGGTGAATGTTAATCATGGCTAATCCTTCCAGGAAATTCGGTTTATTGTCACGCAAGGTTCTGCTCGGAACCACACTTGGCGTAGCCCTGTTCTTCATGATCGTAGGCGTGATTTTCTGGGGCGGTTTCAATACCGCGATGGAAATGACCAATACACTGGATTTCTGTATCTCCTGCCACGAAATGGAAGAAAACGTTTACCAGGAATACAAAAAAACCATTCATTACACCAATCGTAGCGGCGTGCGTGCTACCTGTTCCGACTGCCACGTACCAGACCCCTGGGTACACAAGGTAGTGCGCAAAATACAGGCCAGCAACGAGCTGCTGCATAAAATGCTCGGCACCATCAATACCCCTGAAAAATTCGACAAACACCGCCTGGAACTGGCGCAGAATGTCTGGAAGGCAATGAAAAACACGGACTCACGCGAATGTCGCAACTGTCACGACTTCGATTCGATGGATCCGGAAGACCAGAAAAAACGTGCTCGCAAGCAGCATATCAATGGCATGGAATTAGGAAACACATGTATCGACTGCCACAAGGGTATCGCACACACCAAGGTGCACGACCAGTTGACAGACGAAGAATTGACAGCAATGGAACAACCAAACCCTGACGATATACGCCCGATCCCACCGCAATGGCAGGCCTTTATCGATGGCACGTCCCCAGACAAGGAAGAAGACGAGACAGAAGACATGGCCGCAGCCGCTGAACCTGAGTCAGCAGCTGAAGCCACAGCAGTTACGGAAACCGCAGCAGTGGCTGTTCCCAAAGAAGCGGTTAAAACAGCGGCAGCACCTGTTGCTGCCGCAGCCACCGCTTCCGGTGAAAATCCTGCGGCAAGCATCGACTGGTCCAGTATCGAACCTAGAGAAGTCGTCCTGTTCTACACGGGCCAGGCTTCGATGGAATGGGTATTGAAAGGCAGCGACCACGGCGGTAAACGCGCCGTCGTCAAGGGTGATAGCTGTTTAGAGTGCCACGAGGACGAGGAAGTGGATATCGGCGACCTCATCGTCTCCGGTGAAAAAGCCGAAGCCACACCCATCCCCGGCAAACGCGGCAGCATCGCGGTTAACGTGCAGGCAGCACACGATGCCGACAACCTGTACATGCGCTTCCAGTGGGAAGACGGTGAGCACGCACCGGTGCCGTTTGCCGAGGGCGGTAAAATGGATCCTGAAAACCCGATCAAGCTGGCCATCATGCTGACCACAGATAGTGAAGACGATCCCAAGGTGGAATACGCTGAACGTTCAGGCTGCTGGCAATCCTGCCATCACGACGTCAATTACATGCCGCACAAGCCTGATGATGCCACAATGAAGGGCAGCCCGGCAGCATCGCAACTCGACCTGAGTAACGGCATCACCAAGTACCTGAAAGAAAGCCGCACCGAAATTGAAATCGAAGGTAAAGGCGGCAAGATGCGTGGTGGCTGGGACAAGCTGAAGGCTGACGCCGAGATCCAGGCAGCGCTGGAGAATGGCTCGTTCATGGACCTGCTGCGCTACAAGGGCGGCACCGGGGAATCCGAAGATGGCCACATCCTGGCCGAACGTGTCATGAGCGGCGGTCAGGGCGTGAATTTCACCGGCAGCCTGGATAACGGCGTCTGGACCGTGTTGATGACCCGCAAACTGACCTCGGACAAACCCGGCGACATCAGCATGAGTACCGATCAATGGTACAACATCGGTTTCGCGATTCACGATGATTACAGCAGCAGCCGTTTCCATCATGTATCGCTGGGCTTCAAACTCGGCTTCGATGACGAAGATGCGGAAATCAATGCCATAGGGAAATAATTAAAACTTTTTCACCACAGAGGGCACAGAGATTCACAGAGGTTATTTTATTACTTATAGCAGCGGGTTTAGCCACTTCTACGAATACCTTTTCAATAATCTTTGCGATCTTTGCGCCTCAGCGTCTTTGCGTTGATTAAAACTTATAAACCTCTGTGTTACCCTGTGTTTTCTGTGGTTCAACAAGAGGCTTTCTACATGAAATTGAAACCAGTAATCCTGTCATTCATACTGGCTATCTTCGCCCAGATCGCTATAGCTGGCGGCGACACCAATGTGGTGAAAATCAAGGACTTCTTATTCACGCCGCAGGAAATAACCATCAAACGCGGCGAGACTGTTCGCTGGGAAAACGTTGAAAAGCGCCAGTACCACAGCGTCTGGTTCGAGGCACTGGGTGAAGAAGAACCTGACTATATATTCCCTGACGAATCCTACGAACGTGAATTCAAGGAAGCCGGCACCTTCCCCTATCGTTGTGGACCACATCCCAGGATGACGGGCACTGTTCATGTAACTGATTAATGCGCTATAGAGAATTACTCTCGCCAGTGTACAAAGATCGCAAAGTAGAATTGTTTATTAACCGCAGAGGCGCGGAGACGCAGAGGAAAGATAATTTTAGTTGCGGTCATATTCCAGTCGTAGGGTGGGCTTTGCCCACCTGGCAAACCTGGAGTAAATGATGTGTTGGTGGGCGAAGCCCACCCTACGATTGCTGTACTGTTGGTTGCTTGCGTTATTCAGATGTAATTCGTGATAAGTTGCGATAATACAAGCTGCAGACACATAAGGAATAGCTGTTCTCCGCGCCTCCGCGCCTCTGCGGTAAACACATTAATAATCTTTGCATCCTTTGCGAGTGTAAAATACAGTCCATTAAAATATAAACCAATTTAATTCTTGATGAATCACTTAAACAAATTCCTATCTGTAGCCAGTTATGTACTGTTCATAAGTGCAGCAAGTCCGGTTGTTGCCAGTACAACAGAAAATACAGCGGATACATTAAAGCTCTACAAAACTCACTGTGCTGAATGCCACAATGAACAACGCCTCGGCGGCATGGGGCCCGCACTTTTACCGGAAAACCTGAAACGCCTGCGCAAGACCGCCGCTGTTGATGTCATCAAAAATGGCCGCGCCGCAACCCAGATGCCGGCCTTCAAGGACAAGCTTTCAGACAAGGAGATTCAGTCGCTGGTTGACTATGTATATACACCGTTGGAACAAACGCCGGTATGGGGCATGGACGAGATCAGCGCCAGTCATATAATTCACAACAAGCAAAGCGATTTATCCGACAAGCCTGTTTTCGAGGTTGAAGACCCGCTCAACCTGTTCCTGGTCGTCGAACTGGGTGATCACCACGTCACCCTGCTCGACGGCGACAAGATGGAGCCGATCCATCGCTTCAAATCACGCTTTGCCCTGCACGGTGGTCCCAAGTATTCACCCGATGGACGCTTTGTATATTTTGCCTCGCGTGACGGCTGGATCAGCAAGTATGATATCTACAACCTGAAACTGGTCGCCGAGATACGCGCCGGTATCAACACCCGCAACCAGGCCGTATCTGCCGATGGCCGCTATGTCATGATTGCCAACTATCTGCCACATACCCTGGTCCTGCTTGACGCGCGCGACTTAAGCCCGATCAAACTCTACGATGTCAAAGATGCTCACGGCAAAACATCCCGTGTCAGTGCGGTTTACACCGCACCTCCGCGTAACAGTTTTATCGCCGCACTCAAGGACATCCCGGAGTTATGGGAAATCAATTACGAAGACGAGCCGCCTATTGGATTCGACGGCTGGGTGCACGATTACCGCACAGACTCGGGTGAAAACCTTAAACCCGAGCCGTTTCCCGTCAGAAAAATCACGGTTGCCGATTACCTCGACGATTTCTTCTTCGACCAGGAATACGTTTCAATCATCGGCACCTCGCGCGAAGGCAAGGCCCAGGTCGTTGACATGGACCTTCGCCGGGTCATGGTACCCGACCTGGAACTGCCGGGTATGCCGCACCTGGCTTCAGGTATTACCTGGGAGTACAAGGGCCGCACGGTAATGGCGACACCCAATATCAAGGCGGGCAACGTCAGCGTCATCGATATGGAAAGCTGGAAAACCATCAAGAACATCGAAACCCTGGGCCCCGGC